>JAGBAS010000066.1 GCA_017938885.1 Clostridia bacterium
AGCACTATAAAGCACTATCAGGAAAGGTTTTTATATGGAGGAAAGCAGATCATTTCCCTTCGGGAAATGTCCATTTATCGGCTACTCATCCACCGCTTCGCGGTCCCCCTTCCCTCACAAGGGAAGGCTCACGAGGAAACCCACCGCTAAACTCCAATTTGAAACTGAGCCGATCCTTCACCATTAATCTTCACCAAAAATTCACCACTTTCTACGCCTCACCCCCTTGCATTTTTTTCGGAAATATTATATAATATAAGCTGTATTTTTATAGGCAGGAGGCGGAACATGAAAAAAACGCGAATCGGACTCGTTGGCATTGGCTTTATGGGCAAGACTCATTTGTGGTCGGTGCGGAATCTGCCCTTCTTCTATAAGACCGCCGATCTGGACTTTACCGCCGAGGTTGTGGCGGTGTGCGCTTCCTCCCTCGCGAGAGCCGAGGTCTTTGCCGCCGAGTATGGGATCCCCCGGGCGGCGGCCTCTCCCGAGGAGCTGATCGCCGATCCCGAGATCGACGTGATCGACATATGCACCCCCAATCCCCTCCACTACCGGGTAGCTAAGGCGGCGATCCTTTCCGGGAAGTCGGTGCTGTGCGAGAAGCCCTTGACCATGACCGCCGCCGAGGCCTTGGAGCTGGCGAGGCTGGCCGAGGAGCAAGGCGTGGTCTGTGGGACGGTGTTCAACAACCGCTTTCTGGCTCCCATCATGCGGGCGCGACAGCTCATCGACGAGGGCAGGCTGGGGCGGATATTGTCCTTTGCGTTTACCTACAAGCATAATTCCTGCATCGACCCCGACCGCCGCGTGGGGTGGAAGCAGACCGCCGAGGCGGGGGGCGGGACCTGGTACGATCTCGGCCCTCACGTATTGGATCTCTGCCACTACCTGTGCGGAGAGCTCTCCTTCGTGCTGGGCAAGTCCCAGATCGCCTATCCTACCCATTTGAAGGTGGACGGTTCGGTGTGGGAGACCGACGCCGACGAGGCCTTTTACGTCATCTGCGGCACACGCGAGGGGGCTATGGGGACCGTGACCGTCTCCAAGCTGACTCAGGGGGCTAACGACGAGCTGAGCTTCTCGGTGAACGGGGAGCGCGGTTCCCTGTCCTTCTCCCTGATGGATCCCAACTATCTGGACTTCTACGATGCCACCGCCGTGGGTGCTCCCATGGGCGGGGTGCGGGGGTATACCCGCATCGAGTGCGTGGGGCGGTATCCCTCCCCCGCCTCGGGCTTCCCCGCTATCAAGGCTCCCCAGGGCTGGCTGCGCGGGCATATCGGTTGCATGGTGAATTTTCTGTCTGCCGTGGCGAATGGAACTCCCTGCGAGCCGTCCTTTTCGGATGGAGCCTACGTGCAGATGATCCTGGAGGCCGCTTTGGAGAGTGACCGCACCGGGCGGGAGGTGTCGCTATGCTGACGATCGGACTGACCGGACCCAGCGGGGCAGGAAAGGGTGTCATGGCTTCCCTGTTCGCGGAATTCGGGGTTCCCTCCATTGATACGGACCAGGTGTACCATGATCTGCTGATCCCGCCTTCCGCTTGTCTCGGCGAGCTGGCGGGGCGGTTCGGGTCGGGTATTCTCCATCCCGACGGGACGCTTGACCGAAAGGCTTTGGCCAACCTGGTCTTTGCAGAGGGTCATGAAAAGGATCTCGCCGATCTCAACGCTATTACCCACCGTTATATTTTGAAGCAAGTTCGTATCCTGCTGGCAGGCTATGAGAGCAAGGGCGTTCCCGCTGTGCTGGTGGATGCGCCCCAGCTCTTTGAGTCGGGGTTTGACGCCGAGTGCGGATTCATCCTGTCGGTACTGGCACCCTTTGAGGTCAGGCTTGCCCGCATTATGGCGCGGGACGGCTTGGACGAGAACCGTGCGCGGTCGCGGCTGGCAGCATCCCATGACGACGAATTCTTTAGGGAGCGGTCGGATGCCGTGATCCTGAATGGCGGCGATTTGCCTGCTTTGGAGAACGACGTGCGGCGTCTGCTTGCCTTGTGGGGGGTGCTTTCATGAAGATCGACTGGAAGAACCCGCCCCGCGCCCTGATGATCGCTCTCCTGGCGGTCATCGCCATCGGTCTGGGTTTTCTGGCGGATTTTATCATCACCTGCTTGGAAAAGAATGCCTACCCGAGAGAATACGCCGAATACGTGGAGGTCTACGCCGAGCAATACGGTGTACCCGAGGCTCTGGTCTTCGCCGTGATCCGCACCGAGAGCTCCTTTGATTCGGGGGCGGTTTCGGGTGCAGGAGCGGTGGGGCTCATGCAACTCATGCCCTCTACCTTTGAGTGGCTCACCGACGATATGCTCTTCGAGCATTTGGAGAGCGGGATGCTTTACGATCCCGAGACCAACATCAAGTACGGCACCTACTGCCTGTCCTATCTCTACGATCGCTACGGCGATTGGGAGCTGGCCCTCGCCGCCTACAACGGAGGGCTGGGCAACGTGGACGAGTGGCTGGAGAACGACCGCTATGCCGACGGCGAGGGGGGGCTGAAAAAGATCCCCTTCAAAGAGACGAGGCAGTTCGTGGCGAGGGTCACGGATGCGTGGGAAATGTATGACAGGCTATATGCCAAATAAGATAATATACAAGATATGAGATACAAGATATGACCGTATCCCGTAATCTTGTATCTCGTATCTTGTAACTTGTATCTCAATCATTCAAAATATTCATGAAACGAGGTTTGTTTACTATGTCTGATAAGATCACTGCGACCGAGCTGGAGGCAAAGCTGGGTTACAAGAAGGCTAATTTCTACGAGAAGGCCGACGAGGCCGCCATCAAGGCCGTTTACGATTACGCCCCCGGCTACATGGCCTACCTGGACGCCGCCAAGACCGAGCGGGAGGCTGTGACCGTGACCATTGAAATGGCCGAAAAGGAGGGCTACATTCCCTACACCCTGGGCATGCCCCTGACGGTTGGCGGGAAATACTACTACAACAATCGAGGCCGCAACCTGTATCTGTTCCGTATCGGCTCCGAGCCCATTAATCAAGGTATCCGCATCGTGGCCTCCCACGTGGACGTGCCCCGTATCGACGTCAAGCAGTCCCCCCTCTACGAGGACGGCGGCATGGCCTTCTTCAAGACCCACTACTACGGCGGTATCCGCAAGTACCAGTGGGTGACCATTCCTCTCGCCCTCCACGGCGTTGTGGTGAAGGCTGACGGCTCCGTAGTGAACGTCTGCATTGGCGAGGATCCCACCGATCCCGTGATCTACATCAACGATCTGCTCCCCCACCTGGCCAAGGATCAGTCCGCAAAGCCCCTGGGCTCTGCCATCCCCGCTGAGGGATTGAATCTTCTGATGGGCTCCCGTCCCTACCCCGGCTGTGAGGGCGGCGACGCCATCCGTCTCAACATTCTGGCTCTGCTCAACGAGAAGTACGGCATCACCGAGGAGGATTTCCTCTCCGCCGATCTCTCCGCCGTTCCCGCTGACAAGGCACGGGACGTGGGTCTGGATCGCTCTCTGATCGGCGCCTACGGTCACGACGACCGCGTGTGTGCCTATCCTTCTCTCACCGCTCTGTTCGGCACCGATGATGCTATCCATACCGCTATGGTCATCCTGGCCGACAAGGAGGAGATCGGCTCTGAGGGCAACACGGGTATGCAGACCGAGCTGCTGACCGATCTCATTGCTGAGATCACCGCCGCCCTGGGCGGTAACTTTTCCACCGTGAAAGCCAATTCCAAGTGTCTGTCCTCCGACGTGGCGGCTTGCTTTGATCCCAACTTCGCCGAGGTCTTTGAGCGCCGCAACACCGCCCTGCTTAACTGTGGCGTAGCCATGTCCAAGTACACGGGTCACGGCGGAAAGTCGGGCACCAACGATGCTCCCGCTGAATTCGTGGCGTGGGTGCGCAGGATCCTGGCCGATGCCGGTGTCGTCTGGCAGGCAGGCGAGCTGGGCAAGGCGGATCAGGGCGGCGGCGGTACCGTAGCCAAGTTCATTGCCAAGCACAACATCGAAACCGTTGACCTCGGTGTGCCTGTGATCGCCATGCACGCGCCCTACGAGGTGGTCTCCAAGGCCGATCTCTATACCGCGCATCAGGCGTTTGAGGCGTTCTTTAAGGCGTAAGAGCGAGAGAGCAGCCTCCGGCGGCTCAAACCTTTTTTGGAAAAAGGTTTGAGAATCCCAAAAACTTCAAAAGGATTCAACTATGTTCGAAAAACTCATTCCCATTGCCGCCAAATACGAGGACATCGAGTTCCGTCTCTCCCTTCCCGAGACGGCGGCTGATCCCGCTGTGTACACGGCACTCATCAAGGAATACCATAATTTAACCCCCTTGGTAGAGGCCTACCGCCTGTACAGGGGGCTGGAGAATGCCCGTGCCGAGGCTTTGGAACTGGCCTCTATGGGTGACGACCCCGAGCTGAAGGCACTGGCCGAGGACGAGGCCGAGATGCTCAAGGGCAAGCTGGCCGAGGCCGCTGACGAGCTGCAAAAGCTGCTTATCCCTAAGGATCCCGAGGACGATTGCTCGGTCATCATGGAGCTTCGCGCCGGAACGGGCGGTGAGGAGGCCGCGCTGTTCGCAGCGGATCTCTTCCGTATGTACAGTATGTATGCCCAAAGCAACGGCTTCAAGGTCAGCGTGACCTCGGTGAATGAGACCGAGCTGGGAGGCTACCGAGAAATCACCTTCCTGGTAGAAGGCAAGGGCGCGTATTCCCGTTTCAAGTTTGAGTCGGGTGGACACCGTGTTCAACGGGTTCCCGTGACCGAATCCCAGGGACGCATCCAGACCTCGGCGGCTACGGTTGCGGTGCTGCCCGAGGTGAGGGACGTGGAGATCGAGATCAAGGACTCTGATCTGGTTTTCGAGTCCTGCAAATCCAGCGGTGCGGGCGGTCAGCATATCAACAAAACCGAGTCGGCGGTGCGGCTGACACACAAGCCTACAGGTATTGTGATCGAGTGTCAGCAGGAGCGTTCGCAGTTCCAGAACAAGGACAAGGCTCTGGAAATGCTGAAGGCCAAGCTCTACCACATCAAGAAGACCGAGCAGGACGAGGCGAGAGCCTCTGCGCGTAAGTCCCAGGTGGGCTCAGGCGACCGAAGCGAAAAAATACGCACCTACAACTACCCCCAGAGCCGTGTGACCGATCACCGCATCGGGTTATCCATTTTTGACCTGGATGGGTTCATGAACGGGAATATTGGCTCCATGATCGAGGCTCTGACCGCCGCAGATACGGCTGAAAAGCTGAAAGAGCAGGAGGAAACCCTCTGATGAAATACCGTTATTTTGATACGGAGACCGTACTGACCTTTACGGTCATGCCTCCCCTGTATCGGCCCTATTACAACGGCTGGGGCTCCAATGTCTACGCTACCTACGATCCCTTCTGTCAGGATCCCTTCACCATCAATGCCAGCAGTACCTCGGGCTCACCCGTTATTTTGGCCTGTCATAAATTTTTCGGATTCATGAACCAGGTAGGCGGTAGCTTTTCCTATGACGGTGCTTACCGTCTAACCGTCACCTGCCCTGCGGGACAGGGGCTTTGGGTCAACGAGGACTGCGAGCCCTTCTCCGAGTGGCTCGCCTATAACGAGGCTGTCCTGGCTACGCTTCCCCCTACGCAAAAGCCCGAAGATTTCTGGAGCGGGTTGGAATACTGTACCTGGGTGGATCAAAAGAACCGCGCCGTATCCTTGGGCTATTCTGAGGTGCAAAAGGCCATTACTTCCGATTTCGTGTATGAGTATATGCGCCGCGTGGACAAGCTGAAGCTTCCCAGGGGTAAGCTGACCATCGATGACGGTTGGGACGTGCGCGACAAGGCTCCCGACGGTAAGCCCTGCTTTGGGAACTGGATCGTGGATCGGGAAAAATTCCCCAATATGCGCGGGCTTGTATCCGACATGAAAAACGAGGGCTTTATTCCCGGTCTTTGGTTCGCTCCCTTCACGGTCACCCCGAACTGTGAGCTGATTCGTAAGTATCCCCGGCTTTTGGGTAAGTATTTTCCCTGCGGTGCGGAGTTGGAGGAGAGCCGCAAGCTGTCCTTTCTGCTTCCCGATCCCGTTCTGGAGGACTACTACCGCAGCATATTCGAGCCCTATATCGACATGGGCTTCAAGAAATTTAAGATGGATATGTCCTACGGCAACAAGCGGGAGATGCAGGAGCTCATGCGCTTGATGCACAAGGTCATCAAGAGCCTGGACTCCACGGTGGAGATCGAGGGACATATCGGCGATCTCTTCGCCTCACGCTACTGCGACACCGTCCGCATCAACGACGTCAATTTCAACATCCGCGATTGGCGTGCCGTCACCACCGAGCACTACAAGGTCTGTCGCTATTCCTCCCATGACAAGGTGCTGAATTTCGACCATATCGGTACCAATACCCCCATGCCCCGCGAGGAGGATTATCTGGATCACGCGCGGATGCTCTGCCGCATGGAGGGTGGCTTCCCCTGCGTATCCCTCCTCCCAGACGTGTTTCGTGTCCATGCCGCCGACGTCCTGCGGGGGGAGCTTTTGGAATGGGAGCAGGAGAGACGCATTCGTGGCAAATGAAATCTCCTTTTCTATCAACACTTTTAAAATTTCACCACATCGGAGGCTGTTTTGCATACCGAAATCATTCACATAACCGACCTTACCGGCTCTTCTGCTGAGATCAGTCTTGCCGCCGCCGTTATACGCGCCGGTGGATTGGTGGTCTTCCCCACCGAGACGGTGTATGGCCTGGGGGGAAACGGTCTGGACGCCGAGGCTTCCCGAAAGATTTATGCCGCCAAGGGTCGTCCTTCGAATAACCCGCTCATCATTCATATTCACGACCCTGCCGAGGCGGATAAATACGCCTACACGGGAAATCTGTACAACCGTCTGGCGGCGGCCTTTATGCCGGGGCCTCTGACGGTCATCCTTCCCAAGCGGGAGTGCATTCCCTACGCCACCACGGGAGGACTGGATACCGTGGCGGTGCGCTGTCCCGATCATCCCATCGCTCACGCCCTTCTCAAAGAGTGCGGTGACGTCCCCGTGGCCGCTCCCTCGGCCAATCTGTCGGGCAAGCCCTCTCCCACCGTGGCCGAGCACGTCATTGCCGATCTGTCGGGTCGGGTGGATATCATCATCGACGGCGGAGAGAGTGACATCGGTCTGGAATCCACCATCGTGAGCATCGGCCACGATCATGAGGGCGAATACCTGACCCTGCTCCGTCCCGGTGCCGTTACCGCCGATGCTTTGACCTGCGTCTGCGAGCGGGTGGTCATCGCCCCCGCCGTGCTGGAGCAGATGAAGGAGGGGGAGCGCCCCCTGTCCCCCGGTATGATGTACAAGCATTATGCCCCCGCCACCCCTCTGGTGCTGTTGGACGGCGCCCCCGAGGACGTACTGGCGTTCCTGCAACGGGAGCAGGCGGAGAGGTCTTGCGCCATCCTCTGCTATCTGGAGGAGATGCCCTTTCTCAAAAACGAAAATCTTTTCCCCGTCGGAGGCAAGGACGATCTCGCCACCCAAGCCCACTGTCTCTTCTCCCTCCTGCGCGAGGCTGACAAGGCGGAGGCCTCGGTCATGTACGCCCATCTGCCCGACAAGAGCGGGCTGGGGCTTGCGCTCTACAACCGCATGATCCGCGCCGCCGCACATACCATTCGTCGTGTTTGACGCGCCGAATGGAGTGAAATTCCCGCACGGCGGGGGTGAAATCCGCTTCGCGAAAGCCTGTTTTGAATTGAAAATAAAAGAATAGGATATAGATTATATGGCAAAGAAAAAGAAAGATCCCGTAATTGAAGAATTACCCCCCGCGCCCATCCGGTACCAGCCCATTACCGAGACGCTGGAGACCAACTATATGCCTTACGTCATGACGGTCATCGTCTCCCGCGCCATCCCCGAGATCGACGGCTTCAAGCCCTCTCACCGCAAGCTCCTGTACACCATGTACAAGATGGGACTCATGAACGGCCCCCGTATGAAATCCGCTACCATCGCGGGCCGTACCATGGCCATCCATCCCCACGGCGACACGGGTATCTATGAGACCATGGTGCGTCTGACTCGGGACTACGAGGCCCTGCTCCACCCCTTCGTGGACTCCAAGGGTGCCTTCGGTAAGCAGTATTCCTCCAACATGAAGGCCTCGGCTCCCCGTTACACTGAGGCGCGGCTGGAGTCCTTCTGTACCGAGATCTTCAAGGGCATCGACAAGGATGCCGTGGACATGGTGGACAACTACGACGGCACCATGCAGGAGCCTGTCCTGCTCCCCACCACCTTCCCCAACGTCTTGGTGACTCCCAACATGGGTATTGCCGTTGGTATGGCATCCAACATCTGCTCCTTTAACCTGGCTGAGGTCTGCGACGGTACCATCGCCATGCTTAAAAAGCCGAGCATCACCACCGAGCGTCTTATGGAGCTCATCAAGGGGCCCGATTTCCCCGGGGGCGGTCTGCTCCTTTATGACGCCGCCCAAATGCGGCAGATCTTTGAGACGGGTGTTGGCCCCGTGCGTCTGCGCGCCCGCTACCGCTACGACAAGGACGCCAACTGCATCGATATCCTCCAGATCCCCTACTCCACCACCATTGAGCAGATCATCGACAAGATCGCCGATCTGGTCAAGTCGGGCTCCCTCAAGGAGATCACCGATTTCCGCGACGAGATCGATATCTCGGGCTTCAAGCTGACCCTTGATCTGCGCCGAGGGGTTGACCCGGACAAGCTCATGGCCAAGCTCTTCAAGGTAACGCCTCTGGAGGACTCCTTCAAGTGCAACTTCAACATCCTCATCGACTCGGTGCCGCGGCAGATGGGCATTGCCGAGATCCTGCGGGAATGGATCGTCTTCCGCATGGGCTGTGTCCGCCGCGAGCTGACCTTTGAGTTGAACAAGAAGAAGGAAAAGCTTCACCTGCTGGAAGCGTTGGCCAAGGTTCTTTTGGACATCGATCTGGCCATCCACATCATCCGTAAGACCGAAAAGGAGGCTGAAGTCATTCCCGCTCTGATGGAGGGCTTTGACATTGATGAGGTACAGGCCAACTACATCGCCGAGATCAAGCTTCGTGCCCTCAACCGCGAGTACATCCTCAACCGTATTGCGGAAATGGAGAATCTGCGAAAGGAGATCGCCGAGCTGGAGGCCATTCTGGGTGACGATCTCAAGATCAAGGCCTATATCGCCGCTCAGCTCACCGAGATCAAGAAAAAATACGGCAAACCCCGTCTCACCCAGATCATGGATGCGGGAGACGCCAAGACGTTCAACGAAGAGGACGCCGTGGAGAATTATCCCGTCAAGCTGCTCATGACCCGCGAGGGTTACTTCAAAAAGATCGCCATCACCCCCAGAACCCAGTTCTCGGTGGAGGATCAGAAGATGAAGGACGGAGATATCGTCAAGACAGTGCTGGATGCCGAGAATCGGGACGAGCTGGTGTTCTTTACCGACAGATGCCAGGTCTACCGCGCCGCCGTGGATGACTTCGACTGTCTGAGGGCCGCCAATATGGGCGATTACCTCAACACCAAGCTGAAAATGGACGAGGGAGAGAAGCCCATCTACATGGAGGTCCGCAAGAATTACCCTGAGGGCGAGAACTATATCTTCGTCTTTGAAAACGGCAAGGCGGTCCGCGTTCCCGTTACCGCTTACGTCACAAAGGGTACCCGCCGCAAGCTGACGGGTGCTTACTCGGACACCTCCCCCATTGTCTCTGTCTTTACCGATACCGACAAGAAGCCCATCGACATTCTCATGATCTCCTCTCTGGATCGCGCCATTCTGGTAAAATCCACCCTGATTCCCATCAAAACCACCCGCACGTCGGGCGGCGTTCAGATCATGACCCTGAAGAAGGGGCATCTGGCCAAGGCTACAGCGGATTTCGGGGACAACTACCAGAACGTTAAATCCTACCGCAAGCTGAAGGTGCCCGCCTCGGGGACTCTGCTTGAGGAAAAGAACGTGGAGATCCAGCAGATCAAGATCGATACCGATTGATTCGGTCAAACGGGGACGGGAGGCCTTCCTTCCGTCCTTGGTTTTTTGATGGTATCCTCTCAGGGATTCCGGCATAAACTATATCGAAAGGAGCAGCCCCGCCATGACCATTCACATTCCCCCCGAATACGACGGCCGACTCCTGCGCTCCTATCTCAAGCTCACCCTCGGCTTGTCCACAGCGGTGCTGGCAAATCTCAAGAACCATGAGCGGGGGATCCTCGTCAACGGTCAGAGGGTGACGGTGCGGTACGTACTGCGCGCGGGGGACGTATTGGAGCTTTTCGATCGGGACACCGAGGCCAACGCCTCCGAAACCGTCATCCCCTGCGAGCATCCGCTGGATATTCTCTACGAGGATGATTTCATCATTGCCCTGAACAAGCCCCCCTTCATGCCGACCCATCCCTCCCACGGGCATCTGACCGACACGCTGGGGAATGCCCTGGCCTTCCGCTATGCCGCAGCTTCCGAGCCCTTCGTGTTCCGTCCCCTGGGGCGGCTGGATCGCAACACCAGCGGCGTGGTGGTAGCGGGCAAAACACGCGCCGCCTCGGGGTGCTTGTCCCGTTCTCTGCAAAAGGGGGAGGTCACCAAGCGGTACGTAGCGGTTACGGTGGGCGAAATGCCTATCGATGACGCCGTACACACCGTGAAAGCCCCTATTTATCGCATCGCGGAGCCTGTGGAAGGCGGATTCATCGGTATCAAACGGGCGGTGGGAGATGCGGATCGGGACGGAGCGGTATATGCCGAGACCCGCTTTCGGGTGCTGGCGGCCGGGGGCGGGCATTCCCTTGTGCTCTGCGAGCCCGTGACGGGGCGGACCCATCAATTGCGGGTACATCTCTCTCATCTGGGCTATCCCATTCTGGGAGACGATCTGTACGGTGAGATTTCGCCCCGCATGGATCGGCACGCCCTTCACGCCCTGTCCTTGTCGGTCCCTATGCCCTTCTCGCGTATGAGGGAGGACGTGCATACAGCAGTGATCCCCTTTTCAGGATGCAGGGAGGACAGCCCTCTGAATCTTCCCTCTCCCGACGGATTTCTTCACGTCCTGGCGGGTCTGCCTGCTGACATGGCCGCCGTTGTGGGTGAGCTGTTTCCCGGTATCTCTTTGCTCCGAAGCCCACCTACGGTAGGTCTGCTCCGCGCTTTGACCCTGTCCGAGGCTTGACAAGGCTGTCCGGCCTGCCACCGTTTCGCCAAACGAAAGGACTTTGATATTCTATGAAAACCCAAAACAAATACGAACGCCTGCCGCCCGTCTGCCTGGTTCTGTACGGGCTGGCAGCGGTGAGTCTGATCCTGTACGTAGTCATGATGAACAGCGTCTCCTTTGCCGATTGGTTCAATGAGACGGTCTCGGCGGCTCTGCGCTCGGTGTTCGCAATACTGACTAATTGGATCCCCTTTTCCATGGGAGAGGCTGTGATCCTGCTCTCCCCCCTCATTCTGTTCCTGGTTCTCCGTCACGCCATTTTGCACCGTTGCGGCTCCTGGAAAGCGGCTTTCGCCTACATCGGCATTCTGCTTTCTTGCGTGGCGACCCTGTTTTCGGTGTTCACCCTGAACTTCGCAGCGGGCTACCGCGGCTCGACGCTGGACCAAAAGCTGGAGCTGGATCGGGCGAAGGTCTCGGCGCAGGAGCTTTACGATACCGCTTCCATCCTCATTGAGAGCATCAACCGTGAGACCGATGGAGTGGATTTCGGGAAGAGCGGATTCTCCTCCATGCCCTACACGCTGGACGAAATGAATGACAAATTGGCTACTGCTTACCGTGATTTCTCGGAGGAGCACGACTTCATCACCCATGTGAACAGCCGTGTCAAGCCCGTCCTTGTCAGCGAGGTCATGTCCTATATGCACATCACGGGGGTCTACTCCTTCTTTACGGGTGAAGCCAACATCAACGTGAATTTTCCCGACTACACCATCCCCTACACCGCCGCCCACGAGCTGGCACACCAGCGGGGGATCGCCCGCGAGGACGAGGCCAACTTCGTGGCCTTCCTGGTCTGCATCGGCTCCGACGATCCCTATATCCGCTATTGCGGCTACCTCAACGCCTACGAGTACGTGGCCTCCGCCCTGTACCGCGCGGATCAAGAGCTGTACTATAAGGCCTCCGCCCGACTGAACGGCGAGGTCAAGGCCGAGATGGCGGCTTACAACGAGTTCTACGACAAATACCGGGAGTCCACGGTCAGCGAGGTCTCGGGCACCATCAACAACTCCTACCTGCAAAGCCAGGGCACCCCCGGCACCGTCAGCTACGGTATGGTGGTGGATCTGGCGGTTGCCTACTATAAGGCGCAAAAATAAGGAAGCACGATCCGATCGATTCGCCCCGACGGGCTTGATTCGATCGGATTTTCCTACCCTTGATTGTTATGTAAATTATTTGTTAACTGTACGCAGTTATACTTGTCAAAATTGTGCAAATGTGATATGATATTATTGATATAGCAAGACCTACCACCCTGCTTCTGCCCGATGCCCGTCCTTCGCGGCGGGTACGGTACATATATACCATGGATAAATTATTGATTCGCGGCGGCCGTCGGCTGAACGGCACCATTGAGATCAGCGGCATGAAGAACGCCGCCCTTCCCATCCTCTTCGCCTGCGCCCTCAACACCGAGACCTGTATTCTGCATAACGTTCCCGAGGTCAGCGACGTGGACACCACCCTGGAGATCCTGTCCGGGATGGGCTGCATCATCCAGCGTCTTTCTCCCACCACCGTAGCCATCAACGGCGTGGGATTCAAGGCCGGCACCTCCTCGGAGGCTTTGGTCAGCTCCATTCGCGCCTCCTCCTACCTCATGGGCGTGGAGCTCGGCCGCTTTGGCTTTACCAAGATCGCCTTCCCCGGCGGTTGTAAGTTCGGCGTAGCCCGTCCTCTGGATTACCATACCCGTGCCTTTGAGATCATGGGTGCTGAAATGGAGACCACGGGCCAAGGCTTTCGAGGAGAAGCCCCCAACGGGCTTCACGAGGGAAAGATCATTCTGGACATGGCATCGGTCGGTGCTACCGTCAATATCATCCTGGCCGCTGCCTTGACCCCCGGCACCACCATCATCGGCAACGCTGCCAGAGAGCCCCACATCGTGGCTCTGGCTAACTTCCTGAATATGTGCGGAGGCCGTGTCCTTGGCGCGGGCACATCCGAAATTCGCATTGATGGCGTTAGTAAATTGCACTCTTGCACCTACACGGTCATTCCCGATATGATCGAGGCGGGCACCTATATGTGCGCCGTCGCGGGAACCGGCGGACGGGTCACTCTCACAAACGTGATCCCCAAGCATTTGGAATCCATCATCAGCAAGCTCACCGAGATGGGCGTGTCCATCGAGGAGGGAGAGGATTGGGTCACCGTGACCTCCTCGGGCAGACTGAAGGGTGCCGCTATCACCACCGCCGTTTATCCCGGCTTCCCAACGGATATGCAGCCCCAGTTCGGCGTGCTTCTCTGCGTCGCCCAGGGCATGAGCACCATCAATGAAAAGATCTGGGACAACCGCTTCGCCTACCTGGACGAGATTATCCGTATGGGCATCACGGTCACCCGTTCCTCCAACACCGCCTGGTTCCCCGGGAATCAGAAGCTCTACGGCTCCTCCGTCGCCGCTACCGATCTTCGCGGAGGCGCGGCTATGGTCATCGCGGGTCTCATGGCCGAGGGTGTCACCGAGATCTCCAACCCTCACTTCATCGACCGTGGCTACGACGACCTGATCGGCAAGCTCCGTATGCTGGGTGCCGCCATTGACCGCCGCGAGGTTTTTCCTGAAAGCACTCCAGTCTCCGTCAATGCCCGGTCGTGAGTGCCGACTGCCAAAAACCGCAAAGCTCAGGACCGTTCATAGACAAAATCACCAACTCCACTCCCGTTCACCCCAATAATTGAACCAAACGGGAGTAAAAAGCACCGCAAAACCGAGTTTTCGGGGATGCGGTGCTTTTCCTTTCTCTTCTTGTATATAAATTTTGATATGCCCAATTTTCGGCATATCATTTTTCATATATCTAAAATCCGACATATTATTTTTGATATATGACTGTTTTGAGGTCGTTTTATGAAAAGTCAAGGCGGAAAATCTGCCCCAAAACCGTTGGCAGGCAGGACCGTTTGGCTCGGGAAAGGGGGAAATTTGCACAAAAAAGGATACCTCCGCAGAAGCATCCTTACTTGTATTCTGTTTGTTTTTCTGCCATGGGGAGTAGCTTCACAGTGGGAATGTGAAAGTTGATGACGCTATTATCCGATAGCCTAAAAGAGGGCAAGGCGACGTGCGCAACATACGGGTGGCAGGCTTGCGCACGTAGTCCTTTCCTACGGCACGTAGAGGATCATGCCCATGACTGCCGAGAGCAGGATGAGGAAAATGGGGGACACGGGCTTTTTGGTGAGCTTGCGGATCGACAAGGCAACGAGCGCCAGAATGACCAAAATCACGGCTCCTCGGAGATCCGGGGCGGTCAGTCCCACCTCCCGTAGGGTGGAGAGGTCACCGAAGCCTCCCACACGGCTCAGGAGCATGGTGACGGCGGTGGCCAGGATCAGGCCCACCACGCAGGGGCGGATGCCGCCGAGGAAGGCCTTGACCCCCGCGTACTTCATGAGCCCCCGCAGGGCCATGGCGATGATGAGGATGATGATAAAGGAGGGCAGGACCACTCCCAGGGTGGCGATGGCCGCGCCGAGGACACCGCCTTGGGAGGAGCCCACGAAGGTGGCCATGTTGACGGCAATGGGGCCGGGGGTGGATTCCGCCACGGCGATCATATTGAGGAGGGCATCCTCGGTGAGCCAACCGTGGGCCAGGGCCTCCTCGCGGATGAGGGAGATCATGCCGTAGCCGCCGCCGAAGGAAAAGGCACCGATCCGCAGAAAGGTCAGAAACAGCTCAAGATAGATCATGCTTCCCCTCCCTTCTTCCCATGGCGCAGGCGGCGGATCAACCACAGAGCCACGCCCGCCACACCTCCAGCCAGTATGTAGACAATCGTGGAGAGCTTCACCGACAGAAGGGTGAGGGTGACCATACCGATCAGGGTGAGAAGGAGGACGGCCCACGAAAAGGGGGTCTTTTCCATCTTCTTCAGCATCCGCAGGCCTGCCGACAGGATGAGGTAGAGCACCGCGATCTGGATGCCCCGAAAGGCGCAGGCCACCGCCGTAAGGGACAGGAAGGCGTCGAAGAACAGCGAGATGGCGTAGATGATGCAGAAGGAGGGGAGGGTCATGCCCAGGGTGGCCACGACCGAGCCGAGGATGCCCGCCTGCTTGAAACCTATGTAGGTGGCGGAATTGATGGCGATGGGGCCGGGGGTGGACTCGGCGATGGCCGCCACGTCCAGAAATTCCTCCTGCTCCAGCCATCTCCGTTTGGTGACGAACTCGTTTTCCAGCAGGGCGATCATGGCGTAGCCGCCGCCAAAGGTGAAGAGTCCGATCTTCAGCATGGTGAAGAAGAGGGTCGGTATGGTCTTGGATTTCATGGTATACTCCGTTCTTGGGGGATCACGGATTATTATAGCACAGAGGGGCAGGGTTGTCAATGGGGGAGGGGCGGTTTGGTGGATATGAAGTAAGGGGATAATGTGATGCAACCAGTATTTCAAATTGAGGTTTTTCGGGCTGTTGGCTTTCCTCGTGAGCCTTCTCCAGCGGAGAAGGGGGACCGCGATAGCGGTGGATGAGGAGAGCCGCATAAGTTTTGGTTATTGGTCTGGAAAACGCTTTTCATATATAGCCATTTTAAATTGGACACCAGTTAGAATATCTTAATCCGCTCTCCTCATCCACCACCTGCGGTGGTCCCCCGCATCCGCTTGCGGATGGCACCGCATGGGGAAGGCAAAGATAAACCCAAATTTGATTTCCCTGGACCCAACACCAAAATGCCCGCCAAGGTGGAAGACCTCCTTTGACGGGCATTGGATTTTTCAAGGGATCACAGATCCAGCATAGACCGCTGCTCGGTCAGCTCGCCGTTCTTGTACAGCAGGGTCTTGACCTCGAACTTACCGAAGGACAGGTCAAGGGACTTATCGAAGACGGTGCAGGTGCAGGTCTTGTCTCCGTCTACGCCGTTGAAGAGGCGCACCATGTAGGTCTCGGCATCGGTCTTGCGGAAGCAGGAGAGGGCGACCGTCTCGTCGGAGAGGGTGACGGCAGGGGTTTCGCGGCGCGCACCTGTGCCGTGAGGATAGAAGTTGAGGGCGTAGGGCTTTTGGGTGAAGGCGGCGGCCTTGCGTTCCAGGTCGGTCTTACGGCAAAGCTCCAGGCGGAAGGTGAACTCGTGGCGGCCCAGATCAATATAGCGTTGGAAACGGTCTTCGTCGATAATGGGAAGATCGCCGATGGGATGGGCGCAGTAGACCGAGCCGTTCAAGAGATCGAGGTAGAGCACCCCGTCCTCCAGAGAACAGCCGTAGGTGCCGTCCTTGAAGACTGTCAGCACCCCGTCGCCGTTTTCAATGCCCACGAAACGCTGGGAGCATTCCTCCAGATTCTCGGTATAGGTTTGGATGCCGAAGGCTGTCTGGCCGATGAATGTCCCGATATCCGCCACGGGAATGGCCAGCTTCAGCCCTTTGCCCTCGTCGTTCCAGTAGGCGTTGACCGTGACGTCGACGTAGTCGGAATCCTTGTACAGCGTGTAGGCCACGCGGATATCCGATTTGCCCGTGTCATAGAGGCTCTCTACGGTGGTAAGGAGGTCGCCCCGTTCGATGACACGAAGGGAGGTCTTGCAGGGGACCGGAGTGTAGTTCTTCCCTACCGTTCTCATGTACCAACCCCAGGGGTCGGGGTTGTCGTCGTAGACAATCGGGGTAAAGGCACTGCCCTTGAGGTATTCCATGCCATCCACCGTAAAGGAGGTCAGCGCACCCGTGGCGACGTCGAAGGTGGCCTTGGTTCCCTGCTTCGTGGTGAACTCGGTCTGGGGAGTACGATCCAAGAGCTTCTTGGTACTGCGGCACACCTCCACGTCGAAGCGGGTCATGGACAGAGGATTGAGGGTGGTATTGATGGCCATGCGCTTACTGCGGTCCAGGTTGATGCAGGAGGATTCCTTGACGAGCTGGAAGGGGACGGGTTCTCCGTCTCGCTTGACGGTAAACTCGTAGCCTTCAGTCTCGGAGCAGATGCCGTCCAGAAGGAAGAAGTCGGCTGTGAAGATGGACTCCTCGGCGTAGGGATTGGGGTTGTAGACGAAGATGGGGTACTTCAGGGGGACGGCCTTTTCATAGTCGCGGCACAGGGCCATGAAAGCCTTGGTGAACTCCTTATCCAAAAGCT
The DNA here is from genome assembly GCA_017938885.1 of Clostridia bacterium. GTDB lineage: Bacteria > Bacillota > Clostridia > Oscillospirales > CAG-272 > CAMEON01. The sequence goes on from JAGBAS010000066.1 coordinate 17,346, forward strand.
CCAGGGCGTAGTCCATCTTCTGCATACTGCTCTTCTCTCCCTCGATGATGCAAGTGCCCGACAGGACATCATGGAACTGCACCATGGCCATGCGCTTCTGGGCGTCGTCGAAGGCGACGAAGTTGTAGTCGTACAAGCCCTCAGCATCGGCGTAGGCGCAGATCTTCTCAGTCATGAGGAGCTTGTTCTCCAGCTCGGCGTAGCGACGCTTGAGGCGGGCGATGGAGGTATAGCACTTGACGAAGCAGGGCTGGAGGGCGGCGTCCCACTCCGCTTTGGGAGCGGAGGCGGCGAAGAAGGCCTCGGGGGTGGAGTGGAAGATCTCCACGCCCTCGGTTTTCTGCTCCTCCATGAAGACGGCCAACTCGGAAAGGTCCTTGCGAGAGGCACCGCCGCCGTGGTTACCCACGCCCCAGAGGGCAAAGGCGATCTCCTCGCCCTGCTCGAACCAAGGCTCCATCTTGCGCTTGACCGCCGCCACCGCGTCGCCCAGGCCGTTGGTGTAGATGGTCAGATCGTCGAAGCGGGCGGTCTTGACCGAGCTGCCGTCAAAGCCCTTCCAGTCGACGTAGTTGGCGGGCAGCTCCATGAATGCAGGCATGGGACGGCAGCAGATGTAGCCGCTGTAGCCGCACTTGGAGAGGATCTGGACCAGGCCCCGGGTGTGGCCGAAGGAGTCGAAGTTGACCGCTGCCGTGGGGATCACGCCGAACTTCTCCTTGAAGTAGGTAAGTCCCGACTCGATCTGACGGACAAAGCCCTCGCCGGAGGGGATATTGCAGTCGGGCTGGACGTACCAGCCGCCCATGATATGCCACTTGCCCGCCTTGACCAGGCCTTTGATGCGTGCAAAGAGGGCGGGGTCGTAGGTCTCCACAAACTCGTAGAGGAGGGCTTCGTTGTGGCAGAAGATGTAATCGTACTCCTCGGCGATTTCACAGGCGGCGTAGAAGGTGGCCAGGGCGGCGGTGGCGCCCTCGTTCCAGTCCCATTGCCAGACAGGGTCGAGGTGTGCGTTGCAGATGAGGTGAAGCTGTTTCATGGGTTGCATCTCCTTTTTCGGATTTTCGTGCTTACAGAAATATTATAACGGGGAATGCTGCATTTGTCAAGAACTTCCCTCTTGATTATTTTCGGAAATTGTGATACAATGGTAATGATATCCAAATTATGTAGCTTATCAGCCGGTATGACACCGATGAGTTGAACGATGACGGAAAGGTAGAGGTCAGTTTTCGTGGAACACTGCGGATGCTTCTGTTTTCGGAGAGTGCGAAGGAATCCTTGAACAGATTAATGGTGCGTTCCACGGTAACACAGTGCCTATAGAGATCATCCCCACGTGCTGTATTTCGCGGAACACCGGGACAGAGACGGAAATCCTTGCCCGGATAGGTATAGACACACCGCCCATAGGAAGAATCTGTGCAGGGTGTCTCACAAGCGACATCGGATTCTCAGAGACATCGACCTTCTTGGAGTTTCTCGGATTCATGTAATAACCGCCCGAGCAACGCCAAACTTGTTTTGATCATAGAATAGATGTCTTAGGAATCGAATGCCGCATCGCCGAGAAAGGCGTAGGGGTGCATTCGGTAAAAAAATTAAAAAGGAGATCTACAACCATGAAAAACATGAATTACTCGTTTGACAAGCATCCCACCCCCGTATTCGGTGACGAGACCACGGGCACCGTGTTCGATGCCTATGTCTGGGAGCAGAACGGCAGACTGCGTATGGATTTTTCCTGGAGACCCCGAAAGGCTCTGGGCGTGACCTTCTCGGATGACGGCATACACTGGGAGGAGCCTGTGGTCACGCTGGACCTCTCCGAAGCCAATGCGTGGGAAAATAATCTCAACCGCAACTGCGTCATCCCCGACCCCAAGGGCGATGGCTACCTGATGTGGTACACCGGCCAATGGTGGGACGAGAGAGGTGGATCTTCCAAGATCGGCCTGGCCCGCTCGGAGGACGGCATCCACTTTTTGCGTTGCAGCATGGAGCCCGTCATGATCCCCGAGGCAGACTTCGAGGGTGCGTCTGTGATGAACCCCTTCGTGATGTACGAGGATGGCAAGTTCCGTATGTGGTACGCCGCAGGCGAGACATACGAGCCCAACGTCATCTGCTACGCCGAGTCGGAGGACGGCATCCACTGGGAGAAGTATGCCCAAAATCCCATCTTCAGCTGTAACCCCGAAAAGGAGTACGAGCAGAATCGCATCGGTGCCTGCCAGGTGCTTCATGAGGAGGGTGGCTACCTCATGTTCTACATTGGCTATCGGGACATCCATACTGCCTGCGTCTGCGCCGCCCGCTCGAAGGACGGCATCACGGGCTGGGAGAGAGTTCCCGAGAATCCCCTGGTCATGCCTACCCCCGGCTCATGGGACGAGTTATCCTGCTATAAGCCCACCGTCATCCGCGACGAGGATGGCAGTTACCGCCTGTGGTACAACGGACGGAACAATCGCGTCGAATACATCGGCTACGCCAGCGGTAAGCTGGATAAGTGACCCATACATTAGGCGATTGTAAATTGGTCAGTTTAGACGTATAGACCCGTTTGAAAGTGCTGACTTTTCAACGCGCATTCTCCCTCATCCACTTCGCGGGAACTCCCCCCCTGAGGGAGCCTTAAATGCTTGACTCACGGAAATACTTTTTCCGACAAGTATTTTTTGCCCGCGCCCCAAAAGCCTCCTCCGGAAGGAGGCTCCGCCCGCAGGCGATGGAGGAGGATGCGTGCGTAAGGATAGGATTTTCTTACTGGATAAAATGAGTTTTTTGACCCGCTAAATACTTTATACGTCAATGCTTTTTGCGTTTTGCAATTGCCTCACATCCCAATATCCAAAGGAGGCTTTCCATGCGTATCTGCACAGACACCGGCATGATCCTATCCGTGGACTTTTCTGCGGGACATATCACGTCCCTGCTCATAAACGGTACGGAGCGTGTCATCGCTCACACCCCCTTGTTCCGTGTCCGTCTCCGTGACGGGGCGGGACAAGCCTACCACTGCACCGCCTATGAGGCAGGCACCCGCGCCGAGACCGAGTTTGGCGGTCTTTACTGCGATTTCCCCGCTCCCTTTGAAGAGCTGACCGTCACCGTGACCCTATCCGAGGCGGATGGCGGTGCCTGCTGGGGCATTTCGGCAACCCCCAACACCAAGGATGCCTTTGTCGAGTGGGTGGACTTCCCCCGTGTGACCCTTCCCGATCTCAAGCGGGAAAATCCCAAGACGGGCGGTGAGATACTGCTCCCCTACAACGAGGGCATTCTGGTCTCCAGCCATCTCGAGCGTGACTGCACCGACTTCCGCTTCTGGGAGCCTGAGTACCCCTCCATCGGGTGCTACTCCCTGTTTCCCAACATGATCTCCTCCCAGATGATGGCCTACCTGTGGAAGGACGCGGGACTTTATATCGGTATTCACGATCCCGAGCGTGGCGTCAAATCATTGGATTTCTTCCGTGACGGTGACGGCACCACCATGCAGCCTCGGCTGTTCTGCGGCATAGATTTCGGCGAGACCTTTACCACCGATTATCCCGTGGTCTGGAAGGCCACCGACGGGCGGTGGGAGTCTGCCGCCGAGATCTACCGCGCGTGGTTCGAGGGGCATCTGCCTCCCAAGGCGAAAAAGGTCGTGGAGGATGCAACCCTGCCCGCGTGGTACGAGGATTCCCCGCTGATCGTGACCTACCCTGTTCGTGGGTGGCATGATACCGACGTCATGGATCCCAATCCCATGTTCCCCTACACCAATGCCCTGCCCGTGCTGGACAGCATCCGTAAGGCCACTGAGAGCCGTCTCATGGTGATCCTCATGCACTGGGAGGGGACCGCTCCCTGGGCGCCCCCCTTCGTCTGGCCTCCCTACGGCGGAGCGGAGAGCTTCACCCAATTCAGAGATGCTCTCCACGGTCAAGGGGATATGCTGGGCGTGTACTGCTCGGGCTTCGGCTACACTACGAAGAGCCGTTTGGTGGATGACTACGCTCCCGTGGACTACTATGAGAAGAACGGCCTGGCGGCGGGCATGTGCTCGGGGCCCGACGGTAAGGTGGCCATCAGTAAAATTTGCACCGCCCAGCGCGAGGGCTACGACGTCTGCCCCGCCTCCCCCGTGGGGCGCAAGCTGCTGGACGAGGCCTACGCCCCCCTCTTTGAGGAGAGCGGGCTGGATTACGTGCAGATTTTGGATCAGAATCACGGCGGCGGGCAGTATTTCTGCTACGCCAAGGATCACGGCCATCCCCCCGCGCCCGGGGCGTGGATGACGGGGGCCATGCAGGATATGCTGAGCGGCTGGAACGAGAAGGCTCCCTCCATGCTCTTCGGCTGTGAGTCGGCAGCGGCGGAGCCCTTTATCGGGAACCTCCGCTTCAGCGACAACCGTTTCGAGCTGAACTACTTCACGGGCCGTCCCGTACCGCTCTACGCCTATCTCTACCACGAATACCTCCGCAACTTCATGGGTAACCAGGTCTGCGGAGACCTGCGGGGCGAGTACGAAACGCTGACCCACCGCATCGCCTACTCCTTCTCGGCCGGGGATTGTATGACCCTGGTCCTCTCTCCCGACGGGCGCATCCAGTCCTACTGGGGTCAACGTGACCTGTCCGACCTTCCCGACGAGGGGAAGGTGCTGACCCTCATTCGAAACCTCACCCGATTCTATCGTGAGGAAGGCAAGCCCTACCTCTACGCAGGACGCATGATCCCTGCCCTTCCCGTGGATTGCGGCGAACGTGCCTTCATCGGCAACTGGGGAACCCGTTCCTTCACCATGCCCTTCCTCCATTCCACGGCGTGGGAGGCGGGCGACGGACGGCGGGCGCAGATCGTGGTCAATCCAGAGGATCGCGATATGAACTGCCGCGTAGGGGATGCGGAGGTGACCGTACCTGCTCTGGGGGCGTTGCTGGTTGAGCTTTGATCTGCATTGTTTTAACGAAAAAAAGAGAGGCTGTACCGATGGCCTCTCTTTCGTTTGGGTATTTCTCTCTGTACGCGCGTTATGTAATCTGCATGGAATCCCGTTCCCTTACCGTGTCCTCGGCCATGGCCGCGCCCAAGGCGTACCCTGCGCGAAAGGCGGCGATCTCAGAGGCCTCGGAGAGCTTCATCTCGGCGGTCTCCATCTCGTGGAACAAACGGCGGGTCTCCTCGTCGGTGATGCGGCCCTCCAGCTCCTTTCGGAGCTTCGACCAAGCATCGACCAGCTTTTGATTCTCGGGATTACGGAGTAAGAAGCTTTCAGAGGGACGAAGCTTACCGTACCAGAGGGCGTTCAATGCGGGTTCCATAGAGTATCTCCTTTTCATATGAAATAGGAGCGCAATAAAAAAGTGCGCCCTGCAACGCAGAACGCACCCAACAGTACTTCCACATTGCTGCGACACAATTTCATACATGCTTCCAAGGCAACGATTCGCATAGCGAAAAGAGTCTGTCCACACATACTAGTGAAAGTACATGCTGGCAAACTGACATTGCCTTATAAAAAAGCATATAGAGATATGAAATTGTGTCGCAAGGGTATTGTACCACAAATACGGGCGGTTGTCAAGGGGTTTGGGGGGATTTTCAAATTTGGGTTTGTCGGGGCGTTCTTTTGCCTTCCCCAGCGGGGAAGGGGGACCGCGAAGCGGTGGATGAGGAGAGCATTTGTAGACCAGCTTTCTGGGTGAGAGGCTAACCTTCATACCGCTTTTTTCGTTTCCGAAAATTAAAAAGATAACCGCATCAACCGTTTTGTTACCTCCAACCGCATGGTTGTAGGAACGTAATTATACACCCGATAGGTGGACCTTCATCCGATCTCCTCATCCACCGCCTCGCGGTCCCCCTTCTCCGCTGGAGAAGGCAAGGGAGCGGTCAACTCACCTACAAACCCCAATTTGCAGGTCTCATTCTATCAACCCAGAAAAGAGAGGCCACAATGACCTCTCTTTTCTGTATGCAATCGATTTATTTGTGAGCATTCTCGATACGCTTCATAAGCTCCGAAGCAGGCATATCCAACGCCTCGGCAATTTTGAAAAAGGTCTCCAAGGTAGGCTTGCGAACCCCTCGCTCAATGGCACTCAAATGAGTACGCCCGATCCCCGCCAGACCACTGACCACCTCTTGGGAGAGTCCCTTTTCCTCGCGGACGGCTTGGATCACGGTCCCTACCTTGTTTGTCTCTGCCATATCGTACTCCTTTTTTCTTGATTATACTATACCCAAGAAAAAACGCTGAATACATATGTTGACAAACGAACACAAATGTGTTATAATGAATCAGAAAGAACCGTTTGGAGGCTTATATGTTTAAGATCATAATTGGGGTAGTATTTACTATTGCCATCGTTGTTGGTGCTTGCATATTGTGTGTAAGGCTTGAAAAGAAAGCATCGGAGGAGGCAGCACAAAAGAAGCAGATGGTAGAAAGAGAGCGATCAGCACGGGTAAAACGCATATTGAATAATCCCGCTTTTCAAAAAATGATGGATCACTGTGTGCGTATCTTTTTTGATGATTTGTTGTTTTGCGAACAAAGAAGAGACAGTGTTTTTTGGGTTCGCATATATGTATACGGTAATAGAATTGAAGTACATCATTCATATAAAAATAGGGAAATTACATTCCGGCAATATGATATGGAAAATATAAAAGAATTGGATATTCTATTTGCATTTATGGAGTCAGCAAAGCAATATTTGCCCCAAAAAATTATAACAGAATTAGAGAATCGAGGGTTCCATAACTGCACTTGTACTGTAACATGGGAAAGGAAAACAGAAAGAGACCTGGGCAACGATGATAAATGGCATGAGTATACTTTCAATAAGATCGATGTTACATGCAAGTTTATTTATGAATTAAATCAATGGTAATAGAAATAGTGTTCATATACGAAAAGAGAGGCCGCAACGACCTCTCTTTTCCTTATGCGGTAAAGTGTTCCGAAGACACGTTGTATCTTGTATCTTGTATCTCCGTATCTCGTATCTTAATACATCCCACCCATACCGCCGCCCATGCCGCCGCCTGCGGGAGCCTCAACCTTGGGCTCGGGCTTGTCGGCGACCACGGACTCGGTGGTCAGAATGACGGATGCGATGGAAGCGGCGTTCTGGAGCGCGGAGCGGGTGACCTTGGTAGGATCCACGATGCCGGAGGACATCATATCCACGTAGACCTCGTTGTATGCGTCGAAGCCGTAGCCGGTCTTGCCGGAGTTGACGATGGTGTTGACCACCACGCCGCCGTCGAAGCCTGCGTTGGCGGCGATCTGACGGACGGGCTCCTCCAGAGCCTTCAGCACGATCTTGACACCGGTCTTTTCGTCGCCCTCCACGGTCTCCAGAACCTTCTCCACGTCGGAAATGACATTCAGGTAAGCGGTACCGCCGCCGGCCACGATGCCCTCCTCAACGGCGGCCTTGGTAGCGTTCAGAGCATCCTCGATGCGGAGCTTCTTCTCCTTCATCTCGGCCTCGGTAGCGGCGCCCACCTTGATGACAGCCACACCGCCGGCCAGCTTGGCCAGACGCTCCTGGAGCTTCTCACGGTCGAAGTCGGAGGTAGTGGTTTCGATAGCGGCGCGGATCTGGGCCACACGGGCCTTGATGGCGTCGGTGTCCCCAGTACCGCCCACGATGATGGTGTTCTCCTTGGAGACCTTCACCTGGCGAGCCTGACCCAGCACGGACAGGTCAGCGTCCTTCAGCTCCAGACCGATCTCGGAAGAAACCACCTCAGCACCGGTCAGGGTAGCGATATCGCGGAGCATCTCCTTGCGGCGGTCGCCAAAGCCGGGAGCCTTGACAGCCACGCAATTGAAGGTACCGCGGAGCTTATTCAGCACCAGGGTAGTAAGAGCCTCGCCCTCCACGTCCTCGGCGATGATGAGAAGCTTGCGGCCGGACTGAACCAGCTGCTCCAGAAGGGGCAGGATCTCCTGGATGTTGGAGATCTTCTTATCGGTAACAAGAATGAGCGCATCGTCCATGACGGCCTCCATCTTGTCGGCGTCGGTGACCATGTAGGGGGACAGGTAGCCGCGATCAAACTGCATACCCTCCACCACCTCGGAGTAGGTCTCGGCGGTCTTGGACTCCTCCACAGTGATGACACCGTCGGCAGTGACCTTCTCCATGGCATCGGCAATGAGCTGACCGATGACCTCGTCACCGGCAGAGATGGTACCGACGCGGGCGATATCCTCCTTACCGTTGACACGCTTGGAGGATGCGACCAGGGAAGCCACGGCGGCGTCCACAGCCTTCTTGATACCCTTGCGGAGCACCATGGGGTTGGCGCCTGCGGTGACGTTCTTCATGCCCTCACGGACGAAGGCCTGTGCCAGCAGGGTCGCGGTGGTGGTACCGTCGCCTGCGGCGTCGTTGGTCTTGGTGGCGACCTCCTTGACGAGGGATGCGCCCATGTTCTCGGCGGCGTCCTCCAGCTCGATCTCCTTGGCGATGGTGACGCCGTCGTTGGTGATCAGGGGAGAGCCGTATTTCTTGTCCAGGACCACGTTGCGTCCCTTGGGACCCAGGGTGATCTTAACGGTGTCGGCCAGCTTGTCTACGCCGCGGGCCAGAGCGTTACGGGCATCAATGCCGTACAGAATATCCTTTGCCATTGCAGTTTACCTCCAAAAATGTGCTTTGCGGAATCAGTCCACGACTGCGAGGATATCATCCTCGGAAAGAATGGTGTACTCGGTACCGTCCAGCTTGACGGCGGTGCCTGCGTACTTGCTGGCGATGACCTTATCGCCGACCTTGACGGTCATGGGGGCCAGCGCGCCGTTGTCGGTGACCTTACCGGGGCCGATGGCGATAACCTCGGCTACCTGGGGCTTCTCCTGGGCGGCGGCCGTCAGAAAGATGCCGCCCGAGGTCTTCTCCTCCGCCTCGACGAACTTGATGACGACACGGTTGGAAAGGGGATTGAGCTTCATAGTTGATTGCCTCCTATACTGTGCGAATGTCGCATTTTTTACATATTTTGCCCCCCTAACGGGGCTTTTGTCGGGTTTTAGCACTCTTTTGTTTCGAGTGCCAACCACATACCATATTGTACACCATTTCCCAAAAAAATCAAGGGCTTTGGCCGATAATTCACAAAATATTAACAGACGAAAAAGTGGTTCATAATTCCTTTTTTCTATGAAAACTCCCCCCGAGCAAAGCCGAGGGGAGTGCTATTCGGAATCAGCTCAAAGCCCGATACAGGATACCCAGATCGTTCTCATCCGTGATCTCGCTGTCGGCAATGACCACCAGGCCGTCGGGAGTCACGGTGATGGCCTTGCCCGCGCTCTTCACGAGGTCGGTGGCCTTGACGTAGGGAATACCGTAGTGGTCGTAGGCGGTCTCACCCGAAGCGTCGATGTCCAAAGCCGATTTCAGAAAGTCTACGGGGAGCCAGATGTCGCCGCCCGAGGCCAGGAGCACGCCGTTTGTGTTGTCCTCCACCAGTCTGACCTGCTTCCCTCCCACGAAGGCGTTGTAGGAACGGGATTTGAGAACCACCATGGAAGACAGATCGCCTTTCAGCTCAGTGGGGTACTTGACTGCCTGCTCGGTAAGGGTATAGCGATAGGTATACCGTCCGTTGGGAGCGGCATCTCCCTGATCCAAAAACTCCATGATCTGACCCGTGGGGGTAGAGTTGTCCGCCCACTTGAAGTCCAGAGTATCGGAAAAGCCGATCATGGCCTTGGGGAGCTTGACCTGCATGACGTTGCCGTCGCGGGTATATGTTGCCGCTCCAACGGTTTCGAACGCCCAAGTATCCACACCCGTAAACTTCTCCACAAGAACGGCGTTATCGGTGCGATTGCGGTTGATGAGGTAATCGAAGCCATACCAGCCCGTGGAGTCGTCGCAGTCGGCATTGATGAACAGGTTCATCCAGTTGCTTCCTTCGGGGTCGGTGATGGTATCGGCGCATTCGACGTAGAAGTAGAGGTGATCGGTGTCGCTCGATACCTTTGCGGTGACGATGTCGTTTCGTCCGCTGTTGTTCATGTAAAAGCCATACTCATTACCACCCACGTGGCCGGGGGAGAGGCGGTGGGTCACGTCGCCCTCGTAGTCGCGGTACTCGGGACCGACGGCGTACCATTGACCCACAGAGCCCTCGATATCGATGGCCCACTGACCGAAGGCGGTCTCAATGCTGCGGGAGCCCTTGTATTCGCGGACACGCTCGGCCATCTGGTAGAGATAATTGTCGCCAAATCCGCCCTTCATGGGCTCGATATCACGGGAATACTCGGGGTTGAAGGAATCCACGAAGTAGGTCGTCTCGCGGTCGCCGGGGGTAGCCGAGACGGTATACTGCCCTGCGATGACCTGACCGCCGGCACCCGCGCCTGCGCCCACGTTGTCCCAACGGCCCGTGATCCACTCGTTCCAGCCCGTAATCATGATGAGGGGCGGGTCACGGTCGATGGCTTTATCGAAATGCTGGCCAAACATAAGGCCCTTGGAGGTATATTCCTCCATGAGAGGAAATCCAAAATCCCAAGGAGTCCCTCTCTCCAGGCGGGGCATACTGTTTCGGTAGAGGCTACGGCCAACCGTTGCGCCCGAGCCGCACATGACGACGGTCTGCTCCAGATCGTCACGGCTGTCTCCGTAGCCGGGAAGCTGAGGCCAAGAGGCGTTCCAGGGCCAGCATTTGATGCCCTTGCGGTCACCGTACCAGTTGGTCACGCCAACCGCCCAGGAATAACGCAGGGTAAAGAAATCTCTGGCTTCATCCGACATGGGAAAATCGCCCGTGACCAGTACCAGGGGCTTGCCCTCCCAGTAGTACCAGAGATCCTCGTAGAGTCCCTTCTTGTATATGGTGTTGTACAGCTCGGCAAACTCCGCCTCGTAGCTGCCCACCATGAAGCAGATCTTAGGCACCTCATAGCCCTCCTGTCTGACCTCCTCCCAAACCTTCAAAAGGGCCATGTGAGAGACGGTATGGAGGTTATTGTTGGTGGTATCGAAGAAAACGAAGTCCACACCCGCCTCGGCCAGCATATAAGCGTGCTTGCGAAGGACCCATTCGTCGTTGGAGGAATAGTAGCCGAAGTAGGGCTCCGCCCAGTAGTGGGGGTGGCCCTCGCCGCCCTCCATCATGCAGTCCCAGAGGGCTTCCTCGCCACCCTCCAGCCAAGCGGCGTAGTGATCCGAGGGGGAGATGGGTGAGACGCTGTCCTGGTCGCGGTCACGCCACAGGAAGTAGAAGATGCCCACCTGGCGGTTGGTGGGGGCACGGGTATCCGCAGCGGAGGGCATGGAGCGGTCGGCACCGTCGGTGCCCGTCCAGGTATCCGCCCAGACGTCGCGGGTGGCAGGGAGGATGCCGTTGTTATCCGTGCTGTCCACGGCGTAGGTGTAGTCGGGGATCACCAGATCGGTGGTGGTGGTGTAGTTCCCTGTTTTGGGGATATCGGAGGGGCTTTGCACCGTGGGGGCGTCGGTCTCCCCCTCGGTGTCGGCGGGGGTGTCCACGGTGGTATCCTCGGTATCGTCGGGCGTCCCCGCAGGGGTACAGGCGGCGAGGACCGAGAGGAGCATCAGGAGCGCGAGAGTCAGAGAGCCGAAGCGGCGGAGTCTGTTATGGTTCTTCATGTACAGTTCCTTCCTTTCGTAGAGTGCCGCTTACAGGCGGTCGCGCTTCTTGCCAAAGGTCACAGCGACGGCAAGAAGGATGAGGGTGATGAGCCCCATGGACAGAGACGAGCGGCATCCCTTTTTGGCAGGCTCGGTCGTGTCGGCGGGGTCATCGGTCACGGCGGGGACGCCCGTCTCCGGGTCATCGACACCGTCCTCCGAGGGGAGGGGCGGGACGTCGGGGACGTCGCTCTCGGCGGCGGGGGTGTAGACCGCGTTGATCGTGATATCGGCGTTTTGCAGGGTGTAGGGCTCCCACGCGCCGATCATGCCGGGGAGGATGGGGACCACGGGCTCCTCCAGGGTGGTGTCACCCTCGCGGAACTCCACCCTGTAGAGGGGCTTGCCCTCCACCACAAAGGTGGCGGTGTAGGTGGCTCGCTCGGTGGGGAGGGTGTGGAGGTAGACCGAGGCCTCGTCGACGGTCTCGAAGAAGGCGATATACTCCACATCCAGGGTGGCGGTACTGCCCAGGCTGCTTTCGGAATGGAGGAAGTCGAAGCGGAGGTAGTTGACCTTGTCGGTATCGGCGTCGTAGTCGGCGGCCTTACGGAGGTCGATGATGGCGGTATGCCACTCGCCGTCGGATATATACTTGTAGGTCACACGGTCGGAGCGGCCGTTGGGATTGGTTTGCACCGAGCCCACAAAGATCTCACCGCCTACGTTGCGGGTAGTGGTGCGGTAGCGGATCGCCATGAAGGGGGCGATCTCGGTAGACTCGCGGTAGAGGTAGAAGGAGGGATCGCTTCCCTTAGCGGTGTAGGTGATGAAGCCCTGCCCGTAGCTGTAGGCAGCCTCCTGCATCTGGGTACCGCCCGTTACGTTGAGGCTTTCACCCTCCATAAGGATAACGGGCTTGACCGTAGCGGGATCGAGGGGACGGAGGGGGGGCTTGACCACGGTCTTGCCGTCCTCCTCTGTATACTCGGTGGCGGCGTACTCCTGCGCGGCCTTGGCGTTTGCGAAGAACTTGATATAGGCCACGTCGATGGTCTCCCCTGCGCCCTCGGGCTTCTCCAAGGGGTCGAAGCGGAGATTTTGCAGGGTCACACCGTAGACGTTACCCCAGACAGCAGAGGCGTCGATCACGGCGATCTGCCACTCTCCGTCGGCCTTCCAGTCCCAGATCACGTTGCTCTTCTCATAGGGCTGGCCCCACTTGACGCCGTCGGAGCGCTCCACGAAGAGCTCGCCGCTCTTGGCGGTGGACTCGGTGCGGTACTTGATGACGATGTGATCCATGAGGTTGGAGGTCACGGTGGGTTGGATCCCGAAGGAGAAGAAGGGGTCGTTCTGCTGGGCTTGGATATGGAGATAGCCCCGGTCGCAGAGGTCGGTAACGCTGACCCCCGAGAGATTGGCCAGGCCAAAGGTCTCGGTGACGCTGTCGTAGTGCTTGGTGAAGTCGTATTTGAAGGTGACCTCCGAGCCGTACTCGGTGCCCACGTCCACCAGGCCCTCGCCGGCGGTGAGGTAGCCCGCTACCAGCTGGGCATCATTGACGGCACCGTTGCGGAAGGAGACCGTCCCCTCGGTGGCCTTGCCGCCGGCGGTATTGAAGCCGGTATAGGCCTTGTCCCCGGGGGTGGTCATCTTGACCTCGAAGCAGTATTCCCCCGCTGGTAGCTCGTCCAAGGTAATGACCAGATCCTCGCCGTCCTTGAGGTTCTTGAGGTCTTGGGTGTAGAGGGGCTCGCCCGATACGGTGGTCTTGTAGTCCTTGCTCCATTTGAAGAGCTTGAAGTAGCCGCTGTTGTTGTTCGGGTCCGCTCCCCAGGTGGCGTGACCGGGGATGATGATGCCGCGCACGGGGCTCACGGCGGTGAACTTCTGCCCCATGGACTGGCCGCCGCTACAGAAGGGGGAGCCCAGGGTGGGGTCGGTGACGTTGTAGACGGGGACGTTGGTGGCGCCCAAGACGTACTGATGGTCGGTGAGGGTACCGGGATAGACGTACTTATGGGTATACTCGGCCTTGGCAAAGAAGCCGATGTAGGCGAGATCCACCCAGCCCTCGGGGAGGGTCAGAGTCAAGCTATCTATGGGGGCATCAACCGATGCGATGGGAAGCTCCACCGTAACGAGGTGCCAGTAGCCGTCGGAGGGAATGGATATGCTTCCCTCGGCGGCGGTCTCGCCCTGCTTAGCGGTGATGGCGATCCCCTCGGTGACGGCGGGCGTCTCGGTACGGGCGGCCAAAGTCAGATAGCGGAAAGCAGGATCAACGGTAAGACCGCTGAGTGTGACGGCGGCGGCCGTATCGGCAGACAGGCGGGTGAAGTCTGCCTCGGTATAGACCGTGACAGCCTCCCCGACAGTCATGCCCGGGACGCGGGAGCCTGCACCCAAGTCGATGATCTCGGAACCATCGGCCACCAGGAGAGCTTCATCCTCCTTGATGGCGACCTCACGGTCGGCGGCGTAGGACTGGGCGTAGAGCTTGTCTCCGAAGAACTTGATGGAGGCCACGTCGATGGAGTCCCCCGCCTTGGCCCCCGAGATCAGGGGATCGAAGCGGAAGGCATAGAGCTCGTCGTTGGGGTCGTTTCCCCAGACGTTTGAAGCATCCACCACAACCGTGTGCCACTCACCGTCGGGGATATAATCCCAGGTGACGTAGGCGTTGGGATCCCCCCAATGGGCACCGCTTCGGCGGTTGGTGAAGAACTCGCCCGCGCCGATGGCCGCGTCGGTGCGGTACTCGATGACGGCGTAGGCCAGCTCCGAGGTCTTGGGAGTGGGCTGGTAGTTGTCGGCGAAGCGGAAGTAGGGGTCGTCACCCTCGGCGGTGAAGGTGACGTAGCCCTGCTTGTTCTCGATCTTGATCTGGTTCTTCTGGTTCACGTCCGCGCCGTCGGTCAAACCCTTGGAAAAGTCGTAGACGAAGGTGACCTTGGAGGAGGCGGACTTGTTCTCCATGTCGCAGACCGTGATGTTACAGGCGAAGGGGCTTGCGGGGTTGCCGCCCAGATAGGCCTGCATATCGGTGACCACGCCGTCAATGGGGTCAATGAGACCGCCCTCGGCGTTCCAGGGGGTGTAGGCGGTTCCCTCCAGGCAGATGACTTCAAAGTAGAGAGGGCCTGTGGCCTTGTAGTCGGCGGGGATCTCCAGTGTAAGATCCGAATGATCGGTGTGGTTGATGATATCCCGCGCCGCGATGGGCCGCGCCGCGATGGGCCCCGCCGCCACGGTAGAATTACGGTCGCCCTTCCACTCATAGAGCTTGAAAGTACCCAAATTCGTATTATTTGAGTAGGTAGCGAAATCAGGGATGGTGATCTCCAGGAGCCGCACCTCGGGGTCCAGGGTGAAGGCGTAGCCCACGGGGTTATTCAACCCGCTCATGTAGGGGGTGCCGCCCACGCCGTTTCGGGCGAATTCGATCTCGCGGATCCCGCTTAGGTCCTCCTCGGCGGCGGCGGTGAGGGTCAGGCATGAGAAAAGACCCGTCAGAGTGGACAGGAGAAAGAGGGCGGTGAGGGCCAGGGATAGTAGCTTTTTCATGGGGTGATCTCCTTTGAATGGGTAACGTCTCAACTCAAAAAGTCCAGGATATCCGCCACCACGCGGTCGTGGCTGGCGTCGTTGAGGATCTCGTGGCGGTAGCCGTCGTAGAGGCGGCAAGTGACGGGGTGGCCTGCCTTTTGGAGTTTGGCACAAACCGTCTCCACGCCCTTACCGAAGTCTCCCACGGGGTCGTCGCGGCCCGATACCAGCAGGATGGGCAGGCCTTCAGAGAGGGACTTGAACCAGGCGCTTCGGTTGGAATTCTTGGTGAGACGGATGAGGTCGCCCATGGCGGACACGGTAAATTTATAGTTACAGAAAGGATCGTTTGCGTACTTCTCCCGCACGCCGCCGTCCTTAGTGAGCCAGGCGCGAGGGTCGCTGTCGCCGTCGTCGAACTTTTTATTGTAGCCTCCGAAGGCCATCTTGTCGATGAAAGGGGAGATGTGGCGGGGGCCCTTGCAGGCCTTGATGATGCCGATGAGGGCCAGCCCCACCCCCGCGATGGGGTTGGGGCCGCCCGTGCCCATGATGATGAGCTTATGGGGCTTCACGTACTTCTCGGCGGCCAGGCGGGCGATGAAAGAGCCCATGCTGTGGCCCATGAGGATGTAGGGGAGGTTCCCTCCGTACTCGGCGCGGACGGCATCCGAAAAGGCTTTGACATCGCGAAGCAGGAGATCGTGGCCTCCCGTTTCAGCGATGAAGCCCAGCTCGGAGAGGGCGTTTGCGGTGTTTCCATGACCTAAATGGTCATAACCGCAGACGAGATAGCCCGCCTCAGCCATCTCCCGCATGAATACGTCGTAGCGGGCGATGTGCTCGGTCATGCCGTGAAGGACGTGGAGGATACCGACGGGGGCTCTGTCGGGTATGTAGACCTTCCCCGCAAGATGATGTATTCCGTCGGATGATGGAACGCTGTAATCACGAATCTGCATACGAACCTCCTGAAAAAGCGCGGCAGGCGGCGACGGCTCTGTGCCAGCCATCCAGCAGACGGGCACGGTCATCCTCGCTCATAGTGGGTGTATAGGTCGTACCACCCTCACCGCCGCAGAGAGTCTCAGCGGGGGTCTTGAAGAATCCTACGGCCAATCCTGCCAGCGCGGCGGCCCCCCAGGCGGTGGCTTCGGCGGTGGCCGGACGGCGGACGGAAAGGCTTGATATATCGCTCTGGAACTGCATGAGGAGCTTGTTATTGGAAGCACCGCCATCAGCCTTCAGGGAGGTGATAGTACCCACCCCCGAGACCTTCATATCAGCCTGCATAGCGGAAATGACGTCCTCGGTCTGGTAAGCGATGGACTCCAGGGCGGCGCGAATGATGTGATCCCGTCCGCTCCCTCGCGTAAGACCCAGGATACTCCCCCGGGCGTTCATGTCCCAGTAGGGTGCGCCCAGACCCGTGAAGGCGGGGACGACGTAGACACCTCCGCTATCCTCCACCTTAGAAGCGAAATACTCGCTGTCGCGGGAATCGTTGATGAGCTTCATTTCGTCGCGGAGCCATTGCACGACAGCACCGCCCACGAATACGCTTCCCTCCAGGGCGTATTGCAAAGCCTCGCCCTTACGGGTAGCCGCCACCGTTGTCAGCAGGTCGTAGGCACTCATGACGGGTTCGCCGCCCGTGTGGGTCAGAAGGAAGCAGCCCGTACCGTAGGTGTTCTTGGCCTGGCCGCGCGCCAAACAGCCCTGACCGTACAGAGCCGCCTGCTGATCGCCCGCGATCCCCGCAATGGGAATTTCGGCTCCCATGATATTGGCATAGCCATAGACCTCGGAGGAGGACTTGATCTCGGGAAGCATGGCGCGGGGAATATCCAGAAGGGCAAGCATTTCCTCGTCCCATTCTCCGGTTCGGAGGTTCATGAGCATGGTGCGGGAGGCGTTGGTGACGTCGGTGGCGTGAATTTCACCACCCGTCAGCTTCCAGGTGATCCAGGTATCCACGGTGCCGAACAACAGGTCTCCCGCCTCGGCTTTTGCGCGAACTCCGTCGATATTGTCCAGGATCCATCTGAGCTTAGTACCACTGAAGTAGGGGTCAAGGCGCAGACCCGTGCGCTCTCGGATAAGGTCGGCATATCCGTCCCGCTCCAGAGCGGCACAGAGGTCAGCGGTACGGCGGCATTGCCAGACGATGGCATTGCAGACGGGCTTACCCGTGTGCTGATTCCAGACCACCACCGTCTCCCGCTGATTGGTCAGACCGATGGCGGCGATCTCGTGAGGGTCAATGCCGCTCCCCGCCACGCACTCGGTCATAGCGGCGTACTGGGCGGCGTAAATGGCCATAGGGTCCTGCTCCACCCAGCCCGCTTGGGGGTAGATCTGAGGGAACTCATGCTGGGCCATGGCGACGATGCGGCCGTTTCGGTCAAAAAGGATGGCTCTGGCCGAGGTGGTTCCCTCGTCCAGGGCGAGAATGTATTTCTTCACGGTAGGCCTCCTTTCGGGATGGTCGTTTTTATATATTATACAATAAAATATATTAAATTTCAAGACATTTACTGAACTTTTTACCAACATCCCTTCAAAAGCACACCGAAACGTACAATCCGTCATACCGTATGGGCATAAAATAAGACCCGACACCCCAAGGCATCGGATCTTTATACCTGCGACAGAAACTCATACGCCACCTCGGCTGCCTCGATATCGGGGCGGCAGGTGAGGGTGAAGGCGGGGACATCCCGCACGGTCGCGCCGACCAGGGCGGCCATTTGGTCCTGTCCCACCTTATCGGGGGGCAGTACCGTAGCCTCCAGGAGGCGGGCGGCGGTATCAGCAGCAGAAGCGACGGTGACGCGGTTGTCGGTTCCCTGCTCCAAAAAGCAAACAGCGGTCAGAGGACACTTGCGGTTGACCTGCTTCCCTTCCTTGCCGCACCAGGGCGTGCCGTAGGCCCAGAAGCGGCCGTCGGGGGCACGGCGGATGAGGGGCTTATCGCCGTTGATGACGATTGCTCTTCCCTTGAAGTGGGTCTGCCACAGCTCGGTGTGGGTGGATTTACCCGTTCCGCGCCGCGCCGAGAAGGCGTAGCCCCGTCCGTCCATTTCCACCACGGCGGCGTGAAGGAGATAGACACCGTAGCGGGGCATTTTCTCGCAGATTCGGCGGTAGATCAAGTAGCTTTCGGCCTCGGGGAGGGTTACGGGACGTCCGCAGGAGGCTCGGTAGCTTTCCGTGTCGGCGGTGGAGACCGCTACGCGAAAGGCAGGAGTACTGTCAAAGCACAGATAGTCTACGCATTGCTCAAAAACGTAGTTATGACGGTTGTCGATCTCCACGGTGATCCCTGCCAGGCGAATACGGAACATACGAATCCCTCCTTTCCGAATTTGTCGTTTTCATGCACACAAGGCGAACAGAAAGCCCGATGATCTCGGCGGCCTCCGTTCGCCTGTGTGTATGGCAGAAGCCCCGATTACAGGTACTTCTTGAGATTCTCGGTCAGATCGGCAGGATCCACCGAGACGGTGATGGTGACGTTGATGTTTGCGTCGCGGATGATCTTCTCCAGATCGGAGATGAACTTCTCCAGGTCAGCCAGGAGTTGAGCCATCTCGACCTTCTCGTAGCCGAAGATCTTGCGGGTACCGTCGATGAACAGGTCGGTCACATCGCCGTTGCCTGCCAGAATACCGGCGACCATGCCGCCCAGAGCGACGCCGCCCTCGATGAGGTAATCGTCTGTATTGACAAGGCGCACCTTGTAGCTGATCTCATGGCGAAGGGTCGCGCCCTTCTCAATGCACACCACGTAGCCCTTGGAGGTCTCCAGAGCCTGGTTCACAGCCGCAATCAGGGTCTTGGTCTTACCGGTACCCTTAACGCCAACAAGTAACTTAATCATATCTATGTACTTCCTTTCTCTCTGCATCTCCCCCCGCGTATCGGGAAAAGACTTCCGCAGATTAGTTGTTTGATTATTATACCATATTTTTTGCAAAATTGCAAGGGGTTTTGAAGAGTTTTTCGTGAAAAATCACATTTACCACAGGCGAGAACAAAGGCAAGGAAATATCACTCGGCGTTCCGCTCATCCAAGAAGTCCGTCACCTTACTGATCTCCTTCAGTGCCACTCGCTCGTAACCCTTAAACGTAGAGGCGATACCGATACCTCCCTTTTTGTCCAGGAAAGCCTTCGTGATGGGGAAGCGCAGGCTCTCAAACCAAATGGTATCCCCCAGATCCACCGACAAGGTAGAGAGAATGATCTTCATCATATCCACCGAATCGGGGTCTCGGACGTACTGGGCGGTGAGGGCCTGGTCGTAGTAGGCCTTATAGACGGTTCCGTAGGAGTAGTAAGCCAAAGCCTGCATGATAACGCTTGTGCGCTCTGGGTTCTTGGTGTTGGTGGGCACGCAATGGAGCCAGGCATCACCGCAGCGGGAGACGTAATCCTCCTGCAATTCGTCGTACATGGGCCAAGGAAGAACACCGTAATCCAGCTCGGTGGCCTTGAGCTTGGACAGTTCACCGATACCCGTGGATAAAAAGAGCGCGTTCCCCTCCATGAAGGTCTGTAGACGCTTCTCGTCAGCTCCATAGACATCGAAAGCCTCGGTGGCGAACTGAGCAGCAGCCTCCTGCATGATGTCGATCATACGCTCATTGCCGTGGGCGGTATACACGGGGAGGTCATTTTCATCCTTAAAAATGAGCTTTTCGCCCGTACTGACCCAAAAGCAAGGGATGGTACGGTCGTAGTTTCCGATCAAACCCAGGACGTCCTCACCGAAGCGAATGCTTCCGTCTCCATTGGTGTCGCCCGTAGCCTCCGCTGCCAGCGTATAGAGACGGTCAAAGGTCCATTTTCGGTTCCGGACGTCGTCATAGAGATTCCCCATGTTCTGCTCAGCAACGATCTCCTTGTTGTAGAAGAGGGCCGAGGACAGGGAGAATACGTTGATGTTTTCGGAACCGTAGGCAAAGAAGGTATTGTTTCCGATCGTAAACTGGCTATTGATGTCCTCAAAGTAGTATTCCTTATCGGTGTCCACATAGGGAAGTCGGTCATAGTTGATGAGGAGATTGCGCAGAGCAGCACTGAAGGCGTTCCGGCTGATAAGCATAATCAGGTCATAGCCATCATCTCCCGAACCCGCCATGACCTGTTTTTCCATAGTGACATAGTTGGCGGTAATATCGGAGGTCTCGCATTGGAATTCAATATCGTACTCGTTTTCGATCCTGCGGTTGCGTTCATAGATCGAGTCGTTGACGGCTTCTCCCGTGAGCTTACCGGGATCAAGTGCAGTATAATGGGTCTCGCTGGCAATGCTGCAAACCCGGAAGACATAACCGTCGTAACTTACGTTGGGGTTTTCCAAGGTAGCGCGGGGATCCTCCTCAGTAGCGGTCTCGCCGGCAGAGCCGCTGACTGCTGTATCCTCTCCTATATCGGGTGAAGAACAGGAAACGGCTGTCAAACATCCGAGAAGCAAGCAAAGGGAAAGCAAAATAGATAGTATACGCCACATATTATTTTTCACGACTTGATATTTATTCCGGTAAGCACTGAATTGTATAGACTCAGCCAAGGCGTGCTTCCAGCTCGGCGCGCATATCCTCATAGCCGGGCTTACCTAACAGGGCGAACATATTCTTCTTATAGGCCTCCACACCGGGCTGGTTGAAGGGATTGACCCCCAGGATGTAGCCCGAGATGGCGCAGGCCAGCTCGAAGAAGTAGATGAGGTATCCAAGCGAGTAGGCAGACTTGTCGTGAAGCTCAATGAGCATATTGGGCACTCCGCCATCCACGTGAGCCAGGAGAGTGGCCTGCATAGCGGTCTTCTTGACCAGATTCAGATCCATACCCGACAGGAAATTCAGCCCGTCGATATTGGCGGGGTCGTTCGGAATGGGATAGATCACGGGGGACTCCTCAATGGCGATCACCGTCTCAAAGAGGTTGCGGTTTCCGTCCTGGATGTACTGGCCCAGAGAGTGGAGGTCGGTGGAGAAGATCACGGATGCGGGGAAGATACCGCGCTGATCCTTGCCCTCGCTCTCGCCGTAGAGCTGCTTCCACCACTCGTTGAGCATGGTCTGGTAGGGCTCGTAGCCAACCAGGATCTCGGTGGTCTTACCCTTGCGGTAGAGAATGTTGCGGATGGCGGCGTACTTGTAGCAATCGTTGGCGTTCAGATCGGGGTTCTTGTAGGCCTCCATGGCGGCGGCGGCTCCCTGCATGAGGCCGTCGATATCGATACCGGCAACGGCAATGGGAAGCAGTCCCACGGCAGTCAGCACCGAGAAGCGGCCGCCCACGTCGTCGGGCACCACGAAAGTCTCGTAGCCGGCCTCGTCGGAGAAGTGCTTCAGCGTACCTCTGGCCTTATCGGTGGTGACGAAGATGCGCTCGCGGGCTCCCTCCACGCCGTACTTCTGCTCCAGCAGAGCGCGGAATACCCGGAAGGCCACGGCGGGCTCGGTGGTGGTACCCGACTTGGAGATGACGTTGATGCAGATATCCTTGCCCTCGCAGATCTTCAGAAGCTCGTCAATGGCGAAGGCGGAGATGTTGTTGCCTGCGTAGTAGATATCGGGGGTGTCCTTTTTCGTATTGTTGTACAGGGGAGACTTGACGAATTCAATCACGGCGCGGGCTCCGAGGTAAGAGCCGCCGATACCGATGGCGATGAAGATATCGCAGGACTTCTGGATCTTCGCAGCGGCAGCCTTGATGCGGGCGAACTCCTCCTTGTCGTAGTCCACGGGGAGGGTGGTCCATCCCAGGAAGTCGTTTCCGGCCCCCGCGCGGGAGGTCAGGAGATCATGAGCCAGGGTGACCTGGGGCTGGATGTTGGTCAGCTCCTCGGCGGACACAAAGGAGGAAAGGTAATTGGCGTTGAGGCGAACGGACATAGATATATACCTACCTTTTCAAAAATTTTATTGCTTGTATTATACACGATTTCGGGAATTTTTTCAAGAGGATTTTCAAAAAAACATCTCACTTCAAGGGCTGTGGCACGACCTGCACCTTCAGCACGTCGGTGGTACCGCTCTCGCCGGTACCGCCTGCGGTAACCACCACGCGGTCCCCCGCCTTGACATAGCCAAAACGCTTGGCACAATCCACGGCGTGGGTCACGAGGACGTTGGTATCGGGCTGGTAGATGGCGGGGATGGGGTACACGCCCCAGCAGAGAGCGAGCTGATTGTAGGTCTTCTCGTCGGGGGTGGCAGCCACGATGGGCTCCACGGGACGGAACTTGGAGAGGTGCTGGGCGGTATAGCCCGAGCGGGTGACGGTGAGGATGGCGGCGGCACCGAGGTCGCGGGCGGTGGTGCAGGCGGCGTCGCAGATGGCGTCGGTGGCGTCACCGGGATAACGCTCGTGGCCCGCGATAGCGCGGTAGGCACCGATCTCAAAGGCATCCTTCTCGGCCTGGGCGGCGATCTTGCCCATGACCTTCACCACGCGAGCGGGGTGGTCGCCCATGGCGGTCTCACCCGACAGCATGACCGCCGATGTGCCGTCGAACACGGCGTTGGCCACGTCTGTGATCTCGGCTCTCGTGGGGGTGGTATTGTGGATCATGGACTCCAGCATCTGAGTGGCGGTGATGACCACCTTACCCGACTGGTAGCAACGGCGGATAAACCGCTTTTGCAGACCCGGGAGCCGCTCGTAGTCCACCTCCACGCCCATATCGCCGCGAGCTACCATGATACCGTTGGCGGCCTCCAGGATGGACTCGAAGTTCTCAATGCCCTCGGCGTTCTCGATCTTGGCCAGTATGCGGATATTGTGGCCGCCGTAGTAGTCCAGATAGTTGCGCATGGCATACACGTCGTCGGCGGAGCGGACAAAGGATGCGGCGATGTAGTCCACGTCCATCTCCACGCCAAAGCGAAGATCGGCCATGTCCTGCTCGGAGAGGTAAGGGATATCCAGGTGTACGCCGGGAAGGTTGACCCCCTTGCGGTTGGTAACGTCTCCCCCGATGACCACCACGCAAGTGATGTCGGTTTCTGTCAAGTCGGTGACCCGAAGCTCCAGGCGGCCGTCGTCGATCAGCACGCGGTCACCGACCTTGAGGCAGGCCGGCAGGTCCGTATAGGTGACCGACACGCGGGTGTTGTCCCCCTCGATCTCTTCGGTAGTGAGGATGAAGGTGCTTCCCTCCGCCAGCGTGGTACCGCCATCCTTAAAGGTACGGAGGCGCACCTCAGGGCCCTTGGTGTCCAGCATGATGGCGGCTGGGACGCCCAGACGGCCACGGGCGCGGCGGAAGGTTTCGATCATCTCACGGTGGTATTCGTGATCCCCATGGGAGAAGTTGAGGCGGGCGACGTTCATACCCGCTTTGAGCATTTCGGTCATGACCTTTTCGGATCGGGAGGCGGGACCGAGGGTGCAGACGATTTTCGTTTTGAGCATATGCAAGCTCCTTGGAAGTAGTATTTCAGGATTATTATACCACATTTCTTTGGATTTGTATATAGCCAAAAAAATATTTCGATAATTTTTCAAAAGAACGTAATATTCCGGTGTTTTTTTGTGTCTTATAAGGTGAGAAGTCGTTCCACCGTCTCTCCTTGGGATGATCGGTCGCATTTTGGGATGTTCGGTTGTTGACAGGAGGAGAGGGATGTAGTATAATGGTATCAAACCTAAAGAAACGAGGTACATATGATGGACAACGAAAAGAACAGGGCATTCGAAACGGCCGCTGCTCCCGCCGTTCAGCCCGCCAAGGGCTTGGCTCTGGCCAGCTTTCTGTGCGGACTGAGCTCTGTGGTGTGCTGTATGGGCGTGCCTGCCTCGGTGGTGGGGCTTGTGCTGGGAAGCGTAGCCAAGAAAAAGGGTAACCGTTCCGCCCTACGCAAGGTAGGCACGGTGTTCAGCATCATTGGTATCGTTTTCCACGTGCTTCTCATGGTGCTCGCCGCTACGGTGATGCCCGCTATTCTGGACGAGATCGCTCCCGGAATGTTCAGTGACGGATCCATGGAGAGCGTCACGAATTCCTCCGCTCATATTCCCGAGGAGGAGACCACCCGCGAGCTGACGGCGGTGGAGATGCTGGTCTACACGGCCAACGGGGACGGCACCTACGCGGTGTCGGTCCAAAGCGGCATGACCCTTCCCCAGGAGGTGGCCATCCCCGCCCGCTACAACGGCGGCACTGTCACCGAGATCGCCCCGTCGGGGTTCATGGGACAGACCCGCCTGCGTAGGATCAGTCTTCCCGATACCATCACCGCCATCGGCGGAGCGGCCTTCCAGGGGTGCCGCAATCTGACCGGGATCGACCTTCCCAAGAGTGTGGCCTCCATCGGTCCCTTGGCCTTCTCCGAGTGTCGGAGCCTGGAGCGGATCAAGATTCCCGAGGGCATCACCGAGATCCCCGACTCCTGCTTCGCGGGGTGTGTTTCTCTGGTCGAGGTACAGCTTCCCTCCACCCTGACCCGGGTCTCGGACTACGCGTTTCTGGAATGCAAGCAGCTGATCGGCATGGTTCTGCCCGATTCCATCACCTATATCGGCGAGGGGGCCTTCCGTGAGATCACGGAGCCTCACTTCACCCTGCCCGCCTCGGTGGAATACATCGGACGTGAGGGGCTGGCTATCCGCGAGCTGACCGCCATCGTCTACCCCGGTACTCTGGAGGAGTGGGAGAACAAGGTGGTCAAGGAGGAGGATTGGTACCGTCCCGTGCTGGATGGCGATAAGCTCCTCTACATTATCTGTGTAGACGGGACCATCGATCTGCGGGACAAATGACGCAAGCGAATGAATGAAAGAGGTACGACTATGAATGACGATCGTTTCATCAACCCCAAGGTGCCCCCCGTGCCCCAGCATCAGCCCGCCAAGGGGCTGGCTCTGGGCAGCTTTCTGTGCGGTCTGGGCTCCCTCGTCTGCTGTATGCCCCCCGCCTCTGTCGTAGGATTGATCCTGGGCGGGATCGCCAAAAAGAAGGGCAACCGCTCGGGCCTGCGGAGAGCGGGTGTGGTTTGCAGTATCATGGGCTTGATCCTGACGGTGGCTGTGACCGTACTGGGCGTATTCGCGGTGATGGACTACATGGAGACAGCCCATCTCACCTTCTCCAAGGCCGAGGGCGGTTGGGCGGTCTGCGTCAAGGCGGGTGAGTATCCCGAGCATATGGAGCTTCCCGCCAAATACAACGGCATCCCCGTGGTCGCCATCGGAGAAAACGCCTTTACCGACGCCGAGGGGATCGTGACCGTCACCATTCCCGACACCGTGACCGTCATTGAAGAAAACGCCTTTACCCATTCAGAAAAGCTGAAGGAGATCGTCATTCCCGAGGGTGTAACCGTCATTGAGAATTTCGCCTTCCGTGACTGTCCCAAGTTGACCTCAATCGATCTGCCCGCCAGCCTGGAGAGCATCGGTGCCGCCGCGTTTTTTACGGATTCGAATCTGAAATCCATCCGCTACCACGGTACCATGGCCCAGTGGAAGCGGATTCGCAAAGCCCGCAACTGGTACGAACGGACGCAGTACGGATCCCTTGACATCATCTGCGAGGACGGAACCATTACCCTGACAGAGGGTTTCTGATTCCGAAAGCTTCCAAAAAGCCCCGCCGAGCTTCGGCGGGGCTTTGCGTTGCGGCCTTGGAGGATCAGGAAAAGTCCTCTTCCTCGGCCCGATATGCATAGGCGGGGGTGAATACCATGACCTCATCGGCGTTCAACGGCAAAATATCCAGCGTGTCGCGGGTAACGGTCAGAGACTTCACGGTTCGACCGTTTCCCGTGATTCGAAAGAGGGTATCACCCGCCCGTATAAACAGGGCGTTTCCTCCGAAGCAGAGGGAGGAGGCGTCTCCTGCTTTCAAGATGGGGTGCTCGCCCGAAAGCTCCAGACGGTATTCTTCCCGTGCGTTTCGGTCGTAGACCGTCAGCACCGAGGCGGTCAGCTCTTCGGTCGCGGAGGCTAATACGGCTATAGTCCCCCATCCAATGGCGGCCAAGGCGGGAACACTTCCGGAAAAGATGGTTTCCCCCGTTACGGTGGCGTCCCCATCAAAAACCATAAGGCGATCCGAAAGGAGAACCGCGAAGCGGTCGTCCGTGACGAATCCGCAGGTGCTCCCCAGCGAACCCGATATGACCGCAGAGCTTTCGGTGATCCGATTACCGATGCGAATAACCGTGATCTTTGTGACCCAAATACCGTTCTGCGCCTCGGCTGAGACAACACCCAGGCGGTCTCCCTCGGCATTCATGGCCAAGCCCGTTACGTAGCCGTTCAGGTGATAATCGGCCAGCCGCTCCATATTGCCGTCATAGAGCAGTACCTCGGAGGTATAGTCCCGCGAGCGGGTGACCACCGCAAAGCTTCCGTTTCCGCCTGCGGCGGCATCATAGATCGGGAACTCCGTGGTCTCGGCATGAACCCGGACAAAGGCGTTATACACGGCGAATGAGGACTCTCCCCGACCGAAGGTGATGCAAAAGCGGTCGCCCGCCACGATGCACGGATCGGCATACGCCACGTTATCCGACAAGGTCTGCCGTCCCGAGCCGCTCATGACCGTAACGACCTCGCTGCCGGCAATCGCGATCCCGCCCCGAAACAGGGCGAAATCCCCTTCGGCTGAGGATATAGGATAGCTGATATGATCCGCCTCGGAATGGGCGGTAAGGGTTGACGCCCCGATGTCCTTAGCCAGATAGTACAGATTTTCGTAGGTGATGAGCCTGTGATTGCTGACCACCGTCACCACCACAAAAACCAAGAGCACCATGTACAGCACCACTCGGGCAAAGCTCATGCGGGCGGCCAGGCTTTCGTAGTAGGGGATGGAGGGGGATGAAAAGTCGATGGGCTCCCCCGAAAGCACCTCGTCGGTCTGCCTGCCGAAGCCGCGAACCGAGCTGTAGGCGCGTTCGTAGAGCTCTCTGAATAGCCGCTTCAGGCGGGGTATGGGATTGGCGGGCGGTTTCACGGTACCCCTCCTTTACAGTGGAATGGTTGGATGGTATCCCTCTTTCTCGGGATGGTTATAGAACACCCGATCCAGGTACAGGCCATCGGCAGGTGCGGTGCGTCCGAGCCGGCCGCGATCCAAGGAGGCCAGACGGGCGGGAATGGAATCGGGATCAAGCTTGCCTTCCCCGACCTCGGCAAGGGTGCCCACCATGATGCGTACCATGTTATACAGGAATCCGTCGGCACGGACACGGAAGAGAAGGAAATCGCCCTCTCGGGTCAAAGATGCCGAAAACACGGTGCGGGTGGTATCCGCCACCTTGGAGCCCGAGGCCATACAAGCGGCGAAATCCCGTTTCCCTACGAAGGCGGCGGCGGCTTGTTGCATGGCGGCGAAGCCCGTCTCGCTGATGGGGCGGGGATAATGCCAGGCGCGGCCGGAATAGAAGGGATCGCGGTTCTGGGTATTCAGAATGCGGTACAGGTACTCCTTGGATGTCACCGAATAGCGCGCGTGGAAATCTTCGGGTGCCCAAAGAGCCGCGTAGGCGGCAACGGCCTCGGGTAGGTGAATATTCAGAGCGCGCGGAAGACGGTCGAGGGGGATCGTCGTATCCAGGCAATCCTCGCCGCGTGCGGTAACGGTGGCGCAGAACATATTGGCATGTACACCGCTGTCGGTGCGTGAACAGCCCGTAATATCGCAGGGATAGCCGAATAGGGCTTCAGTTCCCTCATTGAGGGCTTGCTGGACGGAGTAACCGTTCTTCTGAGCCTGGTAGCCGCAAAAGTGGCTTCCGTCATAGCGGAGATAGAGAAGTAGCTTACGGGGCACGGAGGCTCTCCTTTCGGTCGTTCTTTCATGCGGAAAGTTCTATCAGTATACCATATTCCCCATGAAATGTCAAGAGCGGCCAAGGCCTTTTCTCAGTCACCCATAAAATCCGGGGTATAGGCCTTGGTGGCGGCATCCTTCCCTTGGCTGAAGCCCGTAAGCCCCAGGCGGTCGGCCTCCTCCAGCACCGAGGTATATTCAAACTCGGTCACACGGCGGCGAAGATTCTTGTGGGGGCAATCCATAGCGAAGTCAGGCGTGTACTGGCGCATGACCGACACACGGATCCCGCTCGGCGGAAGGAGGCCGGCGACGTGGCGAAGGACGGCTATGGAATCATTGCGGCAGCCCGGGAGAACCAGATGTCGGATCAAGACTCCCCTCTTTGCCAGGTGATCCTCTTCCCGGTACGCGCCCGTCTGGCGGTACATTTCCAGCAGAGCCTCGGTGGCTCTTTGGGGATAATCGGGAGCCGCAGAATAGGCGGCGGCCAGATCGGCTGAGAGGTACTTGAAATCGGGAAGGTACACGTCCACCAAGCCCTCCAGTTGCCGCAGGGACTCGGTCGATTCATAGCCACCGCTGTTCCAGACCACGGGGATATGCAGACGGGGCTTGAGCTTCTCGAGCAGGCTCGCAAGGGGTGCGGTATAGTGAGTCGGCGTGACAAGGTTGATATTGTGTACTCCTTGCTCCTGTAGCCCGAGGATGGCATCGGTCAACTCGTCCTCGGATATCGTGCGCCCTCTTCCCTCTCGGCTGATCTCGCGGTTCTGGCAGAATATACAGCGAAAATTACAGCCGGAAAAGAAAACAGTGCCCGAGCCCCGTTCTCCGCTGATAGGAGGCTCCTCCCACAAATGCGGGGCTATGCGGGCGACGCGGTATGCGGCGGCTTCACCGCAAAAGCCCACCTGCCCGGCGGCGCGGTCGATCCCACAGCGGCGGGGGCAAAGAGTACAGGCAGTCATGGGAGTATTGTCCACAGGGTTCATGATGATCTCCTCGGCATCTTTCGTATTGCTCTATTGATTTATTATACAACAAATCGGGACAGATTGCAAGTTTTTTGTGATTATTTTTAGTTTACAAATTGCCCTTCCCGTGGTATAATAGTATTTGGTTTATTGTATCCGCATACGGGTATAGTTCTCCTTCCGATGAAAGGATGCCCTCGGGCGCACGGTGATCTTCATGGCCTCATTCGATACCCGTAATCGTACAGCTCCCATCCGCACGGCCGAAATACTCTGCGTGGGGACCGAGCTTTTGTTGGGTGATATCGTCAATACCAACGCCGCGTTTCTTTCCAAGGGGCTGGCTTCCCTGGGAATCGCGGTCTACCACCAGGCCGTGGTCGGAGACAGTTCCGAGCGGCTTCGCGTGGCTCTTGCGGATGCATTTGAAGGGCACGGGCGGCCTGCCGCCGATCTGGTGATCCTCAGCGGCGGCTTGGGACCGACCTACGACGACCTGACCAAGGAGACCGTTGCCGCCTATTTCGGGCGAGCTATGGAGCTCCACGAGGAATCCCTCGCCCGTATCCGTGATTTCTTTACCCGCACGGGTCGGGTCATGACCCCGAACAACGAAAAGCAAGCCATGATGCCCGAGGGCTGTGTGGTCTTTCCCAATGACTACGGTACCGCCCCCGCCTTGGCCATCGGCGACGGGACCCGCACGGCGATCCTGCTTCCGGGACCTCCCGCCGAGCTGATCCCGCTCTTCAACGAGCAGGCGGTCCCCTTCCTGCGCCGCTTTACTGAAGGGATCCTCATCAGCCGCAATATCCATATCATGGGACTGGGCGAATCTACCGTGGAAGCCATGCTGCACGATCTCATGGTTTCCTCCGAGAATCCCACGGTCGCGCCCTACTGCAAATCCGGCGAGGTGCGCCTGCGCATCACCGCCCGCGCCGCTGACGAGAGCTCTGCGCGGGAGCTGTGCGACGGGCTCGTCTCACAGATCCTTCAGGATCCCCGCCTCGCTCCCTATATCTACGGGGTGGATTGCGACAACATTGAGACGGCTCTGGTACGGCTCTTGACCGATCGGGGAATGACGCTGGCTACTGCCGAATCCTGCACGGGCGGAATGCTGGGACAGCGGCTCACCGCGATCCCCGGCGCATCGGCCGTCTATACGGGAGGTTTCATTACCTATACGAACGAACAAAAGATCGTGCTTCTGGGCGTTGATCCCTCTACCATCTCAGCGCATACCGAGGTATCCGCCGAAGCCGCCGCCGAAATGGCGCAGGGAGCTCGCACCCGGCTGGGAACGGACATCGGCCTCTCTACCACGGGCTATGCCGGCCCCGGGGGCGGCACAGACGTAAATCCCGTCGGTACGGTCTATATCGGGATCGCCACAAAAGACAATGTCGTCACCCACCGCCTGTACTTCCCCAACAAATCCCGCGATTACGTCCGCGAAGCCGCCGCTTCCCGCGTTCTGAGGGAGGCTGTCCACGCCGTGCTGTGATCCACGTTCTGCGTCTTTCGTTTTTTCACCAAACTAAAATTTTAAAAATACTATAACAAAAAGAACGCTATCCCGTTCGGAAACGGATAGCAGGAGGTTTTTCATGGCAAATTTCAGAAGAATCGGTATCCTTTCCTCGGGCGGCGATGCCCCCGGTATGAACGCGGCCATCCGCGCTGCTACCCGCCGCGCTCTCAGCCAAGGTCTGGAGGTCGTAGGTATTCTGGGCGGTTATTCCGGCCTTCTCAGCGCGGCTGACGAGCCGGATCCCGAGATCGTTCGCCAAAAGTATCTGCGTCCCTTCAACTCCGCCAGTGTATCCAACATCGTGACCCGAGGCGGCACCATCCTCTATTCCAGCCGCTGTCCCGAGTTCGCCACGCCCGCCGGAATGGACAAGGCTCTCCGCGCCTGCGAGAAATACCAGATCGACGCGGTCATCGCCATCGGCGGTGACGGTACCTTCCGCGGTGCCACCGATCTGACCAACCACGGCATTCCCTCCATCGGCATCCCCGCCACCATTGATAACGATATCTCTGCCACCGAGCAGACCATCGGCTTCGATACTGCGCTGAATACCGCGCTGGGGCTCTTCGATGCTCTCCGCGATACCGCAGAGTCCCACGCCCGTTGCATCGTCACCGAGGTCATGGGCAACAAGTGCGGCTTCCTGTCCCTGTACCTGGCCCTGGCTACGGGTGCTATTTCGGTAGCCATTCCCGAGGTGTCCTTCGACCGCGAGTACGCCATCAAGAAGATCCGCGAGGCCAGAGAGGTCAACGGCAAGCGGGGCATCATCGCCATTTGCAGCGAGGGTATGCCCAAGGTAGGCGGCAAGAATTACGGCGAGGATTTCAAGGATGAGATCATCCGGGAGACCGGCATCGACACCCGCTTCACCAATCTGGGTCACACCATCCGTGGCGGTAACCCCACCCTGCGCGACCGTCTGACCGCTACCCAGATGGGTGTGGAAGCCGTCAACCATCTGCTGGAGAACAAAAGCAATCTGGTCATGTGCGTCCACGAGAACCGCATTACCTCCTGCGACATCAATTATGCGCTGACTTTGGATCATATGTACAAGGACAACATCCAGGACGGTGAGTTGGATCGCTTTACGGGCTTTGAGATCGCTCAGATGAAGGCTCATTGTTTCGCCAGACGTGCCAAGGTCGAACGTCTGTATCACATGGCTTACGACATTTGTATGTAAAAACGAAAAAAATTTACAACTCCCGAGGCTTTTTTCCCTGCGGGAGTTCTTTTCTGCTCTTGCTTTTTTTTGAAATATATGGTATAATTAAAGGGCATGGCCATATTCAAATGGCATAAATACTTTATGAGGAGGTTTTTTCATGACGAAAAAATTACTTTGCGTGTTCCTGGCTGCCTTTATGCTGGTCGGCACGCTCGCTTCCTGCGGCACAGGCGATCAGGGTACTGAGACCACCACCGCCGGAAACAACGGCGACAGCAACGTCGAGAGCGATACCCGCGAGACTCTGGATATTCCCGACACCCGTTTCGACGGGGAAGAAATCTGTTTTTTGACACGAGATGAATCTGAGTGGTCCACCCTGGAGATCTTCGCTGAGAATCAGACCTCTGAATCCGACAATATCAGCAACGCTGTGTTTGAGCGGAATGACCGTATCCTCCAGGCCTACGGTGTCACCATTACGGAGCTTAAGAAAGTCACCACCGAACATCACGGTGCTCTGACCAACGAGGTCTCTGCTCCTACGGGTGACTTCCAGGCTGTTGTCACCAACACATCGAACTCCGCTTCCTTTGCCACCAACGGTTTCCTCTGGAATCTGAATTCCGACGAGGTAGAATTCATGGATTTCACCAAGCCCTGGTGGGATATCAACATGGCTGAGGGTATGTCCATCGATGACCGTCTGTACTTCGCGACCGGCGATCTGCTGACCTCCGACAACGACGCTACCTTCGTCATTCTCTTCAACAAGAAGATCGTGGTGGACTGCCAGATCCCCGACCTCTATTCTCTGGTCTCCAACAATCAGTGGACCATGGATAAGTTCTACGAGTTCGAGCAGCTCGCCGTCCAGGATAAGAACGGCGACGGTAAGCTCACCTACGATTCCGACGTGTGCGGCTTTGCCTACACCGGAGACGTTCCCTACTGTATGCTCTTCGGCGGCGGTATCACCATGTGTACCAAGGATTCGGATGACATCCCCGTGTACGAGCTGAACGTGGAGCTGGCCCAGAACATCGCCGACAAGGGCAAGCTCATCTTCTCCAAGGATCACACCGTCGATCTTAACGCCGCCGTCAATGCAGGCGGTATCACCATGTACGAGGTTGGCCAGAAGGCCTTCGGTGAGAACCACGCCCTGTTCATGGGTGAGGTCATGCAGTGCGTTACCCGTCTGCGCGGCTTTGAGGCTGATTTCGGTATCCTTCCCTACCCCATGTACAACGAGCAGCAGGGCTCCTACTATTCCATGATGCACCTGACTGCCTCCTGCGTATCCATCCCCAAGAGCATCAGCGGTGACGACCTGGCCATGGTCAACTCCATGATCGAGGCGATGGCTTACCACTCCATGGATACACTGACCGAGCAGTACTACGAGATCAACCTGAAGACCAAGGGTGCCAAAGATGAGCAGTCCGGCCCCATGATCGACATGATCCTCTCCAGCCGTGTTTGCGACCTGTCCTACTACTATCAGTGGGGTTCCAACGCTTTCGGTTCTCTGGCTTCTTGCCTGTTGCCCGGCAGTAATAAGGGTATTGCCTCCCAGACCAAGCGTTTCCAGTCCTCCATTGAGAGAAGCATCGCTCAGCTCCAGAGGGCTATGGACAAGTTCGATCAGTAATCCCCCTACATTTCCCCGTCTCCCTAAGGCGGGGTTTTTGGATGGTTTGAAGCTCTTCGAAGCACATCCTTATATAAAATATTCTATGTGGAGGTCGATTTCATGAAAAAATTCCTTTGTATGCTTTTGGCCGCTCTGATGTTGATCGGTACGATGACCGCCTGCGGAACGGGCGAGTCCGGCATCGAATCCACCGGTCCCGATTCAGGCGCGGCAACCGATCCCGAGGCCGACACCCGCGAAACCCTGGATATTCCCGACACCCGTTACGACGATACCGAGCTGTGCTTCCTCACCCGCGACGGCGAGGATCAGTTTTCCTGGGCCACCATCGAGGTCTTTGCCGAGAACCAAACCTCGGAATCCGACAACATCAGCAATGCGGTATTTGAGCGCAACGACCGCATTTTCCAGGATTACGGCGTGACCATCACTGAGATCCGCAAGATCGCCAATGAACATCACACCACTGTCAGCAATGAGGTTGCGGCACCTACGGGAGATTTTCTGGCCATCACCACCGATGTCGGCAACGCCACTACCTTCTCCTCCAACGGGTTTCTGTGGGATCTGAATTCCTTTGAGATAGAGTACATGGACTTTACCAAGCCCTGGTGGGACGTCAATATGGCTGAGGGTATGTCCATCGACAATCGTCTCTTCTTTGCTACAGGTGACATCATGACCCTGGATAACGACGCGACCTTCATCGTCGTTTTCAACAAGCAGATCGTGGTGGACTGCGGCCTACCCGATATGTATACCCTGGTAGAAAACGGTGAGTGGACGCTCGACAAATTCTATGAGTTTGAGCAGGTGGCCGTGCAGGACAAGAACGGCGACGGTAAGCTCTCCTTTGACACCGACGTCTGTGGCTACGCCTACACCCAGGACGTTCCTTACTGCGTGCTCTTTGGCGGCGGTATCACCCTCTGCAAGAAGGATGCAGATGATTATCCCATCTACAACTTTGACGTAGATCGCGCCCAGAGCATCGCCGACATCGGAAAGCTCATCTTCGCCAATGATCTCGCCATCAACATGAGCGCAATTGCTCTGAGCACAGGCCCCGACATGGTGACCCTAAACCAGACCACCTTTGGCGAGAATCACGCCCTGTACATGAGTGAGGTCATGCAATGTGTGACCCGACTGCGCGGCTTTACAGCGGATTTCGGCATCCTGCCCTTCCCCAAGTATAATGCCAGCCAGCCGGATTATTGCAGCATGATGCACCCCACCGCCTCCTGCGTTGCCATTCCCCGCAGCGTGAACGGTAACGATCTGGTCATGGTCAACTCCATGATGGAGGCCATGGCTTACCACTCCGTGGATACCCTGACCGAGCAGTACTACGAGATCAACCTGAAGACCAAGGGAGCACGCGATGAGCAGTCCGGCCCCATGATCGACAAGATTCTCTCCTCTCGCGTGTGCGATCTGGCCTACTACTATGGCTGGGGCGGTGCGTTTGGCTCTTTGGCAGGTTGCCTGCTTCCCAACAGCAATACGGCGGTCTCCTCCCAGAGCAGAAGCTTCAAGAATAGCATCGGGCGAAGCATCGAGAAGCTTATGAAGTCTCTCAACGAGCTTGACTGACCATACGATCCCACCTCTCCCCCTCTCCGCCGAGGAGGGGGGGAGTTCTCTTTGAAAAACGGAATGCATTCTCTGTTGTCTTCGGTGATGAACGGAAATAACCGTGCAAAAATTCCGATTTTTCTTCAAAATTCTTTCAAAAACCTCTTGACAAACCGAATCGGATATGGTATAATAATCAAGTCGCAAGGCAAGGCCCGTTGGTCAAGCGGTCAAGACGCTAGCCTCTCACGCTGGAAACATGGGTTCGATTCCCGTACGGGTCACCACTCACAACCTAAATCGAATGATTCGGTTTAGGTTGTTTTTCTTTTTGTCTCAATGCGTTTTCAGATGGTGATCGTAAGCCGTATATTCTTCCGTCTCAGCTCATAGGAGTTCTGAATATGCGCCGGTATGGTCGTTTCCCTGTCACAACCAGAAAGGCCCTGACTTGCGTCAGGACCCGTCTGTAAGGGGCTATTGAAGTAGATGTGTTATTTATAGTAGTATGTACGCTCGCCCTGCTTGGTCTTACCACATTCGCCACTCATATTCTCGCCGCAGTAGCCGCACTTCATTTTTTGACGGAGTAGGTAGACCTCTGCGTTACTGTGCTTTCCTATTTTGTTGCATGACACCTTGGCTCGGACTTTGGCGAAGATCTCCGGATCCACAATGGGCGGATAGATCTTATCCACCACCTCGTCACCGTGCATATAAGTCCCCGAGTAGCATACCGAAATGTGATTGTCAACTTACGGAACTGGCCGATTTTAATGATCTACTGGACAGATTTCACACGAAGACTGACGGGCATGATACGCGGGCTGACGATCTCACCCGGCGGTGCTCCAACAAACGTCCAAAAATGAAATCTATCCAAAAAGCCGCCGAGCGTGATCGCGGATGTACGCCCAAGCGGCTCAGCGGGCGACTCCGCGACCGCTCGGCTTTGGATTTTTCTTTTTCGTTTGTTTGCGGTGCGGGCGTGTGCTTGTCTCGGCGAGCGCAGCGAGCCGACTTGTATAAGACAAGCACACGTCACGGTGCCAAAGGGCCAGATAGGATACCTCGATTGTTTGATATAACTTGCAAATTGTTCAAATAATTCAACCGTCAGTTAAAATCATGTTGCCTATGCTTCGCTTGCATTTCTTGGATTATGTGCTATAATAGAATCAGAAACGGGCCTGTTTACTTAACAAACAAGGAGAATCATTATGGAACTGAATATTGGAATGAATATCAAACGCCTGCGCCTTGCCAGAGGGATGACACAGGAGCAGCTTGCAGAGCTTTTGACGATCTCAACGGCGGCGATAAGCAAATGGGAGGCTAAAAACACATACCCCGATATTACGATGCTGTTTCCTCTTGCAGAGATATTCGGCGTTACCATTGACGAGCTTTTGGGATATGACGAAGCAAAAGCCAAGGCAGATGTAGACAAAATTCTTGCTGAATATCAGCGGTTGTACGTAGATGGAAGATTCAGCGAAGGCAAGGAACTAATCGTTAATGCACGAAAGAAATATCCCCACGACTACCGCATTATGAACACGTATATGTGGAATTTAGCAGGAGGAAGTGCAGGAAACGACCCTAAAATCTTGCTCAAGAACAAGGACGAAATAACACAGCTATGCGATTGCATTTTGGAAGGCTGTAAAGAGGAAGACCTTCGTGTCGAGGCGATCCATATGAAAGCAAAGCTTCTTCACGCGTCGGGTAATACCGAAGCGGCTCTTGAAATTCTTTCTAGGCTCCCTTCTTGGTATGCGCCAATCGTTAAAGAATGTCTTTTCGGCAAGGATACCGCCGAATTTCGGTATTGGAACAAAAAGAATTGTTTCGGTCTTATGGACGTACTGGCTGTCAAGCTCGCGCGGATCATTCGTTTTGATCCCTCGCTTTCTGTTGCGGAGAAGATCGAACGCATCGAATCAATGGCAGAAGCTTTTGGGGAAATGAGCAAACGGAAAGATCTTGAATTTTTCTGTATCGGAGAGAAAACCCTATATGAGACCTTTGTAGGCATGCTTACAGCGGACAACGCCCCCATCGAAGACGTGATCCGCATCAGAGAAAAACAATTTGCCGCCGTGGAGCGAGTAATGGCTTTCGCCGAAAACGACGATGTTCATAAAGAGCAAATCAGGACTACCTATAAAACCGATGACCTAATTTCCTGGCACTTGAACCGTTTGCTGTATTCACCACATCCTCAATTTGCGAAGCTGAGAAAAAATCCGAAGTATATGGAAATGCTGAATAAGTGGGCAAGATAAACGAATGCCGCCGAGAGCGACCAATTACGGTTACTCTCGGCGGTTCTGTTATTTATGAGTTGAATCAGCCTTGCATGACCACATACCGCAGGTACTTCTTCTGTATGCTCTTTCTGCGACGCCAAACAGTCGTATTATTGACATTCTGCATCTGTGCAATGGCTACGAAACCAAGTCCGGCCATGTAGTAATTCAAGGTTTCTTCTTCAGCAATGGTCAAACGCATTTGATGGATGATGGTATCGACCTTGGTGTAGTCCTCGATCTCATACTGGGTCTCGAAGTCAATCGAAGCATCGGCGGGTGAGCATTCTTCAATACTGATTGTCTTATAACCGGAAAGATACTCCTTTTCGATATACCGCAGGGCGTGTCTGTAGCAAGCAAAGCGGACAGTCAGCAGTTCACCTTTACGGTTCTGACAGGCAAGGTCGTCCAGATTGTGTCCGATGTTGTGGCAGAGTAAGCAGATCACCTCGGATGCAAGATCGTAACCGTCCGAGAAGGTCGTGCCGTAGCCGTAGTTGCCGTAGATATCCTCGACCAATCCGGCATACAGCTTGTCCAGAGACCGCGGATGGTGTGCAAATCGCATCATTTTCTTGATGGCAGACAGCGCGATGCACTCACCGATATGCTGGACGTTTTCAGCGGTGATCCTGACGTTTTCGTTGGTGATTCTTACTTGGTTTTGGGTTTTCATTTTCTATACCTCCCGATTTTCTGAACAGCTTCGCTGTTCGCAGGCCATTTCGGCAGGGTCGGGGGAGCATAGGTCGGGAGGGATTCGGGCTCATTCCGAGTGAGGTGTGCAGATGTCAACGAGAGGTATAGATTGCTTTCAGTACACGAAAAAATATTGCGTGGGGATAAAGAAAAAGCCAAGTATTGCTACTTGACTTTCTCGGTTGTATTTCATTTTTGGGTTATATTTTTTCGCGTTGACAGCTGCGAGAGCTATGCTACACTGGACCAGGACGAAAGGCAAAAATCGGGAAGTAAAAATATGTGCATTTAATATTTTCCGCAGAGTGATAGAACACCTTTAAATATTAAGGGATTTAGTAAAGCGAATAAGGCCGCCTCCGCAAGGGGGCGGCTGATGAGCAACAGCCTATGAGGCATAATGACGAAATAATGAGGCACCCTGCTTGGAGGCTTGACATAATATAACGTATATGGTATAATATGGATAAGTGAATGGGTATCTGTTCACTTCACGAAATATACGAGAGGAGGGAGAGTCCAATGGCTCATTTAACTGTTTCGTTGCAGATTACAAACCGTGACAACATAAAGGAAATCTCATATGAAAAGCGAAAGCACTCGCTTGGTAAGCCGTGCGTGGGCTCCGTGGCTCAAGCTGTTGGCCTGCCTTCTTTCCGTGTTGCTGGTTCTGTATGCGGTTCCGACCAGCGTATATGCCGAACTGATTGAAACCGTTG
This sequence comes from Clostridia bacterium, assembly GCA_017938885.1. Lineage (GTDB taxonomy): Bacteria > Bacillota > Clostridia > Oscillospirales > CAG-272 > CAMEON01. The sequence goes on from JAGBAS010000066.1 coordinate 55,979, forward strand.
AATCAGCCCTTGACCAAGATAATGAAGCCACCGCAAATGCGGCTGACGATGACAGGGATGCTGTATTTGAAATTACGGACCGCCGCGAAGAAACCGTAAAACACTTCCGCACAGAAGACGGCTCCTTTACCGCCGTTCAGTACAATATGCCCGTTCATGAAAAGGACGAGAACGGTGAATGGCAGGATATTGATAATACCCTGTCTGAATCGGGTAGTGAATATGCTACACCCAATGCTAAAATCAAGTTCACCAAAAAGATCCCGGGCAATGAAGGCATTTTCACACTCCACGACGGAAACCGCAAGATCACCATGAGCCTGTCCGGTGCCAACAAGAAGGTAGCAGGTCAGGTCACCAACACCCAGACCGAGTTCCCCGAGAATGCCACCCAGCTTCAGAAGATGATGACCCTGGATAAGCTGTCCTCCAAAATCCTGTACCCCGAAATTCTGGACGGCGTCGATCTTGAATACGTGGTGAATTCCTGCAACATTAAGGAAAACATCATCGTTAAGGAACGTGCTGATTCCTACAGCTACACCTTTGAGATCCAGCTGAACAATCTGGAAGCCATGCTCTGTGAGGACGGTTCTGTTGCAATTTCGGATCCCGACATGGACGAAGTTGTTTATACCATCCCCAAGGGTTATATGTATGATGCTACCGGTGAGTATTCCGATGCTGTGGAATATACCTTGACCAATGGCGGGAACGGTAAATACTCCCTGACCGTGACGGCGGATGCGGAGTGGATCAATGCTGAAGAGAGAGTTTTCCCGGTAACCATTGATCCTCCTATCACGGTTAATTCCAATTCGCAAATGACCGATACCTATTTGCTGTTTGCTCAGATGAAACGAAGAGCATTGCCTACTTTGTTTGCATCGACAACAAACTGTACTCTGCATCAGAAATGATCAGGCTGAGCTATGCAGTCAGTTTGGAAACATCCGCCTTTTGGAAGCACTTTTTCCCT
>JAGBAS010000067.1 GCA_017938885.1 Clostridia bacterium
GAGACAAGGGAGACCAAGGTGAGCAGGGGATCCAAGGCGAGCAAGGTATCCAGGGTATTCCCGGTGAAAAAGGCGAAAAGGGAGATAAGGGAGACCAAGGTGAGCAGGGAATCCAAGGCGAGCAAGGTATCCAAGGTATCCCCGGTGAAAAAGGCGAAAAGGGAGATAAGGGAGACCAAGGTGAGCAGGGGATCCAAGGCGAGCAAGGTATCCAGGGTATTCCCGGTGAAAAAGGCGAAAAGGGAGATAAGGGAGACAAGGGAGACCAAGGTGAGCAGGGAATCCAAGGCGAAAAAGGGGAAAAAGGAGACCCGGGCATCCCGGGCGTATCCGACGTCGAGGTGCCTCGTTTGCTCCTCCCCCATACGGCAGTTGCCGCTGTCGGTGTGGAATTCAATATCTATTGGGAGAATGTGGTCTGCGGTGTCGTGTCCCTGGACCGCTACTGGATCATGGCAAAGATGACCCCGACTGATTCATCCGTGGTCCAGACCTACTATAATTACGAGGAATGCTTCAGATTGACCCCGACAGCCCCCGGCACGTACAAGTTGACTGTTACGGTCTACGATACCCGTACCTACAAGCTGGTGGAGATCATGAATAACGCCGGAGAGACGATTCAGTCCTTCACTGTGGAGCTGACCGTGGTCTCCAAGGAGATCCCAACCTGCACAGGTCTGTATATAGGTGACAGCCTGGGATGCGCCTACGGTGCGCTCACGCCGGCAGCCTTGCAATACGATCTGTCGGGAGGGCAGATCACCTGGCTTGGTACCCAAACGGGATCCTCCTCGATCAACGGGCTGGGAGACGTTCATCACGAGGCCTATAACGGCGCATCTATCTCCAACAATTTGACAGGAGAGGCGCGAAGGGGATTCTTAACCGATAAATTATCGAGTAAGATAAGCAATCCGTTCTGGGATCCTCAAGAGGAGTCCTTCGACCTTGATTACTATATGGAGAGCAACGGCTACACCGACCTGGACTTCATCGTCCTGGCACTGGGTCATAATCACATCAATAATGCCGCGACGGCTGAGAACTGGCGGGAGATCATCCGTCTCATTCGCTCCAGCTCCTTTGGGAAGGACATGCCCATTTTCGTGACGCTGATGACGAACATCGGAGCCAAAGACGCGTGGGCGAATAACCCGGATGGCGTCATCTACAAGCGAAACTGGCCTGTTCGGATTGCAGAGCTGTTGGCGGAATATGATAACGGGGTAGTAGAGGGCGTGTATCTCACGACCCAGTATTGGGCTTGTGACCCCCAAAGGATGTTCAAAACTGAGACGGCCCCCTCCTCGGCAAGAGATCCCGAGACGGTCATCCGTCAAAATGATTCCATGCATCCTCAAAAATGGGCGTACCTCCAAATTGCCGATGCCATGTATCCGTATATCGTGAGCGTTCTGTCTGCCAATACGACAGATACGTCAGATTAACCTATGGTGACAAGGATGGTAAAGGTGTGGGACCTCTGTCACGAGGAAGTATTCACGGCGGATGATGACGGTGGACACGCCTGATCCTTATATACGAAAACCCAGCCGCATGGCTGGGTTTTCCACTATTTTCGGGGATCATTCCCCCCAATATTTCCGATCCAAGGACCTCAACTGCACCGCCTCCGCAATATGCTCCGCCTCGATGACGGAAGACTTTGCCAGATCCGCAATAGTCCGCGCCACCCGCAGAATGCGGTCGTGCCCACGGGCCGACAGCCCCAGGCTCTCAAACGCCGCCCGCAGAAGGGTATTGGCCTCCTCGGTCATGACGCAGTAGCGACGGATGGAGGCGGGATCCAGTTGGGCGTTGCAATGGAGGGGCTTTTCGGCGGGGGAATGCTCGTAGCCGTGGGCCTCGTCCTCGGCCTTCATGCGGGCTTTGGCAAAGGCGCGGGCCTCGCAGACACGCTTCCGCACGTCGGCCGAGTGCTCCACGGTCGCAGGGTCTTCCTTGGCGGAGAGCTCGTCGTAGGTGATGGAGGGGAGCTCGATCTGAATGTCAATGCGGTCCAGCATGGGGCCGCTGATGCGGGCCATATACCGCCGCACGTCCTCGGGCTTGCAGGTGCATTTGCGGGTGGGATCCCCGAAATATCCGCAGCGGCAGGGGTTCATGGCCGCCACCATCATGAAGGAGCAGGGGAAGGTCACCCGCCCGTTGGCTCTGGTAATGGTGACCTTTCCATCCTCGATGGGCTGGCGCAGCCCGTCGGTGACCTGCTTGGGAAACTCGGGGAGTTCGTCCAGGAAAAGCACGCCGTTGTGGGCCAGGGAGACCTCCCCCGGCAACGGATTCGCTCCGCCGCCCACCAGGCTCACGGGGGACATGGTGTGGTGCGGGGAGCGGAAGGGACGGCGGCGGAGCAGGGAAACACCCTCGGGGAGCGTCCCCGACACCGAATGGACCTTGGTCGCCTCAATAGCCTCGTCAAAGGTCAGGGGAGGCAGAATGGTAGGGAGGCGTTTCGCCAGCATGGATTTGCCCGTCCCGGGAGGGCCGATGAGCAGGATGTTGTGCCCGCCCGCCGCCGCGATCTCCATGGCGCGCTTGGCCAGCTTCTGCCCCTTGACGTCGGAAAAATCTACCTCGTATACGTCGGATATGGCGGCGGAGGGGGATACGCGGGTGACGGGCGTGAGGACGTGGCGGCCGTTGAGATGGTCGATGAGCGCACGCATACTGGACACGCCGTAGACCGTAATCCCCTCTACGGCAGAAGCCTCGGCGGCGTTTTCAAGAGAGGTGTAAAACTCGGTCATCCCCGCGTCGCGGGCGGCTACGCACATGGACAAAACACCCCGCACGGGACGGAACTCACCCGACAGGGACAATTCCCCCACGAAGCATTTGTCGCTCAGCTTGACGGTGGAGCGGATGATACCCACAGCCGAGAGGATACCCGTCAGAATGGCGGCGTCAAAGCCCGAGCCCTCCTTGCGGCGGTCGGCAGGGGCTAAGTTGATGAGGAGGGCGCATTCGGGGAAGGGATAGCCCGTGTTCTCGCAGGCGGTGCGCACCCGCTCCTTGGCTTCCTTGACGGCGGCGTCGGGAAGTCCGACGACCTCGAAGTAATCCAGACGGTTCTGCGCATCCACCTCTACCGTGACGGGAAAGCCGTCGATGCCGAACAGCCCTGCGCTGTATACCTTGGCGAGCATAATGCAGTCCTCCTTGAAAGCGTGGGGCAAAGCCCCGAAATCTTCTTTATATTGTATCACACTTCCCGTAAAAAAGCAAGAGCCGCAAGGGAAAAAGCAGCTTTTTCAGCAAGGCCGCGCAGATGTGGAGCCGATCCCGAAAGGTATACCGAAATATCCAACAAAATGCAAAGGCCAAAACAGGGCAGTTTTCACAAAAATTCAATCTGTGACAAAATATTTACAAACTCAATCGGGAAATCCCTTGACAACGGGAGCGGAATGTATTATAATATGGATATTGATTACTGTAATCTGCGGAGGTATCCATTCATGAAAAAGTATCTGGCTATCGCTCTGGCCGCACTGCTCCTCGTTGGTTCGCTGGCTTCCTGCGTCAGTGCCAACCCCGACGCCATCGACGACTACACGCCCGAGGTGGACTATCTGGTCACCGATCAGGGCACCTTCTACTTTGAGGAGGCCGAGGGTGAAACCGCCATTCTGGTCAACTACAATGGTAAGGCCACCAAGGACGATCACGTGGTCATTCCCGGTACCTGGGGCGACCGCACCGTCACCGTCATCGGCGAGAAGGCTTTCTACAGCCTGGCATCCATCGTGGAGGTCACCATTCCCGACACCGTTGTCAAGATCGACAAGTACGCGTTCGCCCGTTGCACCGAGCTGACCGCCATCAACCTGCCCGCAGGGCTTTTGGAGATCTCCGATTATGCCTTTGCCGAGTGTGATAAGCTGGCTTCCGTCAACCTGGGCAGCTCTCTGCTTACCATTGGCGAGAAGGCCTTCTGGGGTTGCGTGTCCTTGACCGATATTCCCCTGCCTGCCACCGTCGAAACCATCAAGGACGCCGCCTTCTGGGGTTGCACCGCTCTGCCCTCTGTGGAGTTCCCTGCATCCGTCAAGGAGATCGGTACCCTGGCTTACTACAACTGCACCGGTATCGAGTCTATCAAGTTCAACAAGGACGACATCACCATCGGTGACTTCGCCTTCGTGACCGACGGCTCCACCCTGAAGGACAAGATCGATGTGTCCAACCTCGCTGAAGGCTCCAAGGTCCTGGAGTACGTAAACGAGATCGCCGAGCCCACTCCCGAGACCGAGGCTCCCGAGGCGTAAGCTTTTCTCAATTGAATCTCACCCCCGATGCGCCTGTCGCGTCGGGGTTTTTTTCGGATTTTTCAAATTTCGTCAACTTTTTCAAGGGATATTTCTCCATACCCCTTGATTCTTGCGGGGATTTGTGCTATACTATATTCTGTATGATTATGTAATATGGAAGAGTGTGGCCTGTCCCCCTTTTCGGGCAAGCCCCTCCTTCCGATCCTTGTTTACCTGCCGCCGGGTGGCGGTGTAAGGGCGTGAGACCGTGCCTTCCCCTTGGGACGGATACCGCCCGTATATAGAATTGAAGTGATGAAAGGAATCGAAACCAATGGAAACCGTGAAACTCCCCTCGGGCGTCAGCATCCCGAGGATGTCCCCCGAGGAGGCCGAACGCCGCTCTTATCTGACCAAGGAGATGTTAGATATGATGCACCTGTCCCCCGTGGGAAATCCCGCCGCCTGCTCGGGCGAGGGGGACGATCTGACCTTCTACTACGACCCCGCCAGAGTCACCGAGGCCGCTCCCGAGCTGTGGTACCGCCCCATGATGGACGAGCACGAGCCCGTGGACGTCATCGAGCTTCCCAGCGGAGCCGAGGTGGAGAAGCTCTCCACTAAACGCGCCGCCGCCATGGGCTTTTACACCCGTGAGCGGTTGGATCAGATGAACTACGACGTGGTGGAGGAGCCCGTGGCCTACAACCTCCGCTCCGACGGCACCATGATCTACTTCTACGATAAGCGCACCGCCGTCCGCCGTCCCCTCAAGTGCACCGTCTGCGGGAGGGACGTCCGCTACAAGCGCAAGATGTGCCGCGCCTGCTTCGAGCGGGATCTGTCGGTTCGCCGCGCCGAGGGCGACGCCCATAGAGAACAGTCCTTCGGTATGAAGCGCGAAAGAGTCCTGTTCTTCGACCTGGAGCTGACGGGCGTGTACGATCACGACGAGATCATCTCGGTCTCCATCACCAATGCCAATGGCGAAGTTCTCATGGATACTCTGGTCAAGCCCCTTCACAAGAAGAAGTGGAACCGTACTGAGAAAATCCATGGCATCACCCCCGCCATGGTGCAGGATGCCCCCCTGCTGGACGACATCATCCCCACCCTGAAGGAGATGTTTGCGAACGCCGATAACCTCATTGCCTTCGGTGTCTCCACCGACTATAGTCACATTAAGTACATCTACGATTCCATCAGCGAGCAGGAGGCTCTGCGGAAAAAGACCCGTTGCTGTGCCCTGGAATTCGTCCGCTTCCAGAGCGAGCATTACCCCGACGATAACCACGCATCCCTGGTGGATGCCATGCGCACCCTGGGCATCGGCTGGGACGGTATCCCCCACTCCTCCATCGCTGACACCATCGCCTGCATGAAGGTTTGGGAGGCTCTGTTCCCCAACTACTATACCACCCCCATGCCGAAGCTCCCCGATTACAGTGCTATGACCCCCGCCGCCGCCCCCTCGTTCAATGAAGCCACCGGTGAATACGTACATCCCGCTCAAGAGGAAAAGGAGGAAAGCTATGTCTGATCTGTTCGGTCTGGAAAAGCCCCATAAAATTTCGGATGGAGACGAGGTCTCCCATCTGATCACGGTCTACGACGTGGCGGTGCTGGGTATCGTTCGCGGTATGTTGGAGGATGAAAGCATCCCCTACCTGGTGCGCGAGCGAGGCACCGGCTCAGCCATGCGTATCATTACCGGATTCTCTATGTTCGGCACCGACGTCTACGTCCCCACCCACGCCCTGGAGACCGCCAAGGCTCTGGTGGCCGGTCTGGAGGATGCCGAGATCACCTTTGTGGACGACGACGGCAACGAGATCACGGTGGAGGATGCCGCCAAGGACGCCGCTGATGCGGAGGAAACGTAAGATATGAAAGAGATTTTACTGCTTAAATACGGTGAGATCGTTCTCAAGGGCGCCAACAAGCGTTACTTTGAGGATATGCTCTGCCGTCAGCTCCGCCACAAGGCCAAGCCCCACGGCGATTTTGAGATCTACCGCTCCCAGAGCACCATTTATATCGAGCCCAAGAACGATTTCTGCGACATGGACGGTATGATGGCCGCAGCAGGGAAGGTCTTCGGCATCGTGGCCATCTGCCGCGCCGCTGTCTGTGAGAAGAACATGGAGAGTATCCTGGCCACCGTTAAGGAGTACATCCCTCCCCACTTGGCCGGAAAGAAGACCTTCAAGGTGGAGTCCAAGCGCTCGGATAAGGCCTTCCCCCTGGATTCTATGGAAATCTCCAAGGAAGCGGGCGGTGCCGTTCTCTCTGCTTGTCCCCATATGCGGGTAGACGTCCATAATCCCGACGTAACCGTGCGGGTGGAGGTCAGAGAGTACGCCGCCTACGTCCATCCCGGCCCCGTCAAGGGCGCGGGCGGTATGCCCGTGGGCTCCAATGGACGCGGTCTGCTCCTGCTCTCGGGCGGTATCGACTCCCCCGTGGCGGGCTACATGATGGCCAAGCGCGGTATGACCGTGGAGGCTATCCACTTTGAGTCCTTCCCTTACACCAGCGAAATGGCGCGGGATAAGGTGCTCCGCCTGGCGCAGATCGTATCCGCGTACAACGACGACGAAATGATCGTCCACGTGGTGTCCCTCACCAAGGTCCAGGAAGAGCTGGTCAAACACTGCGACGAGGACTACTTCACCCTCCTGCTCCGCCGCTACATGATGGCCATCGCCGACCGCGTGGCGCAGAAATTCGGTTGCGGCGCGCTGATTACGGGCGAATCCCTGGGCCAAGTGGCTTCCCAGACCACCGAGGCCATCGGCGTTACCGACCCCGTGGCGACCCACCCCGTTTTCCGCCCCTGCATTGGACTGGACAAGGAGGATATCGTGGTCACCGCCCGCAAGATCGGCACTTTTGAAACTTCTATCGAGCCCTACGAGGACTGCTGTACCGTCTTCACCCCCCGCCACCCCCGCA
>JAGBAS010000068.1 GCA_017938885.1 Clostridia bacterium
CTTTATAGTGCTTTTCCCAGCGCAGATCAAAAACTTTTCGTGTGGCTACTCATCCGTCACGCCCTTAGGGCGTGACACCTTCCCTTACAAGGGAAGGCTTTCAACGCGGAAACCCAACTCACCGACAAACCCAAATTTGAAAAATTCCAAATTTCGTCAAATCCCAAAAAGGATACCGCGCCGCAGATCCACCCATACTGTTCATATAAAAAATGAAGCAAAACCGCCGCCTGACTCTTTTTCCCCCGACCCGTAGAATCTGTCACTCATGAAGCGGGGGGAATCGGCGCATGATAAAAGCGGTGGGCTTTTTCGCCCACGGTAGCTTTCAAAAACAAGAGGATTTCGAGATGAACAGAAAATATATGAAATTGTGGGCGTTCGTCCTGGCGGCAGTCCTGCTGGTCGCGGGCGGGGTCACGGCCGCCTCGGCGGCACCGAGGGGAGACGGCACGAAAACGGGTATGGCTTCCCTTCCCGAATCGGTCTACACGGGCGGGATGCCCTTTGGGGTGAAGTTCTACACCGAGGGGATCTTAGTGGTCGGCTTTTGCGACGTGGACGTGACCTCAGCGGGAGGCGGCACGCGAAACGTCAACCCCGCCCGTGACGCCGGCCTCCGAACCCGTGACGTCATCGTGGGGGTCAACGGCGAGATGCCCATCTGCGCGGCCTCCCTCACCAAGGCGGTGGAAGAATCGGCGGGCAAGCCCATCACCCTGACGGTGAAGCGGGGGGTCCCGTCCCACTCTGCCAAAAAGCAACCGGGAGCCGAGAGCCGCACCGCCGAGCTGACAGTGACCGTCACCCCCGTGAAATCGGTGTCGGAAAACCGCTACAAGACCGGCCTATGGGTGCGGGACAGCGGCGCGGGCATTGGCACCGTGACCTTCATACTGCCCGAATCCAAGGCCTTTGCAGGGCTGGGTCACGGCATCTGCGACGGGGACACGGGGGACTTGATCCCCATGCAAAGGGGACAGGTCACCGACGTCACCGTCAGCGGGATCGAGCGGGGCGAGGCGGGGGATCCCGGGGCCATCAAGGGCTACTTTGCCCCCGGCAAGACGGGGTCTCTCCTGGGAAACACCGAGTGCGGGGTCTACGGCGTTTTCACCCAGATCCCCGACACCGCCACCACCCGTCTGCCCGTAGGCAAAAGGCAGGAGCTTTGCGAGGGGGACGCCACCATCCTTTGCACCCTGGATAATGGCCGGGTGGGGCAGTACAGGGTGAAGATCACCTCCATCGACCGCACGGCCACGGGATCCAAATGCTTTACGTTGACCGTCACCGATCCCGCCCTGATCGAGAAGACGGGCGGCATCGTCCAGGGCATGAGCGGCTCTCCCGTCATCCAGAACGGCAAGCTCATGGGGGCAGTCACCCACGTGCTCATCAGCGACCCTACGGCGGGGTATGGGATCTTCGCGGAGAATATGCTGGGGGTCATGCCGGAGATGCTGGGGTGAGACAATACGCGAAATGGGGGTGTTACGGTGTGACAGCCCCATTTTATCACAGTTCGGGGAAAAATGCAAGTCCCCGCTGAAAAATCCCCCAAAACTCCCCCTCTCCACCCCGCAAATTTTGTACCATCTTTTTCTTGACATCCTTTGAAAAAAGTAGTATAATGCAAGCAAAAGAACCCACCCACGGAGGCCGTCATGAACCACCCCGCTGCTCCCCGCCATATCATTCTCATCGGTATGCCCGCCTGCGGGAAGAGCACCGTGGGGGTGCTGGCAGCCAAGACCCTGGGGTACCGCTTCATCGACTCCGACCTCATCATCCAGGAGCGGGACGGCCGCCGTCTCCACCGCATCATCCGGGAGGAGGGGCAGGAAGGCTTTCTCAAGATCGAGGAGTCCGTGAATCTGACCCTGGGCAACGATCCCGTCCCCTCTGTGATCGCCACAGGCGGAAGCGCGGTGTACAGCCCCGCCGCCATGGCGCATTTCAAGTCGGTAGGCACGGTGGTCTACCTCCGCCTGTCCTTTGAGACGGTACAGAAACGGCTGGGCAACTTCACCCACCGAGGCGTAGTCATGCCCGCAGGCTACACCCTCCGCGATCTGTACGACGAGCGGTGCGCCCTCTACGAGCAGTACGCCGACATAACGGTGGACGAGGGGCAGACCGACAACATCGGCGCGGTTCTGGAATCCCTTTGCGCGCATTTTGAGTGTGAGACCGAGTAATCCAACGCCACTACATACAGGAGGCCTACTATGGCATACAGAAGAATCCTCACCATCCAAGACATTTCCTGCGTGGGTCAGTGTTCCCTGACCGTCGCCCTCCCCATCCTGTCCGCCTGCGGACACGAGACCGCCATCCTTCCCTCGGCGGTGCTGTCCACCCACACCGCGGGATTTTCCGGCTGGACCTGCCGCGACCTCACCGAGGATATGCCCGCCATCAACGCCCACTGGAACAAGGAGGGCCTGCGCTTCGAGGCGGTCTACACCGGCTACCTGGGCTCCACCCGTCAGATCGACTACGTCAAGGCCATCATGAACTCCACCCTCACCCCCGATGGCCTGCGCATCGTGGATCCCGCCATGGCGGATCACGGCAAGCTCTACCCCGCCTTTGACATGGAGTACGTGGAGGCCATGAAGTCCCTCTGCGCCGCCGCTGACTACCTCCTGCCCAACGTCACCGAGGCCTGCTTCCTGACGGGGATCGAGTACCGCGAGGAGTACGACGAGGCCTATATCGGTGAGCTGCTCACTGCCCTGCACAAGCTGGGGGCCAAGAATATCATCCTCACGGGGGTGGGCTTCCATCCCGCCCAGACGGGTGTCATGATCTCGGAGTCGGGGGTGCAGTCCTACTACTGCCACCGCCGCCTGTCCGAGAACTGCCACGGCACGGGAGACGTCTACGCCTCGGCCTTCGTCGGTGCCCTCATGAAGGGCCTGGACGCCTACACCGCCGCCAAGATCGCCGCCGACTACACTCTGCTCTGCATGGAGAACACCCGAGGCGACAAGGATCACACCTACGGCGTCAAGTTCGAGCCTATGCTGGGGACCTTGATGGATATGATCCGGATCGCAAGGAAGATGGCGGTTCGGGATTGATCCTCCATCCCCATATACCCCGCCGAGTGGGGCTTCCGCGTGAATGAAGCTTCGCCCGACGGGGTTTTTGTCCCTGTTTCTTCTCGGTCACCACTTGTCACACAGGTGTCACTTGCTATATGCGGCTGTATCTGCTACAATGTTGTCAGGGACACGCGGCAACGCGTTCCCACAAAACCACAAGGAGGGATCCATATGGAATTGAAGGACAAACTGAAGGAACTGCGCGGCAAGGCAAATCTGACGCAGGAGGAATTAGCAAACCAGATCTACGTTTCCCGCACGCTGGTATCCAAGTGGGAATCGGGCGACCGTTACCCGAGTCGGGACAGTTTAGCGAGGCTGGCGATCCTGTTCTCCGTCACCCAAGAGGACTTGATCGGGGAACAAAAGGAAAAGGACACCTACAACCGCTACAATATAATCAGCATCGTATACTCCGCAATCTGCGGGGTGTTTGCTCTGGGGCTGATCCTGCTTATGATCTGGGCGATCGTAGAAGAGGCGACTCTGCACAGCGGTTGGACAGGGGTGGGAGGCTTCGTATTCTCCATCGTATGGGCTCTTCCCGTGATCGCGGGTCTTACGCTGTTTGAGCTCATTACCTTGAAAAAGAAAAACGGATACAAAAATGTTGAGCTCTACAGCCTTTTCTTCCTCATTCTTGTTTGGTTGGTATCCATTATCCTGTATTTGTATCTGATTTGAAGAACAGCCCGCCGGGATGGTCTCCCGACGGGCCGTTTTCATATCAACCGTTCAGAACGATATAGGTAGTGGGCATCTCCCCCGCGTGCCAATTGGGGATGAGGTGTCCCTCCTCGATCAGGCACAGGGCGGGCAGGGACACGGCGCTCGTATGCTTCTCCATAAACGCCACGATCTCCACCTGCTCCCGCAGATGCTTGGGGGTGTGCTGGCTCAATACGGACACAGCCGTTTTGTGGAGCTTATCCAGCGTGGGCTTCAGGACCGTGGCCGCGTAGGTCTCGGCCATGCTCTGCACGCGGGCGTACTGCTCCGCCGTGTATACCGGCATATTCACCGCGAAGTCGTCCTCCTCCTTGCGGACGTAGCCCAAGCGGATCAGCTCCGCCACGGCCTCCAGATCGTATTCCCCCAGCTTGGCGTGATCTCCACGGGCGATATCGCAGAGGATGTTGACGTATCGGGGCTTTCCGAAAAGGTCGTGATGATCGCCGTAGGGCTTGGGGAGATAGTCATAGAACAGGACACGGTCTCCCCGCGCGCTGTCCAGCTGACAGAAGTTGAACACATACGGAGGCGCCTCGGACGCCGTAGCCTCCACGCACCATTGGCAGGCACGGCCTCCCCACCCCGTTTCGGGGATATCCAGCTCCATGAACCCGTCAAAGGGCTCGATGGCTCGGAACAGGGGGATCAGGAGCTGCCAGCGAAGCGTATTGTCAGAAAAGTGACTGCCCGCAAAGCCGAGCTGCTGATAGGCGGTCAGCTCTGCCTCCAGATAGGCCGCCAGCCCGTCGGCGATACGGCGGCGGTAGCCCTCCGAGGCGGTATCCATCTCGCTTCGGCAGTCAGCGGTGATGATGATGACGTTGGTCTTATAGCGAGGCCCCTCCGCGACAAGGATCTTCTTGTCGGCCAAAGCCTTGATCTCCTCGTCCAGATAGGGCAGGGGGATCCCCGTCTCCAGGCTGATCTGCTGGGGAGTCAGGGCATCGTTATAGCAGGCGATCACGATGTTCTGGCGGATCTTGCTCTGCATGAAGTCCCAAAAGAAGTTGGGACCTTCTCCGCAGTACAGGGGAATGAGGGTCTTGGGATCGTAGCTAAGGGTCCCGAATCGGCGTTCCATAAACATACCTTCTTTCAATAGTTTTCGAGATTTGAACAGGAGATACTTGACCATGCTCTCACTGACAGACAGCTGCTTCGCGATCTCAGCGCAGGACTTGCGGTGGATGTAGTACAGGATCGTGGCGCGGCGGTGCCGCTCCGAGAGAAGGGTCAGCTCACGGCGCAAACGGTGGATATCCTCGTTTTCTTCGCCGTCAAAGGGAGACTTCTCCTCCTCAGCGGGTACATCCTCGGTCAACTCAAGGTACTGCCGACGGCCTTGTTTACGGCACCATTGCTTGTAGACGTTGTCCGCTACGCCCCACATGAAGGCGTAAAAGGCGTTGTCATCACGGATATTTCCCGAGGATCGAATGATCTCATAGAGAATATCCTGAGACAGGTCCTCCGCCTCTTCGCGGGTAGGGGTACGGGTAACGCAATAGTGGAATATGGTCTTGGAGACCTCGGCGATCCTTCGGTCCAGCTCTTCAGCGGTCATGGAGTCCCTCCTGCGTGTTTTTCGATGCATCTGCCCATATAGTGAACGAATTCGGAAACGGTTAGGCTTTTTCATTATAAAGCGAAAATATTTTTTTGTCAAGAGAAACGATAGCCCGCCGGAATCGCTCCCGACGGGCTGTTTCCATTCACTCCAACTCCCCCAGCATCCTCTCCAGCACCTCGTCCACGTACCCCGCGTCGTCCGACAAAGTACGGAGATCGTACACCACTCCGTCGTACTTGAAGATGGTGTAGTACCAGTATTCCGCCCGCAGGGAGGGCTGCTGGCGGGCGATCTGCACCTCCACCCCGTGGATGACGCGGGTCTCGGTGGCCTTTTTCGTAAAGACCATGTCCACCTTCCAATCCTCGAGATCGGGGTCTCCGAACATACAGTGTAGCACCACCTGCCCGTTCCCGATGCCCTCGCTCACCAGGAGAGAGTACCAATCGGCGGGGTCGGTGGGGTCGCCGCCCTCCTTGTAGTAGAATTCGTAGGATTTAGCGCCCAGCCCCTCCACCAGTGCCGCGCCGTCGTATCTCGCGGGGAGCTGTGCAAGGTCGGTCAGCTCCATACAGGTCCCCTCTCGGAACACGTCGGTCATCTGGGCGGGGGTAAAGGCCACCTTGATGTGAATAGCCAGCACCGCGACGAGGCAGATACAGGCGGCGAGGCTACCCCATCTCAACAGGCGGCTTCTTCGGCGGGACGCGCTCTCCGCCCGAGGTGCGGCGTCCAGGATGTAGGCAGGGGTAATATTGGTCAATTCGCGGAAAATATCTTGGTTTGTCATGGGGAAAATCCCTCCTTTTCCAAATGGGCTTTGAGTTTTTTTCGCAGGCGGAGCAGGACCACCGTCACGTGGCTCACCGTCATCCCGCAGTCGGCGGCCACCTCCGCCACCGGGCAGGCGTACCAGTAGCGTTGCAGAAACACCCGCCGATCCCGCCGGGACAAGGCCTTCACGAAGCGATCCAGGCTGTCCCGCAGAGCCACGCTCTCGGGCAGATTTCCCTCAGCGTTATCGGGCAGGCATTCCGAAAGCTCCTCCAGAGGGGCGGCGGCGTGTCCGCTCCGCTTGGCGGCGGTATTCTCCTCCAGGCGGTTGACCGCCAGCCTGCGGGTCAGCATCCCCACGTAGGCCTTGAGGCTCTCGGGATCATGGGGCGGGATGGTGTTCCAGGCCCTAAGACAGGCGTCGTTGACCAGCTCCTCGGCGTCCTGCTCGCTCCCCGTGATGCGGAGGGCGACGTAGTGGCAGTAGCGGCCGTATTTTCGCTGGGTCTCGGCGATGGCCTCCTCGTCGCGGGCGAGGTAGAGCTTGATGATATCCCGGTCGTCCACGGTGATCTCTCCTTTCTTTTTGGGGTCGATGTGCGACTGCAAATTGGGGTTTATCGGGCTGTTAGGTTTCCTCGTGAGCCTTCCCTTGTGAGGGAAGGGGGACCGCGAAGCGGTGGATGAGTAGCCGATAAATGGACATTTCCCGAAGGGAAATGATCTTCTTTCTTCTATATAAAAACCTTTCCTGATCGTGCTTTATAGTGCTTTTCCCAGCGCAGATCAAAAACTTTTCGTGTGGCTACTCATCCGTCACGCCCTTAGGGCGTGACACCTTCCCTTACAAGGGAAGGCTTTCAACGCGGAAACCCAACTCACCGATAAACCCCAATTTGAAGCATTTTGCAATCACCTAAAGTGACTACCTTACTATTATACGCAAAACCCCCGAAAATGTCAAGGGATTCGCCCAATTTCCCCGTGACCCAACAGGAAAAATTCGGCAAATTCGACGGATTCTTCTTGACTTTTCGCCCCGAAAGTGGTATGATATTCTTGAATAGGTATAGTGAGTCACTATGCCCGCTCTTGAAAGGACATACCGCCATGATCTACATCCGACAAGTCTACCTGGACGGCACCCCCGTCCTATCCCCCATATGCGAGTTTTCCCCCAAGCACGCCACCCCCGTTCTCTCCTGGGCTGTGGGCGGCGGCAACCCCGACGACAAGCAGGTGGCCTACACCCTCACCGTAGAGATCGGCGGCGAGACCGTCTTTGACAGCGGCCGGGTGGAGACCTCCCGCCAGTCCGCTCTGCTGGATGGCTTCACCTTCCCTGCGGGAGTCTACGCTCATCTGACGGTGACGGTGGAATCCGCCACCGAGCAGACCGAGCCCCGGGACGTAGTGCTGTTCAACGGGTGCCTCGACTCTTTCCCCGGGGAATGGATCACCTCCCTTGATGATCAGGGGGAGCGGTCACTGCGGTTCAACAAGAAGTTCACCGTAGACAAGCCCGTGAAGAGCGCGGTGCTGTACTACTGCGGTCTGGGCTATCACGACGCCATGCTGAACGGCAAGCCCCTGGACAGTGTGCGCCTCGACCCCGCCCACGCCAACTACACAAAAACCTGCTACTACCGCGTCGACCATCTGCTCAAAAGTCTGCTCAAGGAAGGCGAAAACGAGCTGGAGATCGAGGTCGCCCCCGGCTGGCGCAAGAACGGCACCGACTTCATGTGGTCCATGCTGGGTCCCCGTAAGATCGAATTCTACGGCGACAGCGTCCTGTGGGCCTACCTCCACATTGACTATGAGGATGGCACCTCCGAGGATATTTCCACCGACATGACCTGGGAATGCGCTCTCAGTCCCCGCACCTCCTCCATCTTCAACGGCGAGACCTTTGACGCCGCCCTGAACATCGAATTTGACGACTGCGACAAGCTCCCCGTCAAGGCTGTCCCCGCCCCCGGTGGGGAGATGCGCCCCATGATCCTCCAGCCCATCACCACCCATACGTTCTACGAGCCCAAGGAGATCACCTCCCCCAAGCCCGGTGTGTTCGTGGTGGACTTCGGCCAAAACATCGCGGGCGTGGCCGAGCTGTGGCTCCCCGATAATCTGAAAGCGGGGCAGACCGTCACCCTGACCTTCACCGAGGAGCTGAACGAGGACGGTACCGTCTACACCGACGTTCTGCGCGGTGCCAAGCAGACCGACACCTACATCGCCACAGGCGATGACCGCGATCTGGAATTTTGGGCGCCCCTGTTCACCTACCACGGCTTCCGCTACTGCCAGATCACGGGCCTGGACTACCTGGAGCCCGAAATGATCGACGCGTGTCTCATCCACACCGATCTGGAAAACCGCTCCTCCTTCACCTGCGGCTCCCCCATGGTCAACGCCATCCAAAAGGCTCTGGTCATGACCGAGCGGGACAATATGCACTCCATCCTCACCGACTGCCCCCAGCGCGACGAGCGCATGGCCTGGATGAACGACGCCACCGTGCGCTTTGAGGAGACCCCCTACAACTTCGACGCCTCCCGCATCTTCCCCAAGATCCTCCAGGACATCAAGAACGAGCAGCGCGCCGAGGGACAGTTTACCTGCTGTGCTCCCTTCATCTACGGCGGACTCCCCGCCGATCCCGTCTGCTCCTCCTACCTGGTGGCCGCCAAGGAGGCATTGATGCACTACGGCGAGCTGGGTGCTGTGGACGAGTTCTTCGACGGCATGGCCGCCTGGGAGGACTACCTCCTCTCCCGCAGTCCCGACGGCACCGTGGACTACTCCTACTACGGTGACTGGGCGGCTCCCGCCTACGCCTGCCTCAGCGACGAGGGCGCACCCAGCGCGGTGACCCCCGGCGTGGTCATGTCCACGGGCTACTCCTACTACAACTGCAAGCTCCTTTCTGACTTCGCCCGCCGCACGGGCCGTACCGAGGCCGAGGCCAAATATACCGAAAAGGCCGAGTACGTGAGAAAAGCCTTCCTCGACAAGTGGTTTGATCCCGAGACGGGCAAGGTGGCTACCGGCTCCATGGGCTGTCAGGCCTTCGCCCTGTGGCTGGGGATCCTGCCCGCCGAGTGTGAGGCCAAGGCCGCCGAGGTCATGCGAAACGACTTGGTGGAGAAGAACTACAAGTTCACAACGGGCAACCTCAACACCCGCTACCTCATGGATATGCTGACCAAGCACGGCTACATCGAGGACGCGTGGAAGGTCGTCACCTCCGACGAGTACCCCTCCTTCGGCTTCATGTTCCAGAACGAGGCCACCACCATCTGGGAGCGCTTCGAGATGAAGAAGAACCCCGGCATGAACTCCCACAACCATCCCATGTACGGCGCGGTCGGCTACTGGTTCTACGCCTATCTCGGCGGTATCATCCCCACCGAGCCGGGCTTTGCCCGTGTCTCCATCAAGCCCTACTTCCCCGAGAAGCTCACCTCCTGCCACGCCGTGGTGGACACGGTCATGGGCGAGATCTCGGTGCGGTGGTCCAAGCGCTACGGCAAGCTCTACCTGTTTATCCAGACCCCCTTCGGTGTGACTGCCGACGTGGACTTCGACGGCAAGGTGACCACCGTGGGCGCGGGGTATCATGTGTTTGAGAAGGAGCTGGAGGCGTAAGCCCCTGAATCCGTAGGGCGGGGGCTTGCTCCGCCGCAGATGCCGATGAAAGGAGACCATCATGAAAAAGTTGTTCACTCGCCTGATTCTACTGTTCCTAACCGCTTCCCTGCTCTTGACCTTGTTCGGATGCACCCCATGCAATGATTCCCCCGAGTGGGAGTATGTAACCGAGGATGCCCCTGTTCGGAATCCCGAAGAAACGTATATTGAGACGGTGGAGGAGCAGTATTTTCACGGAACAGTTGTGGCTGTTTGCGGAGAGGATCTGTTACGGGTCTTTGTTCAGATTTCTCAAGCGGATCAGTACGGAAAAACCGTCTATGTACGTACCACAGAGATTGAGGATGCCTATCAAGGGTACGCTGTTTACGTGGTTTTCGACACGGTAGAGCGTTCCTCCAATCCCGATGATCTTCCCATATATGTGGCCAAAGAGATCAGCATTGGAATGACCGCAAAAAAGCCCGTCATTTACCTCTACCCCGAGACTCCCACCGAGGTCTCTGTCAAACTCACTCTGAACGGTGAGCTGACCTGCACCTACCCCGACTACAACGCGGGCTGGGACGGCTTCACCGCCCACCCCGACGGCACCTTGATCTTCCCTGACGGGAAGGAATACTACTGCCTCTATTGGGAGGGTATGCAGGCCGCCGAATGGGACTTCTCCCGCGGCTTCTGCGTGAAGGGCTCCGACACCGCCGCATTTCTGGAATGGGCACTGGCCGAGCAAGGTCTGACCCCGCGGGAGGCCAATGAGTTCATCATCTACTGGCTCCCGCTCATGCAGGACAATCCCTACAACGTCATTTCATTCCAGACTAACGCTTACACCGACGGTGCTGTGCTGGACGTGACCCCCGCGCCCGATACCCTGATTCGCGTGTTCATGGCCTACTACCCCTCCGACGAGGCGGTAGAGATCGCCCCCCAGATCTTTGATTCTCCCACCCGCGACGGCTTTACTGTGGTGGAGTGGGGCGGTTCCCCCGTTCACAAGCCATAAATATCCCGTAGGGGAGGGGCTTGCCCCTCTCACCCCCGATCACCTCAACGAAAGGAGTACAAGACCATGAAAAAGCTGCTCACCGTCGCCTTGACCGCCTCTCTGTGCCTGTCCTCTTTCACCCTGTTCGGATGCATTGACCCCAACCTGGGTGCCGACCCCAAGACTACCGCCGAGACCACCGAGAACATCACCGAGCGGGAGGAACCCGTTATCATCCGTGTTCCCGTATCCGCCGAGGTTCTGGAGGTGCGCGGAGACGGGCTCTACAAGATCATCATGCGCAAGCCCTACTACGAAACGGGAGATGAAAACGATTTCTACGACAAGGAAATGCTCCTCCGCACCACCGATATAGAGCCTTGCGTCGGCGACAGCATCACCTTTACCTACAAGGGTCTCACCGATGAGATCATCGATGGTCTGCCCGTTTGCAAGACCTCCAAGGTCGAGTTCTTCGATACCGAAAACATGACCGACAAGCCGGTTATCTACCTCTACCCCAAAGCCCCCACAGGTGTCTCGGTTAAGCTCACCCTGAAAGGCCGTCTCACCTGCACCTATCCCGACTATGAAAAGGGCTGGCAGGACTTCACCGCTCACCCCGACGGCACCTTGATCTTCCCTGACGGCAAGGAGTATTATTGCCTCTACTGGGAGGGCATCCAGGACACCGTTTGGGACTTCTCCAAGGGCTTCTGTGTCAAGGGCGAGGACACCGCCGCGTTCCTTGAATGGGCATTAGCCGAACAAGGTCTGACCCCCCGCGAGGCCAACGAGTTCATCATCTACTGGCTGCCCCTCATGCAGAATAATCCCTACAACGTCATCTCCTTCCAGACCGACGCCTACACGAGCACCGCTATCCTGGAGATCACGCCCACCCCCGACAGCCTCCTCCGTGTCATGATGGCCTACTACCCCTCCGACGAGGCGGTGGAGATAACTCCCCAGGAGCTTGCGGGCTTTGAGCGGGACGGCTTTACCGTGGTGGAGTGGGGTGGCAGTCAGGTGAAGAAGCCTTGACGCTCAATCCTTGTAAATAAAAAATATCACATACAGAAAGGAACCAAAACCATGCCCAACTATCTCGACAACTACAACCGCTGGCTCACCTCCGACAAGCTCTCCGACGCGGAGAAGGCTGAACTGCTGTCCATCAAGGACGACGACAAGGAGATCCAGCTCCGCTTCACCGACTACCTCTCCTTCGGCACCGCAGGCCTGCGCGGCACCATGAAGGTGGGTATGAACGCCATGAATGTCCATACCGTGGCCTACGCCACCCAGGGTCTGGCCCAGCTCATCATCGAGGAAGGCCGCACCGCTGACGGTGTCGCCATCGCCTACGACAGCCGCAACAACTCCGAGCTCTTCGCCAAGACCGCCGCCCGGGTGCTGGCCGCCGCAAACATCCCCGCCTACCTCTTCGACGAGCTGCGCCCCACCCCCGAGCTGTCCTTCGCTCTCCGTGAGCTGAAGTGCGTGGCGGGCATCAATATCACCGCCTCCCACAACCCCAAGCAGTACAACGGCTACAAGGCCTACTGGGAGGACGGCGCCCAACTGCCCCCCGAGCACGCCGACGTGGTGAGCGCCACCATGCAGAAGCTGGATATCTTTGAGGACGTGAAGCTGGCCGACTTCGACGAGGCTCTGGCCGCCGGTAAGATCGTCATGCTGGGGGCTGATATGGATGAGAAGTATCTCGCTTGCGTGCAGGCACAGGCTGTCAACCCCGAGGCCGTCAAGGCCGTGGCCGACGAGCTCAAGATCGTCTACTCCCCCCTCCACGGCACCGGCTACCGTCTCGTCCCCGAGATCCTCCGCCGCTGCGGCCACAAGAACGTCTTCACCGTGGACGAGCAGATGGTCATCAGCGGTGACTTCCCCACCGTGGCCAAGCCCAACCCCGAGTACAAGGAGGTCTTCGACATCGGTATGAAGATCGCCGACGAGGTAGGCTCCGACCTTGTGGTCGCCACCGACCCCGACGCCGACCGCGTGGGTGTGGTCACAAGAACCCCCGACGGCTCCTTCACCACCATCACGGGCAACCAGATGGGCGCGCTCCTCATGGACTACATCCTCACCGCCTACGAGGAGACGAACACCATGCCTGAGATCCCCTTCGCCGTCAAGACCATCGTCACCACCGAGCTGGCCGCCAAGATCTGTGAGGCACACGGTGTCAAGATGCACAACGTGCTCACCGGCTTCAAGTTCATCGGCGAGGTCATCAAGGACTACGAGAAGAAGGGCTACGGCACCTTCGTCCTGGGCTTCGAGGAGAGCTACGGCTACCTCAAGGGCACCTACGCCCGCGACAAGGACGCCGTGGTGGCCGCCATGCTCATCTGCGAGATGACCGCCTACTACAAGGCCAAGGGCATGACCCTGTCGGATGCACTGGATGCCCTCTACGCCCGCTACGGCTACTGCTATGAGGCCAACGTAGAGATCTACATGGAGGGTCTGGACGGCCCCGCCCGCATGGCCGAGAAGATGAACGCCCTGCGGAACCCCGCCCCCGCCGAGATCGCAGGCCGCAAGGTGGTCAAGTTCGGCGACTATCAGGCCCAGACCATCGAGGACCGCACCAGCGGTACCGTGGAGTCCACGGGTCTCCCCAAGTCCAACGTGCTGTCCTTCACCCTGGACAACGGTGACGTCATCGTCGCCCGTCCCTCGGGTACCGAGCCCAAGATCAAGTTCTACTTCATGCTCATCGGCAAGGACAAGGACGAGACCGTGGCCAAGATGGAGGCTTACAGGGAGAGCCTGGGGGTCTGATATCCCATCTCAACACTATACTTTACGGAGGAGATGCGAAGATGCAAATTGATTCAAAATACTATATTCACGATTCGGATAGAATCGCTCTTCAAGCACTAGAAGCAATCCCCGGTTTTCCTCAATTATTGAAAGCATTCATGAAGGTTTGGAATGAAAAACAGTTTCAAATCTTGAACATGTCCAGCAATATCCGTATTAGTGAGAATCAACTTCCCAAGTATTACAACATGTTGCTTCCCATCTGCGAAAAACTGGGTATTGATGTACCAGAGCTCTACTTGACCCTTGATGTGAATGCAAACGCATACACTTATGGAGACACAAAACCATTTATTGTCATTACTTCAGGACTACTGGAAACCGTACCCGAAGAATTGCTTCCCTCCGTATTGGCTCATGAATGTGGGCATATCGCTTGTCATCATTGTTTGTACACAACCATGGGTTCCATATTATTGAATGGAACTTCCGCTATTCTATCTAATTGGGGATTAGCTGAACTTGCTACCATTCCCATTCAAATTGCTTTTTATTACTGGATGCGATGCAGCGAGTATTCCGCAGATAGAGCAGCTTTATTGTATGACGGGACTTCCGACAAAATCGTTGAAATGTGTATGCGGTTTGCTGGCATGGACAAGGACCTTCAAGA
The DNA here is from genome assembly GCA_017938885.1 of Clostridia bacterium. Taxonomy (GTDB): domain Bacteria; phylum Bacillota; class Clostridia; order Oscillospirales; family CAG-272; genus CAMEON01. Next base: position 14,298 of record JAGBAS010000068.1, read on the forward strand.
AGATGTCAATATTGATTTGTTTCTTGAACAAGCAGTAGAGTACAAGTCTATAATTGAAGAATCCATGTGGAATAAAACACTTGAGTTTATTGTTCTATCCAACGCTGATCACCCTTTCAATGCCGTTCGGGCATACGAAGCAAATGAATGGGCCAAGTCCGAGCGCTATACAAGATTGGTGGAGTACATGAACCTTCCCAAGGTAAACTCCGATGTTTCAATCACCGATCATCTAGGCGAAACGCCAATGACCGAACCTTCCAGAAAATTCATTGGAATGAACTACGAAGAAGTCCAAGCCAAACTGATTGACTTAGGACTAAAAAACATCACACTTAGCAAAATTACAAACAAAGGAGCCCTAACCAAAGAAGGGCAAGTTCTAAATATTCGTGTGAACGATAAAGATGGCTTTGCCTCAGGTGAATGGATTGCCATTGACGCAACAATATTGATTGAGTACTATGGTGCAGAAACCGAAGAAGAAATCAATGCTGCACATCCCGGACAATTAAGAACGTTGAATAGCTCCAAGTATTATTTCGGCAAAGTTTACACGGATGTTGTTTCTGATTTTGAAAAAGCTGGGTTTACGGAAATCGTTCTTAATGAACAAGTTAAGACGAAGAAAGGTTTTCTCATTAAGGAAGGCAGTGTAGCACAAGTGTCCATCAACGGTCAAACTCAATTTGAAAAAGGAGAATGGTTCAGCGAAAAAGCTACGATAACAATCACATATTACACATTTACAGCGAAATGATACAAAACGAAACCACCGCCCATCACGGACGGTGGTTTTTCTATGGGTATCATTCCTCCAGAACTCTCCATTGGAGCGCGCTTGCGATGACGTAGGACGTGCCCGGCTCCTCCAGCGGGTTCGGGATATGGGTGGGATCAAACTCCGCCCAATCCGCCCAGACGATGGCCTTGGCGGGGGCTCCGTAGCGGGAGGGCAACAAACCCTCATGAAAGGCCAGGTAGGCATCGTAGATATCGTTCATGTAATTGTCCTGCAAGCCCACGATATGGAAGCTTCGGACACCCGAGAAGCACAGTTCCACGGCGCGGGGATGCCATTGGCTATGAAAGACCATGCGCAAGACAAAGCCCTCGGGCGTTCCCATCCCCATAGCCCCCTGCGGATCCACGAACAGACCGCTCTCATAGGAGAGGGAGGTGATACAGCTGTCATGAAAGCCGCCGAAGGTCTTCATCAGATCCTCGATCCCTTGCTGATCCGCGACGTTTTTCCATTCGTTGCTCATGGTGCTTCCCTTTCTTTATGCCTTGAATATCTTCCCGACCTCGTCGAGATCCAGCTTGAAGAACTGCCACACCAGATAAGCGGCGGTGGCCACGGCCAGCACGGCGGTGAACACCACGGTGGGGGTATCCCACCAGGTCCCCGCGCCCAGGGTGGGCATGAGGGTGCCGCAGAAGTCGTAGATGGCGTGGAGAGCCACACAAATCCAGATATTGCGGGTCTTGAGTAAGACCACGGAACACATAGCCCCGATGAGGAAGGAGTAGCCGATCTGCAGGATGGTGGGTCCGATCCCCGCGCCCATGAGGACGTTGACCAGATGGACCCCACCAAAGACGGCGGAGGTGAGGATCAGACTCCAGAACAGCCCCTTGCGGGTGGTGTACCGCTTCTCGGCGAACATGAGGAAGATCACCCCGCGGAAGGCCAGCTCCTCGAATAGCCCGATGGCCAGGCACTCGGCAGTGAACCAGATCAGGTAGATGGGGGCTTTATGGACGAGGTAAGCGTCTCCCCAGATCGTGGAGAGGATAGGCATATTGTTCACCACCACCAGAAAGGGTGGCAGAGTGAACAGCAGAGATTTCCGGAAGGGCTTTTGGAGGGGGTTCAGTACCCGATAGCCCTCGTTGAGGAGCAGGACGAGAAACACCAACGCCCCGATGCCTCTGGTGAGGGTCATGTTGACCAGGGGGGCGAGGACGGGATCGGCGGTTAGGGTGGGCTTGGCCAGCTCCAGCCACAGCAGGACGGGAATGGCGGCGAAAATGACCGCCAGGCAGACCTTGCGGGAGATGTAGCGGCGGCGGCGCAGGGTGGCGGCGGGGCCGTCGGCAGGAGAAGTCGGAACGGTTTCGGTCACAGGCTCCACGGGTATATTATTCATGGGTCTCTCCTTCGGCGGGGGTATCGATGTCGGTGGTCTCGGCCGCCCCGACAGTCTTGTCCGCCTCGGCAGGGGCGCCCCCCTCAGCCACGGCGGTCTTGGCCTTCTTCCCGTCTACGTACAGCTCGATGGCCAAGAGGATCAGTCCTCCCGCCAAAAGCAGGACCGAAATGAGCTGGGAGGGGGTAAGGAAATCCACCACGGTCTCCCCGCGATAGTCGTCCCGCATGGTCTCGGCAATGAAACGCCAGACGGCGTAAGCCATCATGTAGGCGGGCATGAGGTACTTCTTGCCCTTCTTAAACAGGATGAGGAAAATGGCGGACAGGGCGAACAGGTACAGTGCCTCAAAGAGCTGGACAGGGACCACCTTGTAGCCCAGATGCACCATCTCGATGCCGTACCAGGCGTCGCACCTCGCGCCGTAGCAGCAGCCCGCCATGAGACAGCCCAGGCGTCCGAAGCCGTGCGCGACCGTAATGCAGGCAGGGGCGATGTCCGAGGCTGTGCGGAGATGAGGGAGATGGTACTTATCCTTGAACAGGAAATGCCCCGCGACAAAGTAGATGATGATGAACATGGCGGTACCGCCGATGAGACCGCCGTAGAAGGTGGAGCCTGTGTTCTGTACAATCTCGAACTTGCCGCTGGCCATGAAGTTGTAGAAGGCCTGGAACAGCACCGCGAAGCCGTAGCCCAGCACCACCGCGCCGATGGTGTTGAACAGGAACAGATTTTGAAGCTTGGCGCGCAGTCCCCGCCAGTCGGATTGCAGGCGGATGAAGATCATGCAGAAAATGACGCCCACGGCGATCAGGATGGAATAGAGATCCATGCCCGCGAATATTTCGTAAGGATACATAAAGTCCTCCTTGTCTTTTTGGATTTACTTCTCTATTATACCGCAAGATTATGAACACACGTTGACTATTTTGAAAAAAAGCCCGAGAGAACCGCATTTTTCAACGGTTCTCCCGGCTTTTTTCGGTTATTTCAAATGAAAACCTTACCGCAAGGAGCCGTCAGTCCTTCTTGCGGACTGCAAAAGCGGCGGCAGCGGTGAGAACGGCAACGGCGGCAAAGGCCACGGTTGCGCCGCAACCCTCCTTGGGTGCGTCGGTCTCGGGGGTATCGGTGGCGGGGGTATCGGTGGGAGCCTCGGTATCCGCACCGCCAACGGTCAGAGACTCAGTCACCTCTGCGGTGTCTCCATTCGTATCCGGGGCCGTGTCGGCAGGCGTCTCGCCTGTCTCCTCAGAAGTCTCCTCCCCGCTTGCGCGGCTCAGATTCGCAACCAGCTGATTGTAGAATTCCTGTCCTGCGGCCGACAGCGGTGCTGCGTGAACGGCGTTGAAGGTGGACGTATCGTTCCCCGCGTCAGCCACGAAAAGCACGTCGTTTACAACCAGAACACGGGTCACACGGTCGCCGTATTCGGCAGTCAGGGGAATGGTGGCGATGGTCTCATAGGAGGAATCGTCCAGTATGACCACGGCGGAGCCGTCCTTCAGACCGCAGAGCAGGAAGCCGCCCTCATGCTCCACGCAGTAGATGCCCTTCAGCTCGATGACCTCGGCGCAGGCCGAGCCGTCGGGCGCGATCTTCATGATGCCGTCGGTGCCCTCCTTGGCGTTAACCACCAGCCAGACGGTGCCGTCGTCATCCACGTCCATGTACTGTCCCTCGTTGAGGGTAAAGCCGTTGCCCGCCACGGTATTGGAGGGCTCCGAGAAGCGGATCACACCGTCCTCGCCGAAGTCCTTGTTCAGCTTGGGATCTGCGGGGTCGGTCACGTCGAAGCAGTAGAGCGCGTCGTAGTCGTAATTGACCATGACGTAGCAGTAGTACTTGTCGCCAACCTTGGCCACGTCCACGCCGTTGACGCCCACGTGAATACCGCCCTCGTCACCGGGCTCGCCGAACTCATAGGCGTGCTTCAGGGAGATCTCCTCGAGGGTACCGTCCTCCAACTGCTTGGCGATACCCAGGTTGACCACGTTATAGTTCTTGGAAAATGCAAAGCCTACGTATACGTAACCACGCTCGTCGGCGGCAATCCCCTTTGCGTAGGAGAAAGGAGAGCCTTCCAAACCTGCCTCGCCGTCATAGTGGTAATACAGGTCGGTGACCACGCATTTCTCGGTGTCGTAGACCACCACGCCGCGCACACCGGTGCCGCCGTTGAGCTGACCCATGTACAGGTAACGGCCGTCGGGGGACATGGCAAATCCGCGCATATTGATGGTGCAGGCCTGGAACCAGTTCTCCAGCTCGGGCACCTCATCCTCCCACCAGTATTCAAAATAATCCTCATTCAGATCCGAATAGATCTCCGCATCGGACTGAATGTAAAGAGCCTGTAGCTCCAGCCCTTCCCAGGCAGAGACATCGACGTCGGCGGAAATAGCAGATCCGCTTACGACAGCAAGGGAGACCAGCATGCCCGCACAAAGCAACACGCAGAAAAGAGTTCGAATGATACGTTTCATGAGTAACCTCCGTATTGTATCGAGTTTTTTCGAAAAGAACTGCCCGCCCCGCACAGAGCCGCACAGAACGGGCAGTTTTATTATAACATCCACATTTGGAATTTTAACAGTTAATTCATGAATTAACTGTTAACTTTTGTGCCATTGGGAGTTATTCGTCCCCTCCATCTTCCCGTCGGTGTCCCGGGAGACCGTTGGCCTTGTAATCCATGAGCTGCTCGTGGGTAATACGAACGTCACGTCCCGTCTTATTGCCGGGATCGGGACCGACGAAGCCGTATTCCTCCATGCGGTCGATGATGGAGGCGGCCTTACCGTAGCCCAGATGCAGGGCGCGCTGGAGAGCCGAGGTACCGAATTTTTCCTTGGAAACGATGACCTCCAGGGCTTCCCAGAACTTGGGCTCCTCGCCCCAAAGGTTCTGGCCGCCGCCAAGGCCGTCGAAGTCGTCGATGGAGACCTGCTCCCCCTTCTTCTTATTGACACCGCAACGGGCGGCCTCCACGGCGATGTTCTTGATGAATTCCTCGTCGTAGACCACGGGCTCGTTGTTCTCCTTGATAAATGTGACTACCCGCTCCACCTCGGTCTCGCTGACGAAGGTACCCTGGCAACGCATGGGCTTGTTGACACCCACGGGAGCGTAGAGCATATCGCCGCGGCCAATGAGCTTGTCCGCGCCCACGGTGTCGATGATGGTACGGGAGTCCACCGCCGAGGCCACGGTAAAGGCGATACGGGAGGGGATATTCGCCTTGATGAGACCCGTGATGACGTCCACCGAGGGACGCTGGGTACCGATGACCAGATGGATACCTGCGGCTCTCGCCTTCTGAGCCAGACGGCAGATGGCGGTCTCCACGTCGGCGGGGGCGGTCATCATGAGGTCAGCCAGCTCGTCGATGATGATGACGATCTGAGGCAGACGAGGACGCTCGGGGTCGTCGGCAGTGACCTCGTTGTAGCCCGCCAGGTTGCGGACACCGACCTCCTCGATGAGACCGAAGCGGCGTTCCATCTCGTTGACGGCACAGTACAGAGTACCCGCAGCCTGCTTGGGATCGCTGACGATGGGGCAGAGCAGATGGGGCAGCTCGCGGTACATGGCGAACTCCACCTTCTTAGGGTCGATGAGGATGAGCTTGACCTCGTCGGGCTTGGCCTTGTAGAGGATACTCATGACGATGGAATTGATGCACACCGACTTACCCATACCCGTAGCACCCGCGATGAGCAGGTGAGGCATCTTGTTGATATCCAGGATCACGGGACGGCCCGAGACGTCGGCACCCAGGCAGGCGGCGATGCGGCTCTTGTGATTGCGGAACTCGGGAGTCTCCAGGATGTTGCGGAAGTAGACGGTGGCGGGCTCAGCATTGGGCACCTCGATACCCACAGCGGCCTTGCCGGGGATAGGTGCCTCGATACGCACGCCTGCCTTGGCCAGGTTCATGGCGATATCGTCCACCAGATTAGCGATGGAGCGAACGCGGATACCCGTATCGGGCTTAACCTCAAAGCGGGTGATGGTAGGACCGCAGGAGCAGGAGATCTCCTTGACGCGGATGTGGAAGCTCTCCAGCACCTCGCGGAGCAGACGGGTGTTCTCAGCGATCTCGGCATCGTTGGCCTCGTAGCGGGTGCTTCCCTTGGTCAGCATATCCACAGAGGGGAACAGGTATTCCCGCGCAGGCTCGGCGGGAAGCTCGGCCGCGTCGTGGGCGGTAGACAGCACCAGCTCCTCCTCCGAAAGCCCCGACTCGGCGACGGCGGCGTATTCCTGCTTATTGATGGTGACCATGACGCCGTCGGCAGGCTTTTGCTCGGCTGAATAAACCACCGAATACTGTCCTGCGGCGGGCTGATTCTCAGCGGAGGTCAGCTCGGTTTCGTCAGAGGGCTCGGTGGGTACCTCCGGGACGGCAGGCTCAAGCTCATCCTCTGCCTCCTCCTCCAGATCGGTCGCCATAGATTCCATATCTCCGTCATAGAATGCGGGCTCATCATCGGCATACAGGCGGCTTTCCGCGCGGCGGGCAGGTCGGGATTCGGCCGCAAAGGGCTTGTCCACAAAGCCGTCCTCTTCGTCGGAGCATTCCTCGCCATCCTCGTCGGCAACAAGCGGGGCGGTCTCCCGTCGGGGGCTTGTCGCGGCGGGCTCATGGAAGGGCAGGGACGTGAGCTCCTCGCGGTCGTCCTCCTCGGGCGGCGGAGGGGCAGAGGCCTCCGTTTCCTCCGAGAGGGTTCCCTTGGTGTCCTCAGGCCCGTCCAGCATCTCTCCGGTATCGGCGTCCACCAGCACGGTGCGGCGTCCGGTCCGACGGCCGGGCTTAGCCTCGGACTTGACGGTCTCATCGGGCTCGACGGTCTCATCAGGCTCGACGGTGTCGGTTTCATCACGGCGATCCTCGGCATCCAGCTTTGCCCGCTTTTCGCGGTAGGATTCCGAGATGGCCGCCTTACGCTTGGCCTCCGCCTCCGCTTCTTCTTCTTCCCGGCGGATCTCCCGTCTTTCGGCGGCCTGCTCCCGCTTCGCCTTGATCGCGTCGCGGAGCTTACTGAATACGTAAGCCGGGGTTACGCCCACCAGCATCATCAGGATGAGCGGCAGAGTCACCACAGCCAGCACCACGGTTCCGGGGAGCTTCAGCCCCGTATAGAGCAGGTTGCCGACCACACCGCCCACCACGCCGCCGCTCTCAAAGGTCGCGCCGGTACGGAAAAGATAGGAGGGCGTATAGACTGTAGCGAGGTCTTTGTTCGATGTACAGACCCCCACGTGGATGACCGCCGAGAGCATGACCATGAACAGGATCGACAGAACCACCTTGACAGCCACCAGCCGCTCCTCGCAGTAACGCCGCCAGAAGACGGCCAGATTCACAAAGACCAGCGGGATCAAGTACGCAGACCAGCCAAAACACCCGAACAGAGCTTGGCTGAGATAGAAGCCGACATAGCCCATCAGATGATCCTCGGGCTTCTCTGCACCGCCGATGGCGTTCAGCAAAAGACAGACCGCAAAAATCAAGGCCAGACCGCCCCATATGTAGGGCATGAACTGCTCCGAAAAGCTGCTCCTGCGCTTGAGCTTGGCCGCCTGCTGAGCTTCGTCGCCCTTCCCCTTGGCGGGCTTCCCTGAAGCGGGCTTCCCCGAAGCGAGCTTCCCCGAAGCGGGCTTTCTTGCGGCGGCGGTGGATTTCACCGTTGTATTTTTCTTTTTGTTTTGGGATTTGGCGGGAGCCTTAGAAGCGGCGGTGACGGTCACGGTGCCGCTTTTCCCGCCGGAGGTACCCGTGCGCCCTGTCGCGGATCTCTTTGCGGCAGAGCCCGTCGCCTTGGCGGGGGTCTTTTTACGGTTATTGGATTCGGCCATGCTGAAACCTCCTGTTCATTGGAAAATATTTATGGCAAACGAGGCGGCTATATCCTTTCTGTGGGGGACACACTATGGACAAGGAACGCGATGCGTCTCTTCGACACCGCCCGAAGAATGAATTGAAATATTCCATTATAGTATACCACAAAACCCCCTTGAATGCAAGGGGATTTTATAACTTTTCCAACAATATCCGCGAATTTGTCCGGAGAAATTCGACAGTATTCCACAAGGAGGCTCCCATGAATCCTACTGCTCGTCATCCCCTCCCCTGGCTCCTTCTCGCCCTGGCTGGCTTTGGCGCGGGACTGCTCAACGGGCTCTTGGGCGCAGCGGGAGGCATACTTCTGGTGGCGATCCTTCCCCGTCTGACACCCCCCGCCCGGCTCTACCCGCCCGCCGTCCGGTTGGGTCTCTACCACGAACGCCGCGACGTCCTCGCCACCGCCCTGGCGGTCATGCTCCCCGTATCGGGGGTCTCGGGGGTGTTCTATTGGCTGAACGGCATCCGAACCTCCCCGTCCCTCCTGCTCCTTCTGGTCCTCCCCGCCGCCCTGGGCGGGCTTCTGGGGGCAAAGCTGCTTGGGAAACTCCCCGACCGCGTCTTAAAAAAGCTTTTCGCAGCCCTGGTAGTGGCATCGGGCGTGCGGATGATATTGTAATGCAATCCATGTAAAGGAGTCCCCCATGCCCACCTCTGTTCTGCTCACTGTTCTCGCTGCCTTCCTCTCTGCCGTACTATCGGGTCTGGGGATCGGAAGCGCAGGCATTTTCGTGCTGTATCTGACCCTGGTGGCGGGATACGCTCAGCCCGAGGCGCAGGCCATCAATCTGCTCTTCTTCCTGCTCTCAGCGGGAGCCGCCCTCCTGCTCCATATCCGCAGCCGCAAGATCCCCGTTCGGGTCGTGCTCTTCCTGGTGGCCTGTGCCATTCCCGGAGCGTTAGCCGGATCCTACCTCGTCCGAATACTGAATGCGGGTCTGCTCAGAAAGCTCTTTGGCGGGATGCTGGTGGTGACGGGGCTTCCTTCTCTGCTGGCACGCGGCAAAAGGGCCCGCAAGCGCGAAGAGTGAACCGCATAAACGAAAAACACCCCCTAAAGGAGGTGTTATCGCGTTTGGCCGATCTATGCTCACAAATCAGTTGTTTCTGTTCTGGAAGCACTCGCTGCAATATACGGGACGGTCGTCGTGAGGCTCGAAGGGAACCTTGCACTCCTTGCCGCAGTTGGCGCAGGTAGCGTCGAACATCTGGCGGGTAGGAGCCTGACCGCGCTGAGCCTTACGGGCGTTGCGGCAATCACGGCATCTCTGGGGCTCGTTCTCGAAGCCCTTCTCGGCGTAGAACTCCTGCTCGCTGGCGGAGAAAACGAATTCGCGTCCGCAATCCTTGCAGACAATGGTCTTGTCAGTGTACATCGTATACCTCGATTCATTTAGCGCATTTCCTGCGCATTATTCACATTATACAACGATTTATGCATTTTGTCAACCCCTTTTTTAAAATTTGTGTGAATTGAATTTGAAATCGAAATTGACAATGTGCTGAATAGCACGAAATGAAAGCAAAAAATCCCCGCACCGTAGAACAGCGAGAAAAAACGGTGCTTCCATACGAAAGCACCGTTTATGCGGGAGACCAAACCGATCAACGGTTGATCTTCTTCTTCTTAGGGGTACCGAACTCCTTCATCAAGCGGTCCAGCTCCTCGTCAGCAGAGGACTTGGGCTTCTCGCGCTTGGGAGCCTCGGTCTTGGGAGCGGCCTTGGGCTCAGCCTTGGGAGCCTCGGCGGCGGCAGGAGCAGGAGCGGCCACAGGAGCGGCGGCGGGTCTGTTCATGCTCTTCTGATTATCGAAGCCGGTGGCGATGATGGTGATGCGCATCTCATCCTCCAGCTCGTTGTCAAAGTTGACACCCCAGATAACGTTGGCATCGGGAGCGGCCTCGGCGGCGATCAGGCTGGAAGCCACATCCACGTCCTCCAAACCGACGTCGGGAGATGCGGTGATGTTGATGAGGATACCGTGAGCACCCGTGATGGAGGACTCCAGCAGGGGGCTGGAAATGGCGGCCTTGGCGGCCAGCTCTGCCTTGTCCTTACCGGTGGCGGAGCCCACACCCATGTGCGCGTGGCCGGCATTCTTCATGACCGAGCAAACATCGGCAAAGTCCAGGTTGATGAAGGCAGAAACGCTGATGAGGTCGGAAATGCTCTGAGTACCGCGAGCCAGCACACCGTCAGCCACCTCAAAGGCGTTCTGGAGGGTGATGCGGGTATCGGTAACCTGCTTCAGACGCTCGTTGGGGATGACCACCAGGGAATCCACGTACTGGCTCAGCTCAGCGATACCGGCCAGAGCCTGATCCATACGGCGCTTCCCCTCGAAGCCAAAGGGCTTGGTCACGATACCGATGGTGAGAATATCCATCTCGTGAGCCACACGAGCCACCACGGGAGCGGCTCCCGTACCGGTGCCGCCGCCCATACCGGCGGTAATGAAGACCATGTCGGTGCCATCCAGAAGAGCCTTGATATCCTCAATGGACTCCTCAGCGGCTCTTGCACCGATCTGGGGATTGGCACCTGCGCCAAAGCCGTTGGTCAGCTTCTCGCCGATGACCAGCTGCATGGAAGCATCGGAACGGCGGAGGACCTGACGGTCGGTATTGATGGCAACAAACTCAACGCCCTTGATGTTGCCGTTAATCATACGGTTGACAGCGTTATTTCCGCCACCGCCGACGCCGATCACCTTGATATTTACGCCGGACTCATAGGTATCATCGTGTTCAAAGGTCATGTTTTTCTTCCTCCCGAAAATCTTTTCGTCATGTATGGACGCCTTGACCCCCGTCCAAGGGCTTCGCGGCGTCCCTTCCCGCCGTTTTCGGGCAGGAGCGTACACCATACCTATATAATATATCTTTTCGACGGAAAATGCAATAGTTTTTCAGAAGTTTATGAAAAATTTACATATTCCCCATCCAAAAGCGCATCTGTCGCGGACGATGAGGAGGCATGACGGTCAGGAAGGGAGCTGCAACGCCCAATCGGGCAGCTCGATTTCGGGAGATACGCGGTAAATGATGCGGGCAGGATCCGAAACATCCACCAGAATGGGTAGCCCGGTCGGGTAAGCACCGCTCTGCGCCTGGTCCTGCAAAGCGCGGTCAGCCACCGTCAGCTTTCTCTCCAGCTCGTCCATGGTGCCGACACGGATGCGGATCCCTCCCCGCAGCACCAGCCACAGCTCAAAGCGATCCCCCAGCTCCATCCCCACTACCCGTTCAGACAGAGCGGAGCCCATCAGGGTCTCCACGAACTCGAAAACGTAGGCGTTCTCCTTCTCCGGCTCATCGGTCTCCAGCTCATAGGTGGATATTTCGGGGGCATCGGTCTCGGGAGCATATGGAAGGTTCACAAAACTCAGCTCCTCACCCACGCGAACACGGGTGCACGCGGGCAGCCCCAGATAAACAGCCCCCACCCGCCTGGCCTCGTCGGGCTTGGCGGATACGGACAGGACCTCACGGGTTTCGGCGTTCACAATGTAGTAGTTTTGATTGTGGCAGGTGTAGTACAGGGACTCCACCTCGGTAAAGCGCACCGATACCGAGCCGTTCAGATGCTTGCGCACCTTGACCTGATCCAGCAGAGGAAGCTGTTTTTTCAGCTCCCGAGCCACCGCAAAGCCGTCAAAGCCCAGCATCTCGTCTCCTGCCTCGATGCCTGCGCTATACAACACCACGGCGGCGGTATAGTATTTTCCGTCCTCGGCGGTCACGGTCTCAACCTTCCAGAGCTTCCCCAGAAACAAAACCCCAACGGTTAGAAGGACGGTTCCCAGCATACAGAGCAAAAGGAGCGGAACCGAACCGTAATCGGGCGGTGCGTGCTTTTCCCCGCTCCCGAAGGGGACCGCGTCTTTACTGAATTTTTCGGAAAAGCTGCGGTGCTTCGGAGGACGGGGGATCCGAATTCTTTTCATAATCTTGTTCCTTTTGTGATTTGAGTAGTCTTACGGCTTCATAAGCCCTTTCAGGCGCGCGTAGATCTGCTCGTTTGCGTCGGGGCAGGCGAAATCCCGAATGCGGCGCTCCATGTCGGCGCGCTTGGCGGTGTTTTCAATGAGGGCCTTGACCTGCGCGGTCAGAGCCCCCTCGGTCAGGGTATGCTCCTCCACGCAGACCGCCGCGCCCCGATCCACCAGAGCCATAGCGTTCTTGTACTGGTGATTCTCGGCGACGTAGGGGGAGGGGATGAACACCGTAGCCTTTCCCGTCAGAGCCAACTCGGAGATGGACATAGCGCCCGCCCGTGAGATGACCAGATCTGCGGCGGCCATTTGTATCGGCATATCGTAGATATAGTCCACAAGAGCCATCCGCCCGCACTTACCGGCAGAAGTTTTGTCCCAATCGGCGCGGATGCGGTCGTAGTCCCGCTTGCCGGCGGCGTGGATGAGCTTGACGCGGGGATCCGCTGCCAGCTCGGCGGCCAGGCGTACCACGGCGTCGTTGACGTACTCAGCCCCCAGACTCCCGCCAAAGGAGAGGATGTACAGTTCGTTGGAAGTAAGTCCTATCCTTTGTCTCGCCTCTTCGCGGGAGACGGTGGCAAAGCCGGGCATCATGGGATTGCCCACCCGGATGGCGGTGCTGTGCTTCCCTTCCCCGTCCAGGCGGCGGATGGTGTCCTCGAAATTGACCAGGATGAGGTCAACGCTGTTTTTCAGCTGCAATACCGCCTTGCCGGGCAGGGCGTTGGACTCGTGGAGGACGGTGGGAATCCCCATCCTCCTGCCCATACTGCACAGCGGCCAGCAGGCAAATCCTCCCGTGCCCACGATGAGATCGGGCATAAAATCACGGATGAGGGATGCCGCCTCTCGGCGGGACTTGACCATCAGGTAAGGGAGCTTGATATTGGACGGCGACCAGTACGGCCGCGCCAGGCCTCGGATGTGAAGGGTATGAAGGGGGTACCCCGCTCTGGGTACCAGATCCACCGCCTTATCGCGAGGCTGAGCCGAGGCCACAAAAGCGATCTCGGCGTCGGGATGCTTTTCTTTCAGAGTAGCGGCGATGGCCAGGGCAGGATTGACGTGTCCCGCCGTGCCGCCGCCTGTCATGAGAATGCGCATGGTGTGGCGCTCCTTTCATAGGTTCAAATTTGGGTTTGTCGGCCAGGGCACTGCATGCCGAGCAAGCTTGGCGGGACCCGCTTAAGGGACTTTTGAAAAAGTCCCTTAAGAATCCCCAAAACTTTTAAATAATAATCTTATTTATCAATGCTTTTTCAAAGTTTTTGGAGTTCTTAGAACCTTTTTTCAAAAAGGTTCTAAGCCGCCGGAGGCCGTTCCCCCGCTCCCCGATAAACCCCAATTTACCTCTTCTGATAAGAATACCGCGAGATCGACAGGATGATCCCCATTTCAAAGATCTGCAAGATCAGCGACGTGCCGCCCGAGGAGAAGAAGGGCAGGGCGATACCCGTGTTGGGAATGGAATTGGTCACCACCGCAATGTTCAGAATGGTCTGCAAGGCGACCTTGGCGATGAGACCGTAGACCGCGATGGAGCAAAACTTGTCGGGAGCCTTGGCGGCGATACGGAAGCCTCTCCAGACCAGCAGACCAAAGAGCAGGACCACGGCCAGCGCACCGACAAAGCCCAGCTCCTCGCAGACGATGGTGAAGATGAAGTCGTTCTGGGGCTGGGAGACGTAGCCGTACTTCTGCTGGCTGTTGCCCAGACCGCGGCCGAAGAAGCCGCCCGAGCCGATGGCGTTCAATCCCTGGAGGGTCTGCCAGGCCGAGCCAAGAGGGTCTACGTTTTCAATGTTGAGCCAGGTGGTGACGCGGAGCATGGCGTAATCCGACACCAAAAGCACCAGGATCACCGCTGTTCCCCCGATGGCGAAGAGCCAGAGGAACCATTTCTTGTCGGTTCCGCCGATGTACATGGTGACAAGACCCATGAGACCAATGATGATGATACCCGACAGATGATGCTCCAGCATGACCAGAACGCAGATAAAGCCGAACACCATCATGGGGTACAGCACACCGTAGCGGAACTGTCCGCCGAACTTCTGGCGGTTTTGGATCATGCGCTCGTACTTGCTCATGATGAGGGCGATGCAGAGGATGACCGCCATTTTGGCGATCTCGGAGGGTTGGATGGAGATGGGACCCAACTGGATCCATCTGGTCGCTCCCGAGCCGTAGCTGGAGCCGATCACCAACACCAGCAGAAGAAGCACCACCGAAAGGGCGTAGGAGGCTACCCCGAAGAAACGCCAGAACCAGGGGCGCGCCTTCCAGACGAAGGGCACCGTCACGGCGGCGGCGAGAACCAGGTAGATCAGATGCCGCTTGACGTAGTAGGCGGGGTCGTCGTGGTACTGGGCGGCGTAGACCGAGCTGGCCGAGAAGGCCATGACCGCGCCGAAGAGACAGAGGGCGACCACGATGAACAGGAAATAGTAGTCCACGGGGCCACGGGTGAGCACCTGTTCCGCCTTATTTTCAACGGGCTTGCGATGGACAGGCTCGGTATAAATGGGGTCGTTCGGCTCAATAGCGGTGTCCAGACGATCCCCCAGGACGTTCAAGCCCTGCTCCACGTCCTCACCCAGACGTTTCACCCCCTCCTTGTCGAAGGAATAGCGGGAGGCCTTCTTCTTGACCTTACCAAACAGCTCGCGGGTCTTATCCGCGACCCTGCGGGGGAATTGCCACTTCACGGGATCTCACCTCACTTTCCTGTGGATTGGGATTTTGGGCCGTCTCTTATCTCCCCAGCCACGCCGTAGCGCAGAACACCAGGGAGACGAGGGTGAACAGCCAGACGATATCGGTCTCCTTCCAGCCGCACTTCTCAAAGTGGTGGTGGAGGGGAGCCATTTTGAAGATACGCTTTTTGGTCAGCTTGTAGCCAATGATCTGGATGAAGCTGGACAGCATCTCTATGACGAACATCAGTCCCGCCAGCACGAAGAGGAGCAGCTCCCCCGCCATGATGGCACAGCCCATGATAACGGCGCCCAGGAACAGAGAGCCCGTGTCCCCCATGAACATCTTGGCGGGATGGTGATTGTACACGAGAAAGCCGATGACACAGCCGAACAGGGCTGCGCCCATGAAGCCCACCATATCGGTGGTGCCGTCCGAGATCAAATACCACTCAGCCACGGAAAAGGCTACGATGAAGGCCGCCACGGTGGCGCAGACCGAGGAGGCCAGGCCATCCAGTCCGTCGGTGATGTTGGTGGCGTTGACGAAGCCCACCATGACAAGGAGATAGACGGGATAGGCGAACCAGCCAAGCTCCCAGTAGATTTCGGTGAAGGGGATGTGGAGGGCGGTCTCCAGATTGTCCGTGATGGCCATCATGGCCACGAAGGCGGCGGCGGCGGTGACCTGCAATACCAGCTTCTGCTTCTCGGTCAGACCCTCATTATGGCGGCGGAGAAGCTTGAAGTAGTCGTCCACGAAGCCGATGGCGGCGTGAGCCAGACCGTACAGGCAGACCAAAGCCACGGGGATCAACTCAAAGGCCCAGTAGGTGCCGTAGGTCATCACGAAGTAGACGCAGAAGGCCAGCATGACCGCCAGGAAGGCGGGGACAAAGGATATGCCGCCCATGGTGGGTGTGCCTGCCTTGGACTGGTGGGCGGTGACGTACTCATTGATGGGCTGTCCCGCCTTTTTGGCGCGGAGGATGGGGAGCGCGATACGTCCGAAGAGCAGGGTCAGCCCGAAGGCGGCCGCCGCCATGATGCC
This sequence comes from Clostridia bacterium, assembly GCA_017938885.1. GTDB lineage: Bacteria > Bacillota > Clostridia > Oscillospirales > CAG-272 > CAMEON01. The sequence continues at coordinate 30,108 of JAGBAS010000068.1, forward strand.
CAGGATGATGTAAAAATTGGTTTGATAAAACTCGTGCATACCGTGTTCCTTTCCTTTTCGTGCGTATTTTTTGAATGTGTTCAGGTGTTGAGTCCGGCGGTCAGCGCCTCCACCACCGTCTCCAGAGCCATGGAGCGGCTGGCCTTGAACAGGACGTGGTCCCCCTCGCGGAGGATGGATTTCAGATAGGTGGCGGTGGCTTCGTAGGTATCCTTCCCGCCCGTGATACGGATGGTATCGGGATTCATGCCCGCCTCCTTGGCACCCGCGGCGATCTCGGCCCCCAGCTCACCCACCGTAATCAGCAGGTCCAGTCCGCCCTCGGCGGCGAACTCCCCCACCGAGCGATGCAGGGCTACGGTATCCTCTCCCAGCTCCTTCATATCCCCCAGCACCGCGACGCGGCGGTGACTTCCCGCGATCAGCGAGAGAGCCGACAGGGCGGCCTTCATGGACTCGGGCGCGGCGTTGTAGCAGTCCTCCATGACCGTGATGCCGCCGATTCTACGGATATTCTGTCTCATGGCGGCCGGTCGGTAAGAGGCAAGGCCTTCGCGGACTTGTCCCTCGTGAAGCCCCATAAGCTGACCCACAGCGGCGGCAAAGCCCCCCGCCCAGATAAAATGCTGACCCACGGCAGGAATATACAGACCGCGCCACACCCCGTCAGGGGTGGTCAGATCAAAGACCATGCCGCCGTCGCGGAAGGTGATGTTGCTTGCTTGATAGTCGGCATTCTCCGCCCCCGCCAGGGACAGGCGCAGGACACGGATGCCCTCGGGGATGATGGGTCTGTCCTCGGTAAAATCCTGCCCCAGCCCAGCCAGCAAAGGCTCATCACCGTTGATGAGCAGAGTACCGCCCTCGCAAAGCCCCCGTGCGACCTCCAGCTTGGCGCGGGCGATGTTCTCGCGGGTACCGAGGTATTCCAGATGGGAGGAACCGATATTGGTAATAAGGGCGATATTCGGCCTGACCGCCTGCGTCATGGCGGCGATCTCGCCCCGACTGCTCATGCCCATCTCCAGAACGGCGCATTCGATGTCGGCGGGGATCTCCATAAAGGACAACGGGAGCCCGATGGTACTGTTGAAATTGCCGTCCTTCTTGAAAACCGATTTGCCCGCCGACAGAACGGCGGCAACCATTTCCTTGGCGGTGGTCTTGCCCACACTCCCCGTGATAGCCACGGCGGGCAGAGACCTCATTTCTCCCTCGCGGCGGGAAAGAGCCAGCGCGGAAAGGGCTTTCACGGTGTCCTTCACCACGATGAAGGCACAGGCAGGGGAGGGCAGAGGATCGGGGATACGCTCGCAGAGAAAGGCGATACCGCCCAGCTCGGCGGCCTTGCCCATATAGCTATGTCCGTCCACCCGCTCCCCGCGGATGGCGCAAAACAGGGTTTTCCCATCGGCCTCGCGGGAGTCGGTGCAGATGTGGGTGACGGCGGCCTGCTCGGACGTACCGTACAGAAACAGCTCTCCCCCCGCCATGGCGGCCAGGGTATGGAGGGCCAGAGGTGTCGCTAAGGTGATCTTCATAACAGCAGCCTGCCTTTCAAAGGATGGCGGGGGAGCGTACCCACCCCATTAGTCGGAATGAAATTCCTTCGCGGCCTGTACCGCGATATCCTTTTCGCAGAAGGGATGCTTCCCTCTGCGGTCGATTTCATAGTTTTCATGCCCCTTCCCCGCCAGCAGGATGATGTCCCCCGCGCGGGCGTGCTTCACGGCGTACCGAATCGCCTCGGCGCGGTCAGACACCACCGCGAACTCACTCTCCTTATCCACCCCCAAAAGAATATCCGAAATGATATCGGCAGGATTCTCAGAACGGCTGTTGTCGGAGGTAATGACCAATGAATCGGCCATGCGGGAGGCGATGCGGGCCATAATTTTGCGTTTGGAGCGGTCGCGGTCGCCGCCGCACCCGAACACCAGCACCATGCGCTGTCCCCGCCGACGGAAGCCGTGAACGGTACGGAGCAAGCTCTCCAGCGCGTCGGGGGTGTGGGCAAAGTCGATGAACACCGAGAACGGAATATCGGTTTCGGGGAGTCTGACCCGCTCCATACGCCCCGGGACCCCGGCAAAATGGGCAAGCGCATCACGGATGGCGGTAGGATCAGCCCCCAACGCCAGAGCAGCCGAGGCGGCTTCCAAGGCATTCATAACCGTGAAATCCCCCGGGACGGGACAGCGGAGACGGAGGCGAACCCCCGGAGAGGTGAGCTTGAAGGCAACTCCGTCCTCCCCCAAAAGCTTCACCTGCTCGGCGTAGAGGCGGGTACAACCTCCCTCCCCCGCAGGGCAGATGCGGTCGGATATGGCGGCCTGCGCCCCGTCGGCGTGGCAGATGTGATAGTGATGGAGGGGAAGCGGCTCGGAGAGAAGCCTGCGTCCGTAGCGGTCGTCGGCGTTGACCACCGCCTCACGGCAGACCTCGAACAAACTCCGCTTGGCGGCGTAGTAATCCTCCATGGTGCCGTGAAGATCCATATGCTCGGGAGTCAGATTGGTAAAGATCCCCAGTTCAAACGTTAAAGGCGCAACCCGTCCCAGCAAAAGGGCGTGTGAGGTGACCTCCATCACCACGGTGGGCGGATGGGGACTGTCCGGGGGTGCATCGGCGGCCATGCGGGCCAGGAGCGTGTACAGCTCGGCGGGATCGGGGGTAGTCATACCGCTGTAGGGCGAGCCGTCCGGCCCACAAAGGATGGCGTCCCCCGCCGTGGAGCGGCACCCCACCGTTCCGATCAGTCCGCAGGGAACCCCCGAGGCGCGGAGGATGGTATACAGCATGGTGGACACGCTGGTCTTTCCGTTGGTGCCCGTAACCGCCACCAGGCGGAGCTTCCGCGCGGGATGGCCGTATCGGGCGTCATAGAGCCGCGCCAGAGCCGCGCGGGCATTGGAGACGGTAACGAGAGGAACACCGAGGTCGGTCATGTCCTCATAAGCCTCGCAGACCACCGCAACCGCCCCACGGGCGATGGCATCGGGAATATGGGCGCGGGCATCGGTATGAAGCCCGTCGATGGCGACGAACAGATCGCCCTCGGTCACCTTGCGGGAATCCGAGGAAATGCCCTTGACCGAAACCGACGCATCGCCCGTAGGCATCGGAAGCTCGGCCTCGGTCAAAAGGGCTTGCAGGGACAGGAAATCGGGATGTAAACACATAGCCTTCTCCATGGGAAGCGTTGATTTTACATCCTGGGTTTTACCATTGGAGCGGGTGGGATTTGCTCGTTTTCGGGGATCTCACTCCTGCGCAATATCGTCCGCATCCTGATTGCGGAAGGTCACGGTAATGACCGTCCCTCGCTCCACCTCACTGCCGGGCGCATGGGACTGGGCCACAGCCACCGCACCCGAGCCGCTCATGTAATTATTGGTTCCCGCGATGCGGATATTCAACCCAAAGTTGGCGAGGATCTCGTTGGCGGCCACGGCGGTCTTACCCGACAGATCGGGCATGGTCACGGTGGTCTTTTCCATATCCGACTCGGTGTACAGAATGATCTTGGCGTTGTGGGATTCCATCAGAGTGCGGGGAGCGGGGACCTGGGACTTGACCACGGAACCGCTGCCTACGATCTCCACCTCAAAGCCCATGGACTCGGCCTGAGACTTGGCTACGCTGGCGTACCAGTTCACCAAAGAGGGAGCCTCCACCGCCATGTTGGCCAGCTCCTTGTCGGTGTAAACGGCCTCCACACCCAGATAGGGCAAAACGTCCCGCATGACGTTGGCCAGATAAGGCGCGGCTACCGTACTGCCGTACAGAACCCCCTTAGTGGGCTCATCCACCAGAATGATGACGGCGATCTCGGGGTCGTCGGCGGGCGCGAAGCCCACGCAGGAGCAGATGTAGTATTCCTTACCGGTCTCGTTCTTCTTGTCGATCTTCTCGGAGGTGCCCGTCTTGGCGGCTACACGGTAGCCTGCGACGTAGGCGTTCTTGGCACCCGCTCCGCCCGAAACACCGCCCTCTAAAACCGCAGACAGCTTCTTCGCCGTCTCGGTGGAGATGATCTGACGCTTGACCGAGGTAGAATAGGCGGTGACGGTATTGCCCTCGCTGTCCACCACCTCCTTGACCATGCGGGGGGTCAGCAGATACCCGCCGTTGGCCACGGCGGTGACCGCCATGAGCTGCTGGATGGGGCTGACCTTGAAATTCTGACCGAAGGAGGCCGTGGCCAGATCCAGCTCGGAGAAGGCCGACTCCTGATAGAAGATGGAGGTACCCTCGCCGGGCAGATCGATCCCCGTCTTTTCCAGATATCCGAAGGCACGGAAGTAATTGTAGAACCGCTCGCGGCCAATACGGGCACCCATCATCATGAGAACGGGGTTGCAGGAGTTCTGAAGTCCCACGGCGAAGGTCTGGGAGCCGTGTCCCGTAGTTTTGTGACAGTGAATCTTGATCTTGGAGCCCTCCAGGGGATAGTAATGGCCGGGACAGTAGAAGGTCTCAGTGGGATTCACCAGATTCTCCTCGTAGGCCATGGAGGCGGTGACGATCTTGAAAGTGGAACCGGGCATATAGACCTCGGTGACCGCCTTGTTGGACCAGGTGGTCAGCTGGAGCTCCTGCTTGAGCTTGGCGTACTCCTCACTGTCAGCGGAAAAGCCCGAAGCCCCCAGGACGGCCTTGTCGTAGTCGTTGAGCTCGCGGGAATGATTGAGATCGAAATCCGGATAGGTAGCCTGTGCCAGGAGCTCTCCCGTCTGCACGTCGATGACCATGCCCGTGGCGCGGTTCTGTCCGCCCGATTCGATGTAGGCGGTACGGAGCTGCTCCTCCAGGGCAGATTGAATATTGATATCCAGGGTCGTGATGATGGAATGACCATCCTGCGCCTCGATGTAGCTCTGATACTCGTAGGGCATTTCGTTTCCGTGGGAATCGCGGGCGGTGATGTAGCGGCCATTGGTACCGGCCAGGATGCTGTTGTACTGCAATTCCAGGCCGTATTGCCCTGCGCCGTCGCTTCCCGTAAAGCCCAGAGCGTGGCAAGCCAGGGTACCGCCCGGATAGTAGCGGGTGGTTCCCGCCTGCAAAAAGACCATGTCCTCCAGGTCATTATCCTGGATGACCTTGCGCACCTGCTTGGCCACCTCCTCATCCACGTTGCGGGCCAGGGTACGGTCCAGGTACTTGGTATAGGTGGTCTGCTTAAGGATGTAGTCGTAGTCCACGTCCAGAATATCCGTCAGCTCGGTGGCAATGAGGACGTCGTATTTCAGCCCCTGCTCCTCGGATACCTGCGCGATGATGCGGGGAGCGATGAAAACGCGGTAGGTGGTCACGCTGGTGGCCAGGAGCACGCCGTTGCGGTCGTAGATCTTGCCCCGCTCGGCAATCACCTCTGCCTCGGTGGTGATCTGGTTGAGCACCTTGTCGCGGTATTTTTCATAGCCCACGGTCTGGAGCATGAGTATCCTCACCAGCAAGAACAGCAAAGCGGCGGCAATGATGATGCCGATCACACCGGCCCGCTTGACCGTGCCGGTATCGGTGGGTGTATGGGTGGGTTGCTTCACAGCGAGACCTCCTTTCGGTCAAATGGGATGCCTTACATCCGAAAAAAATACAAGGCGGCGAGTATGACACACGCCGCCTGAACTGTTTTGTATACTGCGGGCATAAGCCGCCAGGGTCAGGAGCGTCCCTTGTAAGGGTATGTCACCCTGCCGCACATTATGCCTGTCTGACGGTGTCAGTCCCCGATTCCGAAGGCCGAAAGAAGCCATGCAAGCCCCTTCTTTCCGCCGTCTCGATCCTCGTCCAGGATCTCCAGGCTGTCCTCCTTCTCCTCGGTCAGATATTCGCCGTTCAGATATTTCTCATGAACCATGCCCAGCTCGTTCGAGGCGTAATCCTCAATGGCCAGCATATCGTTCTTGAGGTCGAGCTGATCCTCCAGCTCGCCGTTGAGCTCCTTCATCTCCGCATAGGACTGCTTCATCTGGCTCAGCTCACGCGTAGCCTGGCTTACCGACACCGTGCTCGTGATGACCGCGGACATGGACACCAGCACCGTGACAAGCGCGGCAACCAGACCCACAGGAACACGGCGGGAACGGAAGCCGCCCACGGGACGGGTCTCGATCCGCAGCTCTCCTTCGCGGGGGAAGGTCTCCTGCGCCCACTCGTTGAGCTTGACGAAGAAGGGCTTCTGCATCAGCTTAGCCATAGGGGCAGGGAGCTTGTCCGTATCAGTAAGCCAAACGGCTTTTTTTGGCTGTTCGACCCTCGCTTCCTTGACAGGAGCCACTGCCTTGACAGCCGCAATGCGCTCCTCGTCGGTAGCGGCGCGGTACTGAGGGAACTTGTAGCCTCTCTGGTCGTGGTAGTAACGGGCGAAATCATCTACCGTCATATAAGGCTTACCGTCGCTTCGGCCGGTACGGTAATTGTCCAGCTTCTTTTCCTTGGCAGCCAGCTCGTCGGCTCCGATATAGGCTCCGGGGGCCTTGGCTCTGGTGAGTGCCTCCTTCTTTTCCTGCCTGGCGGCATCCGCATGGACGCGCCCCGCGATACCGCGATCACGGTACCGCTCACAGAACATATCTATGTATCGGGTTTCACTTCCGCGATCCTCGGCCTGCTTGCGCCGCAGCTCAGCAGGGTCGATCTCGTCCTCGCGCACCACGCGCGCGGAGCTTCCCCCGTGGCTGATGGCAAACCGCTCGCCCGCAAGACGCTCGTCCCGCTTGTACTCATGTTCCATAGCCGACGTTCCTTTCTGTAGATTTGTATGTAGTCTCGGCATATGCCGAATGAAGCTTCGATTTATAATTTCTCCGCCACGCGGAGCTTGGCCGACCGGGAGCGGGGATTGACCTCCAGCTCCTCGGCATCGGGCAGAACAGGCTTTTTCGACACCACCTTCACCGAAGGGGTCTTACCGCACACGCAAACGGGAAGCCCGCGAGGGCAGGTACAGCCGCTCGCCATATCCGAAAAGGTCTGCTTGACAATGCGATCCTCCAGGGAATGGAAGGTAATGACCGCCATGCGGCCGCCGGGATTCAACCGCTTCATGGCCGATTCCAAGGCGGGACGGATCACGTCCAACTCGGAATTCACCTCAATGCGGATGGCCTGGAAGGAACGCTTGGCGGGATGATGGCCTCCGTCTCTGGCCGCCGCCGGAATGGCCGCCTTGATGAGAGCCGTCAGCTCGCCGGTGGTCTCAATGGGCTTGTCCGCCCGCGCTTGTACGATGCGGGAGGCAATGCGGGGAGCGAATTTCTCCTCGCCGTAGTCAAAAAGGATACGGCGCAGATCGTGCTCGCTGTAGGTGTTGACCACGTCATAGGCGGTCTTTTCGGCCCGTGCATCCATGCGCATATCCAGGGGTGCGTCAGCCATGTAGGAAAATCCCCGCTCGGGGGTGTCTAATTGATAGGAAGAAACGCCAAGGTCGAGGAGGATACCGTCGATCCTGCTGATCCCCAGCGTATCCAGCACGTCAGCAACGTGTCGGAAGTTACTGCGTACCACGCGGGCACGTTCTCCCAACGGAGCTAATTTAGCCGAAGCCGCCTTGATGGCCGCCTCGTCCTGGTCTATGGCGATCAAAAGACCCTTGTCGAGTCTCTTGGCGATCTCATAGGAATGTCCGCCGCCGCCCGCCGTGCCGTCCACGTAGATCCCGTCAGGCTTGATGGCCAGGGCATCCATACAGGGATAGAGCATCACCGAGCGATGGGCGAATATCTGTCCGCCGATGTCCACGGGGGTACCGTTGACCGAAAGATCGGGGACTTGAAGGTTGTTCTCTTTCTCGGCCATGGCTTACAGACCGAGGGCTTCAAGGGCATCGCGCAGTTCGTCGGTGTCCTCCCCGCCGATGATGCGGTCGTACTCCTCGGCAGACCATATCTCAGCGTAATCGCCGCAGCCCACCACGACCGCATCCTTGGCGATCTTGGCGTGCTCGATGAGGGTATTGTTCAGCACCACGCGGCCCTGAGAATCGGGCTCGGCCGTGACGGCGTCGCGGTACAGAAAGCGCAGGATCTTTTCAGATTGTGCGCGGGGCATATTCTGAATGGGTGCGACAAAGGCTTGCCAGCTTTCGAGAGAGTGAACCTTCAGGCAGGATTCGCGAATATCTCTTACGATGATAAAAGAAGGCCCCAATTCCTCCCGATGCTTAGCCGGGATGAAAAGTCGCTTCTTTGGGTCGAGTGCGTGCTTGTATTCGCCGGTCAGCATACCGCGATTCCTCCTTTCACGAAATTTCCTGGACACAGGCAAGCATTTGCCGTTTTACAGAACCAGACAGGAGCGTGGGCCGTGGATTTTCCACCACTTTGCCCCACTTCTCGCCACCTTGACCCAATTATAATATATATTTCACCACTCGTCAAGAGGATTTCACAAACATTCACACAATGTTTACATTTGAGAATGCATACTTTTTCTCGACTTTCTTCTCCACCCCCGCTCCACTCCTTCGTCAAAAAGCGACGGAATTCGGCATTTATTCACCACTAACAAAAACGGGCCCATGATTTTGGGCATAAAAGCCAAGACAAAACCGTCAAAGCCATTCGTTCGGGTCTTGACACCGAAAAAGCAAGGGATTTGGGAGCCTGCAACTCCGCTCGGACGGCCTTGCCGTCCCCAAACAAAGGCAAAAAGCGGGCGCGTCCCCCTCCCTCCCTTTACGGAGTCCCGCCGAGCCGGCAGAAAAAGGAAACGCGCCCGTACAGACGATCAGGAATCGCCGTCCCCGCAGGCATCCCGGCCTCCCTTGTCCTTGCGGACACGGAAAAAGAGGGATTTCAAGGCCTTACCGTCAAAGGGGATGAGGGGATAGAGGTAGTGCCGCTTCCCCGTCACCGTGACGTTGGTCAGCAACAGGGCAACGATACCCACAAGCCCCGCGCCAAAGCCCCAATACCCACCGATAGCGGTAAGAATCAGAAGCCCCATGCGCATGAACTTGAAGGCGTAGCCCAGCTCGTAGCTCCGCTGGGTGAAGTTAGCAATGGCCACGAAGGCCATATAAAGGATGACTTCGGGGATGAGCCACCCGATCTGTACCGCGAAGTCACCGAGAATGAGCCCTCCCACCACCGACAGAGAGTTGGACAGCATACTCGGTGTATTCAGCGACGCCATGCGCAGCCCGTCGATCATGAATTCCACCAGGAGCAGTTGGGCAATGATGGGAATACGCCCCGTCTCGGTGGGCAGAATAAAGGAAAGCCATCCGGGCAGAAATTCGGGGTGCATGATGAGCAGATACCAAGTCGGTGTCAGAAACAAGGTCAGCCAGAAGACCGCGTGACGAACGATGCGGATATAGGTACCCGTCAGCGGCGGGAAGTAGAAGTCGTTGGTCTCCTGCATGAAGTCGAAAATGGAGGTTGGCAGGATCATGACCTGGGGGGAGGTGTCGCAGATCACCAGCACACTCCCCTCCATGAGCTGAGCCGCCGCCGTGTCGGGGCGCTCGGTGTAGCGGATTTTGGGAAAGGGGTTGTACCACCGCCTCTTGATGAGCACCTCCGCCAGAGATTCGTGCCCCATGGCCAGCGCATCGGTCTTTACCGCCGCCAGCTTGTTTTTGACCTTGTCCACCAGATCGGAATCCGCCTTTCCTTCCATATAGCATATAGCGATATCCGTCCGCGAGGATGACCCCGCCGACAGATAGCTCACGGTCAGAGCAGGATCACGGACACGGCGGCGGATGAGGGCGGTATTGAAGATCAAGGTCTCCACGAAGCCATCCCGTGCGCCCCGCATGACCTTGTCCCCCTCGGGCTCGGCGGTATCCCGGGCAGGATAGGTACGGGCATCGATGACCACTACCGCACGGCCAAAGGGGGATCCCACCATGACAGCCGCCCCCGACAGTACCATTCCCACTGCCGTGTCGGTGGAGTCGGTGACGTCGGTCTCCACATAGGGCAGAGCGCGGGCGCAGAACCGCAGGGCAGAAGCGGTATGGGTCTCCTCGGTCACGCTCCCGATGCTCCCCGTTCCGCCCTCCATAGGTAGATCCATGCCGTCCAGGGCAAGGAAGGACATCATGAGCTTCATCATGACGGTATCCTTGATGAAGCCGTCGATGTAGTACAAGGTCATTTCGTCCTTCCCTACCTTCAGGGGCTTTTTGATGAGGTCAAAGCTCTCCTCCACCCGGAGGATGCGGTCAAGGAGGGCGACGTTGTCAGAATAACTGTCAGTCAGGGCAGGGTAACGGGACGGGGTGTTTTGCATGGAAGCCTCCGTTGGAGAAAAATTCTTTCGGTAAGAGCATTCCCCACTCTCGGCAAAAAAATACGGAGCGACCGAACAGTCACTCCGTATTTTTCAGTTTCACTTGCCGAGCCCCACGTACCCGGTCTCTTCAATAATATATTGACCTTCCTCAGACAGCACCCACTCGATCAGGCGCGTTACGTTGGGATTCTCGTTCCCCGCCCAGGTCACAGCGTACACGGGCGCGACCACAGGATAGGTGCCGTTCTTGATATTCTCCACGTTGGGAGCCACACCGTCAATGGCAATCATTTTGATATCGGGATTCTTGATGATCCCCTCCACGTAGAAGCGGAAGGAGAAGCCAATGGATCCGGGTCTGCTTTCGTAATCGGCAACCACGTCCAAAAGGCTTCCCATACCCGACACCTCGGTGGTAGGGGCATCCATCACAGGAATATCCCCCATGAAGCGGAGCAGCATACTCTGACTGCCACTTCCCTTGTCTCTCTGATAAGCCATAATGGGTTCGTCGTTGCCGCCAACCTCCTTCCAGTTGGTGATCCGACCCGCATAGATACCGCGAATCTGCTCGACCGTCAGGCTGTCGATGGGGTTGTCCTTGTGAACAATGAACACGAAGGCCTCGGAAGCGACTTGGGTGAACTCGAATGCGGTACCGCATTCCTCGGCATACGCGAGCTGCTCCTTGGAAGGATAGGCACCGAAGAAAATATCGGTCTTGCGCTCGGCCAGCTTCTCGTAGCCGCCCACGGTGTTGTTGTACTCGAAAACACCGTCGTACAGCTCGGTGGAGCGGGGATAGACCGCGTGAACGAAAGCAGAGTAGACGGGGAAGGCCGCCGTCGCGCCGTCAATGACGGGGAGATCGTCCTTTCTTGTAAACCGAAGGGAGGCGTCCTTCAGCTTAACGATCTTGGAGGGCCATTTGAAGGGGAGGTATTCTTGGGTGTTGATGTTGGGGGTCACATCTATCACGGTGTCATCTTGCGGTCCGTCCAGCAGCATGGTCCCTCCTCTGATCACAAAGATCAGAGCTACGAAGCCGACCAGTATCCCCGCGGCCACCTTTCGCAGTTTTTTCAGCCAGACCATCCCCAAGAGGAGCGGGACCGGCAGGAGCAGGAAGCTCATAAAGGTGAAAAAGCCCACGGGATCGTATTCCTCTTGCGTGACGATGCCCACATAGAGCAGAGCAACGCCCAAGAGCGCGACGGGAACGGTCAGTACGATCTTCACGGTGCGGGATACCTTTTCATTGCTTGCGCGGGTCTTGCAGGAATTATACAGAGACCAGCATTTTAGGATAAGGCGGGATCTCAAAGAGGACATGGGATACTCCTTTCAAAGCGAGATGTTGGAAGCGTCTTCATGTATATAGACGCATTTTTTCGCGGTTGATTACGGAGGATCCAAAACTTTTTTGAAAGTGCCACATCTCAAATTCTTTAGGAGATCCTTTTATCGATCACAGCGATCCTCGTGTTTGGCAGATAGCCGATCAAGTAGCAGGCGTTCCGGATCAAGTGACTGCCCAGATCCAATTCCATGATTTCGCCCGTCACCCTGTCCTGAATGACGGGGATCTCCAGCTTAGTGGGTGGATCGCCTCCATCATCTCGGAAGTCATACCGAAGGACCACGCCCTCGATCACGCGGTATTCCTTGTTTTTCAGGAGGCGATGATCCCGCGCATAGGGCAAAAGGAACCGTTTCACGCCAACGAGGCTTCCGCATACAAGCAGGCTCACCGAGAATACCAGTGCGAGTTTTTCATGGATGGTCCGCATATGTAATATTGGCATCACTTCGTAATAGGATAAGAGAAACACGGTGAACATCAGGATTACGGCGATCGGGATGGCAGAAAAGCAGACTGCCCCGACCCAAAACTTCTTTTTGAAAATCGAACGAAGCTTTTCTTCCATGATCTAACCTCCCTTTTGTTTCTGTCCTCATTATATCATATCGAGGAAAACATGTCAAGAAAAAGAAAAAAGACCCTTCCGAAGAAGCGTCTCGTCTCTTTGTTTTACCTTTGCAACCGAAAGAAGGAAGATTCTTTGCAGAAAAGAAACTCAAACATTGTAAATGAACCGTAAAGAGGTTCAAGCCCTCGGAAATTAGTATCGGTCAGCTGAATGCATTACTGCACTTACACCTCCGACCTATCAAGCTTGTAGTCTACAAGCAACCTTACTCATTTAAAATGATGGGATATCTCATCTTGAAGCACGTTTCACGCTTAGATGCCTTCAGCGTTTATCGCAACCGCACGCGGCTACCCAGCTATGCCCTTGGCAGAACAACTGGTGCACCGGAGGTGCGTCCGACCCGGTCCTCTCGTACTAAGGTCA
>JAGBAS010000069.1 GCA_017938885.1 Clostridia bacterium
AGGGGTTATAGGGACGGCGGGAGGGCATGGATTCGTAGGGGTTATAGACGCTGCTTCCCGCCCTTGGCCGCTCGCCCGTTTCGCGGAGCGAAACGGGCTCCTGCGCCCCGAAGCCGGGTTTCCCCTCATTTTTGTGGGGTGGCGTTTCCATAGGCGGTGCAGGCTTCTCTGCGGGCTTGGGTATTCCGCTGAAGTGGGCGTTATCCACCAAAAGCCCCATGACCGACACCAGGATCTTGGGAGACTCCTCCTCACGGATCGAAAGATTCCCTTCCACGAACACGGCGTTATCAGCCTTGATGATCTCGCCGTACTGGATAAAGGTCTTGGGGAAGGCCAAACACTCGATCACACCGCCCGCATCCTCCACCGTAAAGAAGGCCATACGCTCCTCCTTCTTGGTGGTCTTCATGGTCACGCTGCTGATAACGCCCGCGATCTTCACCTTGGCTCGATCGGGCAGAGCGGACGTGTCGGTCTCTTCCTCCTCCTGGGAAGGCGCGATCTCGGAGATTTGCATGGGTTGCAGAGCTTCCACGCATCCCGAAAAGTCGTCCAGAAGCTGACCCGAGAAAAACATACCCGAGGCCTCCTTCTCCAGCATGAGCATCTCCCGCAAGGTGTAGGGGCGCACCTCTGGATAGGTAAAGGCGGGCGATGTACTCACCGCATCGTCTACCATGGAGAACATATCCATCTGCCCCTCCAGGTTGGCACGATTCTTGGCGGAGAGGGTGTCGATCATGGTCTCATAGACCGCCAACAGCTGGGCGCGGTGGTTGGGGAGGCTATCGAAGGCACCCGCCTTGATGAGGGCCTCCACCTGACGCTTGTTGAGGTCGTGACCGGACAGCCGTTCCAGGAAATCCTCAAAAGAAGCAAAGGGCTTGCGCCGCCGTTCGGTCAGAATGGTGCGGAGAAACGCCTCACCCACGTTCTTAAGAGCCAGGAGACCGTAACGGATATGACCACCCCGACCCGTAACCGAAGCATGAAAGTTCATTTCACTTTCGTTGATATCGGGGGGCAGGACGCGGATGTTATACTTTCCGCACTCGGCGGTATACTCGGCCATTTTGGGCTGGTTGCCCAGCACCGAAGTGAGGAGCGCGGCAAAATAGGCCCCGGGGTGGTGGGCTTTCAGGTAGGCAGTGCGGTAGGAGATGAGGGCATAGGCAGCGGCGTGGGACTTGTTGAAGGCGTAGTTGGCAAAGCTCCCCATATCGTCGAAGAGTGCCTCAGCCTCGGTATGGGTCATGCCGTTCTGCTCGGCACCCGCCACGAAATCCGCCCGCTCGGCCTCCAGAACAGAAGCCTTCTTCTTGGACATAGCCCGACGCACGATATCCGCGTGGCCGTAGGTATATCCCGCCATGACCCGGAAGATGCTCATGACCTGCTCCTGGTACACCGTCACGCCGTAGGTGGGTGCCAGGACGGGCTCAAGAAGGGGCGAAGGATATTTCACCAATGTGGGATTCTCGCGATTGGCGATGTAGCGGGGAATGGCCTCCATGGGGCCTGGACGGTAGAGGGCGATGGCGGCCTCGATATCCCCGATGGCGCGGGGCTTGAGTCCGGTAAGCATTTGCCGCATTCCGCCCGATTCCAGCTGGAATACACCCAGAGTCTGCCCGCGGCTGATGAGCTCGTAGGTGTCGGGATCGTCCAAGGGCACGCGGTCAAGGGAAAAATCGGGGTCGGATTCCTTCACCTGCTCCTCGGCATCGTGCATGATGGTGAGGTAGCGCAGACCCAAGAAGTCGAATTTCAACACGCCCAGTTTGGCCACGGTGTCCATATCGTACTGGGTAACGGTGGTACCGTTGTTGACGGCCAGGGGGACGAACTCCGACACGGGCCGGTCGGTGATGACGATACCTGCGGCGTGGACCGAGGCGTTACGGGGCATACCCTCCAGAGCCATAGCGGTGTCCACCAGCTTTTTCACTTCCTCCGAGCCCTCGTAGAGAGCCTTGAGGTCGGGCAGGCGCAGAGCCTCCCCTATGGTAATGCCCAGCTCCTGGGGCACGGCGCGGGCCACCACGTCCACGTCGGCGTAGCTCATGCCCATGGCGCGGCCCGAATCCCGAATGGCGGCGCGGGCGGCCAGGGTACCGAAGGTAATGATCTGGGAGACGTGATCCCGTCCGTACTTGTCGGCCACGTAGGCGATCACCTCGTCGCGTCGGTTGTAGCAGAAATCCACGTCGATATCGGGCATGGACACACGCTCGGGGTTGAGGAAACGCTCAAAGAGCAGGTCAAAGGCGATGGAATCCACCTCGGTGATGCCGATGCAAAAGGCCACCAGAGAACCCGCCCCCGAGCCACGGCCGGGGCCTACGGGTATGTCTCTGGACTTGGCAAAGTTAACGTAATCCTGCACGATGAGGAAGTAGTCGTCATAGCCCATGCTGCCGATGACCCCCAGCTCGTAGGCGATGCGGTCGCGGTAGGCGGCCTCGGAATGCTTGCCGTCATCGAAGGTGATCTGGCCCGCATTCACGCGGCGGCGGAGTCCCTCCTCGGTAAGGCGCGCCAGGTACTCCCCGGCGGAAAGTCCATCGGGGCAGGGAAACTTGGGTAGGTAAGTCTTGGAGAAATCGAACTCCAGGTTGCATCGCTCGGCGATGCGGACGGTGTTCTCGATGGCCCCGGGGTAGCGGGAGAAGAGCATCTCCATCTCCCCCGTGTCCTTGTAGTAGAACTCGTCGGTAGCAAAGCCCACCTTGCCGTCCTCCCCCACGGTGCGTCCCGTTTGGATACAGGTCAGCACCTCCTGCATATAGGCGTCCTCACGACGGAGGTAGTGGCAGTCGTTGGTGGCCACCAGGGGCAGGTCGCACTCCCTCGCCAAACGAATTAAGGAAGGGATGATCTGCCGCTCCTCGGGGAGATTGTGGTTCTGCAATTCAATGTAGTAGTTCCCTGCCCCGAAAACGGCGGACATGGTCAGAGCGGCGTTCTTCGCTCCCTCAAAATCCCCCGCCAACAGCCGCTTGGGGATGTCACCCGACAAACAGGCCGACAGGGCAATGAGCCCCTTATGGTGCTTGCGAAGCAGCTCCATATCCACGCGGGGACGGCCGTAAAAGCCCTCGGTAAAGCCCGCCGAGACCAAGGTCATGAGATTCCGGTAGCCCTCCATATTTTCGCAGAGGAGGACGAGGTGGTTGTAAGCCCCCTCGCGGCCCTGCATACCCGTCTTGTCGAAGCGGGAGTTGGGCGCGACGTAAACCTCACATCCGATGATCGGTTTTACACCTGCCTTCTTGCAGGCCTCGTAAAAGGAGACCGCGCCGTACAGCACGCCGTGATCCGTGATGGCCACGGCATCGTGACCGCACTCCTTCACCCGCGCGGGGAGGTCGGCAATGCGGCAAGCGCCGTCCAGAAGGCTGTATTCGGTATGGAGGTGAAGATGGACGAAGGTGCCCATGGGTGGTCTCCTTTCTTTGGTTCAAATTTGGGTTTGTCGGTGGGTTGGGTTTCCGCGTTGAAAGCCTTCCCTTGTAAGGG
>JAGBAS010000070.1 GCA_017938885.1 Clostridia bacterium
ATCGGTGGGTTTCTCCGTGAGCCTTCCCCAGCGGGGAAGGGGGACCACCGCAGGTGGTGGATGAGGAGAGCGGGTTTGATCTTTCATACGGGTGTATACGTAAAGTCCTTGATACGCCAAGAGAAATCATACCCGATACCAAACCGTAATTCACTCTCCTCATCCACCGCTTCGCGGTTCCCCTTCCCCGCTGGGGAAGGCAGAGGAACGAGCCGCTAAACCCCAATTTCAAGGTCAATTTGAACGATTACTCCCGTCTTCTGCCCTTGCGGCTGATAACCGCCGCGCCCGTGAGGGCGGTCAGGGCGAGGGTGGAGCCGAGGGCAGAGCCGCAACCGCTTGGGGTGGCGGGGGTGTCACTTTCGGTGGCGGTGGGATCAATGGGGGACTCGGTCGGGGCGGTCTCGGATCTGGTCTCGGGTTCTGTCTCGGGGAGGGTGGCTCCCTCGTCGGTGTAGTGGTACCACGTCTTTTCCAGGGGGAGATATTCGGCCGTCGATTCGGTCATGCTCAGCTCGGCTATGACCTCTCGGAGAGGAGGAAGATCGTTCTCCCGCACCAGGGTGTTGTCCTCGGCGGTAAAGCCTGCCCGCTCAGGGCCGATGGGGTTGAAGGTCTTGCGGTTGATGAAATTGATAAACTCCTCGGCACCGCCCGCCGTCTTTTCGCGGAAATAGAAGTGGTTGCTTTGCACCGAAAAATCGCTGTTGTCGGTGTTGAAGACCGTGATATCGAAGCGGTAATTCTCGTTGTGGACGCTGTTCATGTTGTTGTAGAACAGGCAGTTCTGCACCGTATTGTTCGTATTGGGGGTGTTCTCTTGGATTCCCAGGACTTGATTGTCCATGGTGGTCTGCATCACCAGGATCCCTTGCCCCTGGTTGTTTGCGAAAATGCAGGAATCCAGGGTGAAATTGTGTACCGCCCGTTCGAAATCGAAGCCACAGCCGTCGGGCTGGCCGCCATTGCGGCAGTCGTTGAAGCTGCTGTGGGAGATATACAGGTTCTTGCAGCAGGAGAACAGGGCTTGGGTGGTGCCGAAGGACATGGTGAAATCGGGCATACCGCTCTTGGCCTGGATGTGACACCACCGCCCCCAGCGGCTCTCGGGGGTGCCGTCGTAGCCGAAGTCGGCGGAATCCACGCTGATGACCGACATGGTGTTCTCGGCGGTCAGGCCACAGACCCGCCAGTTTTGGGTGTAGGTGTAGCACTGGTTGGAGCCCGTGCCGTAGTGGTAGTTGTAGCAGTTGGCGCCCACCGCGATGATACATCCCTCAAAGGTGTTGCGGTACAGCTCGATCTCGGACACGACGTTGGCGGGCTCCGCCACCCCGGGGACGGTCACGTTGGCCAGGGGCTTTTGGGGTCTGCCTCCGATGTTGATGGCGGTGGGCCAGATGTACTCGGCCACGCCGCCCGCGTTTTGCGTGACCTTGCCGTTCTGTACGTCCTCTAAATTTCCCTTGACGGAGGTCAGAAAGCTCACGTCGGTCATGGCCTCGGCCATGAGGTCGGGGCAGTTGATATCGGTAAAGGAGCAGTTGGTGACCCGAATGCCCTTGTTGCCTACCGAGGAATCAAAGCGGAAGTAAATACCCAGGAGGGAGTGCTTGATCTGCAAATTGTCGATCCAGACATAGCTGAGACCGAAGCCGTTCTCGCCGCCCACGCTGATGTCGGTAGCCAGCAGAGCGATGTCGTCCCGCTTGTTTTGAAGGGAGATCTCGGGCTTGGGGGCGGTGATATCCCCGTAAGAGCCCACGAAGATCCAAGCGTCCTTCCGCCCGCTTCCGCGGATGGTTAGCCGCTCGTGCCAAACGTCTCCGCGGCGCAACAGCACCCGATCGCCGGGGCCCAGATCCATGGCCTCGATATGGGCAAAGCTTTTCCAGGGGGAGTCCTCGCTGAGCCCGTCGTTTTGGTCGCTTCCGAGGGAAGAGGAAATATAGTAGGCGGTTCCCTCGTCGGACAGACGCAGATCAAATGTGGGGTCCATGTGCATACCTCCTTGTGATGGGGGTTCGGCTACCGCTGTGCACAGGGTACCGAGGAGCAGGATGAGAGATACAAGCGCGGAAAAAACAGCTTTTCGGGAATGTTTCACGTTGATCGCCTCTCTTATGTGTGGTGATTCCATTCTACCATACTCAAGGTGGTTTGTCAAGGGGAAGAGATCGGAAAGCGTGATTCCTGCTTGCATCTCCGAAGGATGCCATGCCCGGTCTTTGGTTACAGAAGAATGCAGATCAGCCCGCCGCTGCCCTCGTTGATGATCCGCTCCAAGGTCTCGGACAGCTTGACCCGCGAGGCCTCGGGCATATGCTCCAGCTTGGTGTGGATGCTCTCCCCCACCAGCTCGTAGAGGCTTTTCCCGAACATATTGGATTCCCAGATGCGGGCGGGATCCTCGTCGAACTCACGGAGCATGTACCGTGCCAGATCCTCGGATTGCTGCTCCGAACCGACGATGGGGTTGACCTCGGCCTCGATGTTGGCGCGGATCATGTGGATGGAGGGGGCCGAAGCCTTGAGCCGCACTCCGTAGCCTCCCGACTGCCGCACGATCTCGGGCTCGTCGAGCCGCATATCCTCCACGTCGGGCATGACGATGCCGTAGCCGCCCTCCTCGCAGTCCCGCAGAGCCTCGGCCACCTTGTCGTAGGCCTTCTTGGTGGCGGCCAGCTCCCGCAGCAGCGCGATCAGGGATTCTTCCCCGTCGATGGCAAAGCCCGACAGCTCGGACAACACCTGATAGTAGAGCCCGTCTGCCATCCGTAGGGCAATGCGGGCGGTGCCGCTTCCCAGCTCCACAGTCTCCACCTCGGCGGCCTCCACGTATTCGCACTCGGCAAAGTCCCCAAAGGCTTCCCGGATATCCCCGATCTTCTTGACCCGATCGGCGGCGCGGCGGAGGGCGGTCATGAGGGCTGTGTGGATGGGATGGGAGGGCTCCAGAGCCGTGGTCCAGGCGGGAAGCTTCACCCGTACCTCGGATACGGGGAACTCGTGCAGCACCAGCTCCAGGATATGGCGGATGTCCTCGGCGTCCAGATCCATGCAGGACACCAGGGCCACGGGAACTCCGTATTTGGCCTCCAGCTCGTAGGCCAGCGAGACGGCGGTATCAGAGCCGGGGCGGGCGGAATTGAGGATCATGGCGAAGGGCTTACCCAGCTCCTTCAGCTCTCGGACCACCCGCTCCTCGGCTTCCACGTAGGATTCGCGGGAAATATCCCCGATGGTGCCGTCGGTGGTGACCAGCATCCCGATGGTGGCGTGCTCGGTGATGACCTTGTGGGTGCCCATCTCGGCGGCCTCCACGAAGGGCATGGGCTCCTCGCTCCAGGGCGTTCTGACCATGCGGGGCTGGCCGTTTTCGATGGTGCCCAGGGCCTCGGGGACCACGTAGCCCACGCAGTCGATCATCTTGACCCGCATGGTGGCCGTGCCGTCCAGGGTGACGGTCACCGCCTCGTCGGGGATGAATTTGGGCTCGGTGGTCATGACGGTCTTGCCCGCGGCGGACTGGGGCATTTCATCCCTGGCCCGCTCGCGGGAGTAGCCGTCCCCCATGTTGGGGAGCACCAGGGACTCCATGAACCGCTTGATAAAGGTGGATTTCCCCGAGCGGACGGGGCCCACCACCCCGATGTAAATATCCCCGCCCGTGCGCTCGGCTATGTCTTTGTAGATGGAAGGGTCGGCCATTATGATACCTCCGTGAACCGTGATTTGGTTGTGTTGGTTCAGTATATGGCGGGGGCGGGGTTGATAGAACAGGGGAGCAGGGAGGAAAGGAAATGATTGACATGATTTTGTAGAAAAATTTACATTAAATACATGAATAATTCAAAAGCCTTGTGTATTATTAATAAAAAAGTATTGAAATGAAAAGAGTATTTTGCGTTATGTTGTCAATGGTTTTGCTGGTAGGTTGTTTTCTCATATACCCTGAAGGGTTATATATGAGCGATCCTGCGACATCTGAATCGGAAACATTATATATATTTTTGCAGAATACCATTTTTGGTATCAAACATATGATGGTAGATGGGCTCATGTAAAAGATGCTCCTGGAAACGATGCGGAATTGTTTGATGTAGGGATTACACCGCAGTCTACTACAGGATGGGATATAGCAGATCGTTATTTTGAGTGTCAGATTTCTCAAAATAATTCGCTTATAGCACATCTAACCAAATCATTCTTTTTTGATTCCGAATTGCGCGTGTATATAATAACTGTTGAATAGGAGAACAACATATGACCGACAAAACCGAAAAATCCTTAAAAATCTTAAGCATCGTTCTCCCGGCCGCCATCATTCTTCTGCTGGCTGTTGTGATCGGTCTGGTTTTATCCTCTGCCTTCCGTATTTTCGACCTGATAAAAAAGGAATCCGAGGAAACGCACCGAACGGTTATCTTGGGAGAACTGGCGATCCCCGTCTCGGATGACATTTTAGTGGATCATACGGCTTCGGTACGGGAATATCTGGACGGGCTTTTGCAAGAGGATTCAATGGAACAGGGAAGATTCACAGAAGGTATCCGGCGCCATCATGAGGAAGGGACGGATCCCATATCTCTCAAGGATCTGACGGCGTATGATTACGATGAATTCGCGGATTTTTTGGATTCATATGGACATAGAACGATTGGCCAACCTTCAAGACTGACCGAAACCGTTGCGAACCTGCATCAAATCTATCCCATAGAAATGCTCACCCCCGTGGACGACGACACGGTCTTCATCATTTACAGATTGTTGGATGGAAGACGGGAGGTATACATCTATTTGGATTGCTATCCCGCGCAAGCAGCGGACGATCCGGGGTTTTCCGAATGGTGTGTGAATATGTATGGATACTACGTGACCAAGCGGTTGTCCTATGCGGATGCTGAATCTGTCCAAACCGGCGATTCCCTCAAAACCTTGGCCAAACGGTTCCCTGCGCTGTCCTATCAGATTCAGGATTCAAGGTTACAATCTCCGCTGGCCGTCATGATGGAGGAAGGGATCCTGTACCTGTTTTTGCCTGAGGAATCTAGAAAAAGAAAATACAATCACGGTCTTACTCTGTCCCAATGGATGGATGAAACGACGTTCGAGGATATGATCTTTATCCCCTTCGGAGACGTCCTCTCCGAGGAGGAAAAGGCCGCGCTGATCGAACGGAATTCGAAATACGAGTCCTTTATGAAGTACAGCTCGGTTCCGTATGTGCTTCTGCCCGAATAACGTTTTCCCCGCCCGCCGCAGGGCGGGGATTTTTCTGCCCATCCTACAAGAAAATTCCCCAAAGCCCTTGCAATTTCAAAGGATTTATGGTATAATCAAATTATGAATGTTTGTTGCCGCCATACGCGGCAGAGAGGGGTTATATACGTATGAAGATCAATTCCAAGAATATGGCTGTCGTCCTGCTCGTCGTGGCGGGCGTGCTGATTTTGGGCGGCATTTCGCTTTTGCTGTTCGTCGTTCCCGGTGCCGCCTCCTTCTTCAAGGTCTGCCTCGTCATCATCTCGGTGCTCTGCATCCTCATGGGTCTCGGCCTGCTCTACACCCTGTATCTCGGCCGGGATAACGATCCCAACTTCTTTTTGTACGATACCAAGTCTCGGCGCAATCTTCCTGCCGAGGAGCTGACCTTTGACCGTGTCAACAGCCGCATGAGCTATTTCCTCACCACCCTGTCCACCTCCCAGGAAAAGCTCTGGGCGGATAATACGCTGGCCGACAACGGTACGGGCCGCTTCGGTGTGAACGACGTGTACCGCCCCCTCACCGCCTACAAGATGCTCTATGATCTCGTTGAGCTGGATCGCCCCGAGGGATGGGCACTCTTCCTCTGCGCCACTCCCGCCGTCATGGATTCTCTCCTGGACGCCCTGGAGGAGAACGGCGAGGAGGCCATGTCCAAGGCTCTCTACCACGCCTACACCTCTGCCTCGGGCCGCGACGACACCGAGTGGCTCCGCGACTTCCTCAGCGGCAACGCCAAGTACCTCCGCCGCCGTATGCTGGGGTACGTGCAGAAGAATATCGAGTGGTTTTACTGATGGAATTGTATAGAGAATCTCCTGTACGGATACCCCGGCAGGGGATTCTTTTTGACACTATTTTGAAAAACATATTGACATTGGGAGAATAGTTTGATATAATAAGCAGGAAATTGAGTCGAAAATGCGAGAAAGGTGAACAGAATGGAAAAAACAAAACGCTTGTATTCCTTTGATATGATCCGCGTGATTGCCATCATCGCCGTTGTGACGATTCACGCATCTGCCGGTTTGCTACAGAAGCACGCCGCTTCATCTGTGGAATTCCTGGTGGGCAATATTGCGGACAGTATGACCAGATTGGGCGTACCTTTGTTTATCATGCTCTCAGGTGCACTTATGCTCAACGAGAGTAAAGCCGTTGATTTCAAGAAGGTGAAAAGCAAAACGCTTCAGATCGCGTTGCTGCTGGTTGTATGGTCGGTGTTCTATGCCCTTGTATTTCAAGTGGGGCGTCCGTTGATGTCGGGGGATCCCATTTCCGGCAAGGACATTTTCAAGGACATTGTGTTCGGGCATTACCATTTGTGGTACCTGTACACGTTGATTGCTCTCTATTTGGTAACACCGCTTTTGCGTTTGTTCGTCCGCATCGAGAATCAAACCTATATTCGTTAGTTTTTGATCCTGTCGTTCTTTTTCAGTTTTCTGCCCAATACCCTGAATTTCGCGTTGAATGTTCTGGGGGTCGAAAACAATCTGGTGAAGGAGCTTGCGCAACAGTTCCATATGGGCTTCGTAGGAGCCTACGTTGGGTATTACGTTCTGGGATGGTATCTTGTGAATATTACCATTCCCAAGCTTCATCGTGTGGCTTTGTACGCGGCGGGTGTATTGGGATTGGTCGTCAATATTCTTGGTATTCAATTCCTGACAAGGGCAGACCGCCCCGTATATGAGGAGCTTTACGATAACGCAGGCGTAACGGTACTGGTGTACAGTGCAGCCGTCTTTTTGCTGATTCTGAACGGATGCAAGGGCCCTCGATCGGCGGTGTTCGAAAAAGGCGTTACGCTGATATCCAAGCTGTCCTTTGGAATCTACATTCTGCATCCGTTATTCATTTCCTTGTTTTTGATATTTGTTCCCATTTCCAATGCCTTGCTGTCGATTGCCCTGTGTTGGTTGGTTTCCCTTGTCGGAAGCGCAGTCGTGACTTGGATCGCAAGCAAGATCCCGTTCGTTAAGCTTTTGGTGCGCGGGTAAAGGGCAGACAGCTTTCGTTTCCCCCAAAAAGAATCAGACCCAAGGCATTCCGCCTTGGGTCTTTTTGGGTATGATGGGGCAAGGCGATGCTCTGTTTACAGCTTTTTCTTCAAGAACTGCCCCGTATAAGATCCTGTGACCTCCGCCACCTCCTCGGGTGTACCCGTGGCCACCACGGTCCCGCCGCCCGCGCCCCCCTCGGGGCCGAGATCAATGATGTGGTCGGCACACTTGATGACATCCAGGTTATGCTCGATGACGAGAACGGTGTTGCCGCCGTCGCAGAGGCGCTGGAGCACCGTGAGGAGTCGGGCCACGTCATCGGTGTGGAGACCCGTGGTGGGCTCGTCCAGAATATAGATGGTCTTGCCCGTGCCCCGCTTGGCCAGCTCTGCGGCCAGCTTGACGCGCTGGGCCTCACCGCCCGACAGGGTGGTGGAGGACTGGCCGATCTTGACGTAGCCCAGGCCCACGTCAAAGAGGGTCTGGAGCTTGCGCTTGATCTTGGGAAGGCCGTCGAAGAAGGTCAAGCCCTCCTCCACGGTCATGTCCAGCACGTCGAAGATGCTCTTGCCCTTGTAGTGGACCTCCAGGGTGTCCCGATTGTACCGCTTGCCCTTGCACACGTCGCAGGTGACGTAGATATCGGGAAGGAAGTGCATCTCGATCTTCTTCACGCCGTCGCCCTCGCAGGCCTCACAGCGGCCGCCCTTGACGTTGAAGGAGAACCGCCCGGGGCCAAAGCCCTTGGCGTTGGCGTCCTGGGTCTTGGCGAAGAGATCGCGGATATCGTTGAACAGGGAGGTATAGGTGGCGGGATTGGAGCGGGGGGTACGTCCGATGGGGGACTGGTCGATGGCGATGACCTTGTCCAGGTGCTCGATGCCCTCGATGGAATCGTACTCACCGGGATAGGTCACGGCGCGGTTGAGGTCGTGGGCCAGGATGGGGTAGAGGATGCCGTTGACCAGGGAGGATTTGCCCGATCCAGACACGCCTGTCACGCAGACGAACTTGCCCAGGGGAATATCCACATCGATATGCTTCAGGTTATGCTCCGCCGCGCCCCGGACTGTGAGGAGGCAGCCGTTGCCGGGTCTGCGCTTTGAGGGAACCTCGATCTTTTTGCGCCCCGACAGGTACGCGCCTGTGATGGAGTTTTCGTCTGCCGCCACCTCTGCGGGGGTACCCGCCGAGACGATCTTGCCGCCGTGGATGCCCGCCCCGGGGCCGATATCCACGATGTAGTCGGATTCCTCCATGGTCTCCTCGTCGTGCTCTACCACGATGACGGTGTTGCCGATGTCGCGGAGCTTTTTCAGGGTGGCGATGAGCTTGGTGTTGTCTCTCTGGTGCAGACCGATGGAGGGCTCGTCCAGGATATACAGCACACCCACCAAGGCAGAACCGATCTGGGTGGCCAGACGAATGCGCTGAGCCTCGCCGCCCGACAGGGTTCCCGCCTTGCGGGAGAGTGTCAGGTAGTCCAGACCCACGCTGACAAGGAAGCCCAGGCGCGCTTTGATCTCCTTGACGATCTCGCGGGCGATGACCGCCTCGGAGCCTTCCAGGTGCAGATTCGTGATGAAATCCAGAGCCTCCTTCACCGACATGGCGCAGAAATCGTCGATGTTCAGCCCGCCGACGGTCACCGCCAGCACCATGTGATTCAGCCGCTTGCCGTGGCACTCGGGACAGGGGGCGTCCTCCACGAACTCCTCGTAGCTGTCGGTGCCCCAGCCCCCCTGACGGATGCGGGACTCCATGATGCCCACCACGCCCTCGAACTTCACGGTCTGGTGGGTGGCGCGGTCCCCGAAATGGCGGGTGATGGTGTAGGTGTCATCCCCCGAGCCGTAGTACAGGATATCCAACGCCTCCTTGGTGAAGGTGTTGATGGGCTGATCCATGCGGAAGCCGTGCTTCTTACCCACCGCCTCAAAGAGGGGACCGTTCCAGCTCATGGGATCCAGGGTCTTGAAGCCGTTGACCTGAATGGCACCCTCCCACAGGGTCATTTCGGGGTGGGGGATCAGCTTCTTGACTGCGATCCTCTGCATATCGCCGATGCCCGCGCAATGGGGGCAGGCGCCCACGGGGTTGTTGAAGGAGAACATCCGAGGCTCCAGCTCGCCGAAGGAGATGCCGTGCTCCTCGCAGGCGTAGTGCTGTGAGAAGACCATCTCCTGCTCCTCCTCCCCGTCGCGGGGGACGGTCAGCACCATAAGGTAGCCGTCGGCGGCGGCCAGGGCGTTCTCCACCGAGTCGGAAAGGCGGGCGCGGATGCCCTCCCGCATGACCAGACGGTCCACCACGATCTCGATGGTGTGCTTCTTGTTCTTGTCCAGCTTGATCTCCTCGGAGAGATCGTAGATGCTCCCGTCCACGCGGACGCGGACGTAGCCCTTCTTTTTGGCGTCGGCCAGCACCTTCTCGTGCATACCCTTCTGACGGCGCACCACAGGGGAGAGCACCATGAAGCGGGTGCCCTCCGAGAGGGTCTGGATCTTGTCGATGATCTGATCCACGGTCTGCTGCTTGATCTCCTTACCGCACACGGGGCAGTGAGGGGTGCCCACGCGGGCGTAGAGCAGACGGAGGTAGTCGTAAATTTCGGTGACGGTACCCACCGTGGAGCGGGGGTTCTTGGAGGTGGTCTTCTGGTCGATGGAGATGGCGGGGGACAGACCCTCGATAAGGTCTACGTCGGGCTTGTCCATCTGCCCCAGAAACATACGGGCGTAGGAGGACAGGGACTCCACGAATCTTCGGTGGCCCTCGGCGTAGATCGTGTCGAAGGCCAGGGAGGACTTACCCGAGCCAGACAGACCCGTCATGACCACCAGCTTGTCGCGGGGGATCTCTACGTCGATATTCTTCAGGTTGTGGACGCGGGCGCCCTTGATGATGATGGATTTTTGCATATATGGGTTCCTTTTTCGGTAATGTTCAAAGTAAGGCTTTCAGGAAATCCTTGTTCCATCTGGAACGGTAGCAGTAGGAGATTTCCCGGGTAATATCCCGCTTTACGGCGCGGGGACGGTTCCTCTTGCCCTCGGCCAGAATAATGGGGACGTTATGGAGCGCGTCGGCCAGATCGGACACCCGCTCGGGGCTTCCCTCGGCCAGCGCGGTCAGCATTTCGGCAAGGCAGGCCGAGAGGATGGCATATGTTTGCTCATCCTTGATAACGGCGGTGCCGTAGGTGTATAGGTTTTGGGTGTCAATGAAATACCATACGGCCCGATCAAGGGAGGAAATGGCCGACAGCCCCGAACGGAGGATATTGGGAGGAACGGTATTGTCGGTTTGCGGCGCGTCGATAATTGCCTTGACCGCTTTGATGGCGGCTTCGCTTCCGGGATCCGACGGATGGGCGCGGAGGATCACAAAAACGGCGTGGAGATCGTAGAGGTCGTGGTTGGTGAGGAGCATGGAGTGTCCTTTCTGAGGGGGATTTCAAATTTGGGTTTGTTGGGGAGTTGGGTTTCCGCGTTGAAAGCCTTCCCTTGTAAGGGAAGGTGTCACGCCCTTAGGGCGTGACGGATGAGTAGCCACACGAAAAGTTTTTGATCTGCGCTGGGAAAAGCACTATAAAACACGATCAGGAAAGGTTTTTATATGGAGGAAAGCAGATCATTTCCCTTCGGGAAATGTCCATTTATC
>JAGBAS010000071.1 GCA_017938885.1 Clostridia bacterium
ATATTGGTTTTTCCGCTGCCGTAATGTCCGGCAAATAAGGTTAATCTTTTATGTAACACACGCAATTCTCGATTCCAAATTGTCAATTTTAGAGTTGTTTACGGATGATTTTGCCGCTTGTGGTCTTCGGCAGGCTTTCCCGGAATTCCACGATTCGGGGATACTTATACGGCGCGGTGCGGGACTTGACATAGTCCTGGATCTGCTTTTTCAGCTCGTCGGTGCCCTTGAAGTCCTTCACCAACACAATGGAGGCCTTGACCACCTGTCCGCGGACCTCGTCCGGAGCGGCAGATACGCCACACTCCAGCACATAGGGCAGCTCCATAATAACGTTCTCGATCTCAAAGGGCCCGATGCGGTAGCCGGAGGACTTGATGACATCGTCTACCCGGCCCACATACCAGAAGAAGCCGTCCTCGTCGCACCAGGCGGTATCGCCGGTGTGGTAGTAGCCGTCGTGGAGCACCTCGTCGGTCTTCTCCTGATTGCGGTAGTAGCCCAGGAACAGGCCGCAGGGAGCCTTGTCGCCCACCTTGATGACGATCTCACCCGTCTCACCGTCGGGAACGGGGTTGCCGTCGGGATCCACCAGCATCATGTCGTACAGAGGCGAGGGCTTACCCATAGAGCCCACCTTGTGGGGATTGCCCATGAGGTTGGCGATGGACAGGGTGGTCTCGGTCTGGCCGAAGCCCTCCTTGATCTGGAGTCCGGTTGCCTTTTCGAACTGTCGGTAGACCTCGGGATTGAGAGCCTCGCCGGCGGTGGTCATATGGCGGACAGACGAGAAATCGTACTTGGAGATGTCCTCCTTAATCATCATGCGGAGCATGGTGGGCGGCGCGCAGAAGGTGGTGATCTGATACTTGGCGAACATGGGCAGGATCACGGATGCGTCAAAGCGGTCGAAGTCGTAGGTGAATACTGCGCCCTCGGCCAGCCATTGGCCGTAGAGCTTGCCCCACAGAGCCTTACCCCAGCCCGTATCCGAGATGGTGAAGTGGAGGCCGTCCTCGGAAACGCCGTGCCAGTACTTGGCGGTGATGTAGTGACCCAGGGCATACTTATAGCTGTGGGCGGCGATCTTGGGATAGCCCGTAGTACCCGACGTAAAGAACATAATCATGGGATCGTCGCCGCAGGGGGTATCCTCGGTACGGTAGAAGTGAGCCGAGTAAAGAGGGAATTCCTCATCGAAATTGCGCCAACCCTCACGCTCACCGCCCACCAGGATCTTGGTCTTGAGGGAAGGTGCCTCTGCGGCGGCCAGGTCTACCTGGTTCGCCACGTCACCGTCGGCGGTACAGACAATAGCAGAGACCTCGGCGGCGTTGAAGCGGTACTCCAGATCGTGCTTGACCAGCTGGTTGGTGGCGGGGATGGCGATAGCGCCCAGCTTGTGCAGGCCCAGGATCGCAAACCAGAACTGGTAGTGTCGCTTGAGCACCAGCATAACACGGTCGCCCCGCTTGATGCCCAGGGACTTGAAGTAGTTGGCCGCTTGCGCCGAGGCGCGCTTCATGTCGTTGAAGGTAAAGCGGCGCTCGGTCATATCGCGGGAAATGTGGAGCATGGCCAGCTTGTTCGGGTCGCGCTTAGCCAGGGCGTCCACTACGTCAAAGGCGAAGTTGAACTGATCCTCGTTCTTGAAGGTGATCTTTTGCAACGCACCCTTCTCATCCACCACGGTATCAATGAAGGGGGTGGTGACGGTAACGGCGGCGCGGGTCTCTCCCTCGGCGTGCACCTGGCGCAGAGTCTCCTGCACCAGCTCGGGGGACAGGGCGCTCTCACCGGGGAGGACAACGGCCATGAACAGGCAGTCCTGACCGTCCACGGCGATCATACCGTGGGGGGTGGAGGAATTGTAATAGATGCAGTCGCCCGCCTCCAGATACTCGATATTGGAGCCGACCTGTACCTTGAGCTTACCTTCCAGCACGAAGTCAAACTCCTGGCCGTCGTGCTTGGTGAGGTGGATGGGCTTGTTTTGCAGGGCAGGATCGTACTCGTAGCGCACGCGGTAGGGCTCGGCGATCTTCTGACGGAAGAGGGGTGCCACCGACATGATGCTGATGCCCGCCTCCTTGGCGGTCTCCTGGCCTTCTCCCTTACGGGTCACGGTATAGGAGGACAGGTGAGCCGAGCGACCCTCCAGAAGATCGGTAATACCAATACCAAAGGCCTGAGCGCACTTGTGAATGAAGGAGAAGGGAAAATCCAGCTCTCCCGCCTCGTAGCGCAGGTAGTCGTCTGTGCTGACCTCGGTCTTCTCAGCCATCTCGGCCACGGTATAGCCGCAAATATCCCGCATCTCGCGGATTCGGATGGCAACCTCCTGGAGCTTGACCAGATCCACTGCATTGGTTCTCTCGTTTGCCATGTGTTTGTTCCTCCTATCGGGAAAAGTATGAATAAAAAAACACACCTGTCTCAAACGTTTTGAGACGGGTGCATAACACTCGCGGTACCACTCAAATTGCGCCAAACGACGCCACTCTTCGGAATCATACAATTCCTATGCTCTCACGCGGCATTCGCGGGAGTCTCTACTTTCGTCCATGGGTCGGGTTCAAGTCCTCCGGCTCGGAAGGGATGGGTCTCTCAGGGGAATACCGTCTGCTCGCACCAACCGCCGACTCTCTGCACGCATTCGACCTTGACCGTCTTCGTCATAGCCTTTGTTTTCTTATTCGATTGGGCGTATTATAGCACAATTTACAGGCGTTGTCAAGGGGTTTTCGCAATTTTCTTGCGGCAATTTGCCGTTTTTTTGTCTATCGCCCGACCTTCCCTTCCCGCATGAAAGCGCACCCCGCCAAAGCAGGGTGCGCAGATACAGTATGAAAGACCTCAAGCCTTCCGCTTTCCGCAAGCCACAGCGGCGGCGATAGCGGTCAGCAGGACACCGCCGGATACGGTCACGACCCCGCCGCAACCGCCCTTGACAGCCTCGGTCTCGGGGGCGGCGGTAGTCATCTCGGTGGGTGCCTCGGTGGGTGCTTCGGTAGGCTCTTCGGTGGGTTCTTCGGTAGGCTCCTCGGTGGGTTGCTCCGTCGGCTCCTCCGTAGGTGCCTCGGTCTCCTCCGCAAAACGGGTGACCTTCTCAATGGTCAGGTAATGGAGCAGCTTTTCGGCGTTGCCTGCGGCGGCAACCGCCAGGTAAACCGTGAAGCTGTCCCCCTCTTCCTCCGAAAGGTTGACGGTCAGACCCTCAAAACGGCCGTTCTCGGCGGCGGGGAGCTTCATGTTGCCCTCGCTCGTAGCCTTGTCCAGGATCTCCTGCTCGGCATCGGTGAAAGTGCCGTCGGTACACTCATACCAATGGAGCTTGTCAATGGACCAGTAATGCTTGCCCTGGCCGCCGTTGACCTGGGCCCAACCCGACAGGGTGAGCTTACCGTCCTCGCCGAGCATCAGCTCGGGCAGAGTCGCGGGCTGGATGGCAGCAGCCTTCTGCTCGGCCGTCCAGGTAGAGGTGTAGGCGGGATCACGCTTACCGATCAGGTCGTCATAATCGGTGCCGTTGATGCGCTCCACCTGCGCCAGATAGCCGTAGGCGTAGGAGGGCTCCACCTTGAGGTCAGCTCCGTCGGTGTCGGGAGGCTCGGGAGCCGAGAGACCGATGCCGGGGAGGGTATAGGTGGCGGCGGTCTCGATGTTCTTGGGCTCCTCGTCCACGCCCTTGTAGACCACACCCATACCGTGGATGACGGCACGGATGCTGTTACCTCCGTCCACGGCGGAGGAACGGCGGACGTAGTTACTGCCCGACAGGGTCACCATGGTGGTGGAGCCGCCGCCGTCCATGAGGATGGCGGTGTGCAGACCCAGCTCCTTGCAGAGGGCGGGGAGGTTGGTCATCTTACAGGCGTTGCGGGTGCCGTCCACAGTGGCGGTGGTAGAGAGCATGATGACCTTCCCTTCCTTGGTCAGACCCAGGATGGTGCAAGGGTAGTGGGTGTTGTTGCCGGGCTGACCCGTGGCGTTTCCCTTCTGCATGAGGGTGAAGAAGCCCGCCATGGCCTCGGTGACGCCCGCCCAATCCGCCTTCTGGGAGGAGGTCATCATATCGGCAATCACGTTGGGCGTCATGGTAACGGTATCGCCCACCTTGAACTTGTCGGTGACGCGGTTGACGGCACTGCCTCGGGCCGAGATGACCACGGTCTTTTCGGTGATGGCGGGACGCTCGGCCTTATCACCGCTCTTGAAGATCGCCACGACCTTACCCGTGGTCTCCTTACCGATGCGGAAAGCGGAGTCAGAGCACTCCAGGTAGACCTCGTAGGCATCCTCAAAGGCGAAGGACTCGGTGCCGCAGCGCTGATTGTAGAGGATGACCGAATTGGGGGCGGGGAGGCGGTTGACACCGTTAGCCGTCACCGAGATGTTGGTGGTGGTGTTCTCCATAGCGATATTGATGGTGGGCTGACCGATCATGGCGGTGCCGTCGGCCTTGATGGCAAAGACGGGGCCGCGGGAGGCACCGGTGCCCCGCTCCACGTTGTCGTCGCGGGCCAGATTATTCTCGTCGTCGAGCTGGTGGGAGGCCCACAGCTCCCCCGCGATGATCATGGTGCCGCGGGAGACGCTGACGTGCTTAACCGCGGGGCCCGTGGCCTTCTTGCCGTCGCCGTCGTAGTCGGTGTGGTGGACGATCCAGGGATCGCCGTTGATGGCGGCGATGACGGTACCGTCGCTGTGGGCCTTGTTGTAGGCCACGGCGTTGTTGCCCATGGTATCCTTGGTCCAGGTGTACGCGCCGCCATTGAGGACAGCCATGGTAAGCTTGTCCGACAGCTCCAGCTCCACCACGCTGACCAGACCGTCGGCGGCGGTGCTGTACTTGGAGCCCTTCTCCAAGAGGTATTGAGTCAGGGTGGCTCCCGTCTCCTTCTCGTTAATCTTGATGGGGGCGGAGTCGGTCTTGACTGTGCCCGTCAGGGTCGCGGGGGCGGCGGACACACCGAAGGAGCAGATCCCCGCCAGCATGGACAGGCAGAGGAGGAGGGTTGTGATCCTTATAGAGAGTTTCACGATCGTATCCTTTCTTGGGTGAGAGTAAGACCGCGCAAGTCGAAAAAGGGCTTGCGCGGTAATGATCTTTGGGATGAGTAAATGTTTACGCGAAGAATCCGAGAATGACCCAAATGAGGAAGAAGACCACCGACATACCTCCCAAAAAGATCAGCATAGGCCCGATCATGGAGCGGACGGCGGAGACGTAGGTCTGCCAGATGCTTCCCGCTCTTGTGGTGGGTTGTCGCTTCTGCTTCTTGTAGGAG
Source organism: Clostridia bacterium (assembly GCA_017938885.1). Taxonomy (GTDB): domain Bacteria; phylum Bacillota; class Clostridia; order Oscillospirales; family CAG-272; genus CAMEON01. The sequence continues at coordinate 5,292 of JAGBAS010000071.1, forward strand.
GGCTGTACGGGACGGCGGAGGGGGGTATTCCCCCGCGTCCCCGACATATCGGCCACGGTGGATCCGTCGTCGATATAGGTGATCTTTTCCTTCTTCTTTTTGGGCTGCTTGCCGTCCTTTCCCATGGCAGATCAGACCTTGTGGCAGGCCACGAAGTGCCCGGGCTCCACCTCGCGGTAGACGGGCGCCTCGGCGCCGCACTGTTCACATGCCTCGGGACAGCGGGTATGGAAACGGCACCCCGCGGGAGGATTGGCGGGAGAGGGGATGTCCCCCTTCAGCACGATGCGCTCCATCTTCTTGTCGGGATCGGGGTTGGGGATGGCCGAGAACAGGGCGCGGGTGTAGGGGTGCAAGGGATTGCCAAAGATATCCTTCTTCGCACCGAACTCCACCATGTTGCCCAGGTACATGACGCCGATCTTGTCCGAAATGAACTTGACCACCGACAGGTCGTGGGAGATGAAGAGGTAGGTGAGCCCTCTCTCCTTCTGGAGCTTCTTCAGCAGGTTGATGATCTGGGCCTGGATGGACACATCCAGCGCCGAAACAGGCTCGTCGCAGACCACCAGCTTGGGGTTGACCGCCAGGGCGCGGGCGATGCAGATACGCTGACGCTGTCCGCCCGAGAACTCGTGGGGGTAGCGCTCGTAGTAGTAGTCGCGGAGACCGCACTGCTCCATGAGGTCGATGACGTACTCCTTGACCTGGGAGGGAGGCACGATCTTGTGGACCTTCACAGGCTCCGAGAGGATATCTCCCACGGTGGCGCGGGGAGGCAGGGAGGAGTAGGGGTCCTGGAAGATGATCTGCATTTCGGTGCGCAGAGAGCGCATCTGGGTCTTGGAGTAGCTCGTAATATCCTTACCGTCGTAGATGATCTGTCCGCCGTTTGAGGAGTGGAGCTTAAGGATGGTTCGGCCCAGGGTGGTCTTGCCGCAGCCCGACTCGCCCACGATGCCCAGGGTCTCGCCGGGATACAGGTCGAAGGAGACGTTGTCCACGGCGATCAACTCCTGCTGGACCTTACCCGTCAGGGACTTCTTGATGGGGAAGGCCTTGCGGAGATCCTTCACCGAAAGGAGGGGCTTACGCCCATCGGCGGTCTCTACGGCCTCTGCCGTCATATTCTTGGTATCAGCCATGGCTTTCCTCCTCTCCGTACAGGTGACAGGACACGAAATGGGTGGGGCTGACCTGCACCATGCAGGGGTAGTCCCCGCCGCACTTCTCGATGCAACGGTCGCAACGCTCCTTGAAGTAACAGTGGTTCGGCATATTCACGGGGTTGGGGACGTTGCCGGGGATGTTGAACAGGGTATCGCTGTCGGAATCCATAGTGGGCTTGGACTTTTGCAGGCCGATGGTGTAGGGGTGGCGGGGATCGTGGAAGATCTCGTCCACGGTGCCCATCTCGATGACGCGGCCCGCGTACATGACCACCACGAAGTCGGCCATCTCAGCGATGACGCCCAGGTCGTGGGTGATGAGCAGGATAGATCCGTCCATCTTGTCCTTCAGGTCACGGAGCAGATCCAGGATCTGAGCCTGGATGGTCACGTCCAGAGCCGTGGTGGGCTCGTCAGCGATGATGAGGCGGGGGTTGCAGGCCAGGGCCATGGAGATCATGACGCGCTGGCGCATACCGCCCGACAGCTCGTGGGGGAAGGACTTGTAGACCCGCTCGGGAGCGGCGATGCCCACCAGAGAGAGCATCTCCATGGAGCGGGCTCGGGCCATCTCCTTGGTGGCCCCGGGGACGTGGATGAAGGTCACCTCGTCCAGCTGCTCACCGATGGTGAACACGGGGTTGAGGGAGGTCATGGGCTCCTGGAAGATCATGGCGATCTGACGGCCGCGGATGCGGTGGATCTCATGGATGGGCATGGAGGCGATGTCGAAGACCTTGTCCTCCATCTCAAAGAGGGGCGTGCCGTTGTGGTCCACCTCACCCGTGGGGATGAGGTTGCCGTGGCTGTCCCGCTTGAAGTCGTGGGAGTTGAAGCGGATGGCGCCCGAGACGATCTGACCCTGGGGACCCTGCAAGAGCTGCATGACCGACATGGAGGTCACGCTCTTACCGCAGCCCGACTCGCCCACGACGCCAACGGTAGCGTTCTTGGGGACGTTGAAGGACACGCCGTTTACGGCCTTGACCACGCCCTGATCCGTAAAGAAGTAGGTGTGCAGATCCTCGATCTCCAGAATGTTGGCGGGATCCTTCATTTCGGTGGTGAACTCGGATTCGTCGGCCCGTCTGTGCTTGCGCTTCTCCAGGGCGTTCATGATCTTGCGATTCTCCTTGGCGATGGCGCGGACCTCTTTACCCGAGAGGTAATGGGAATTTTTCTTTTCTGCCATGGTATCACCTCCTCATCTTGGGGTCAAGGGCGTCACGCAGGCCGTCGCCTACGAAGTTGAAGCCCAGCACCGCCAGAATGATGCAGAGGCCGGGAGGGCCCCAGACGTTGAAGAAGTTCTCCAGTATGTACTGATCCTCGGCCACGATATTGATCATGGTACCCCACGCGGCGTAAGGAGCGCGGACACCCATGTTCAGGTAGGACAGGGAGGCCTCGTAGAGGATCATGCTACCCAGAGACAGGGTCATGGAGACGATGAGCTGGGGCATGACGTTGGGGACCAGGTGTTTGAAGATCTTGCGGGGGGTGGAGTAGCCCATGGCCTCGGCGGCCACCATGTACTCCTGCTCGCGGAGGGACAGGATTTGACCGCGCACCAGTCTTGCCGTTCCCGGCCAGGAGAACAGGGTCAGGTAGGCCATCAGATAGTAGATACGAAGCTGGGACGGGACTCCCATGGAATCCAGGAGAGTACCGATGATGAGCAGGATGGGGAATCCGGGCAGACACATGAGGATATCGCAGATTCTCATGATGACGCCGTCCACGGCCCCGCCAAAGTAGCCCGAGATACCGCCCAGCACCACGCCGAAGACGGTGATGGCAAAGACGGCGATGAAGCTGACGGTCAGGGAGATGCGGCCGCCGTACATGAGACGGGTGAAGACGTCACGGCCGTCCTTATCGGTGCCCAGGATGTGATCCTTGTCGGGCTTGGCCAGGGAATTAATAGTCTTGTTGGTCTCCACCACCTGGTAGACGGTCACTTCCTTGCCGTCCACCATCATGGTGATGGGCTGCTGGGTGTACTCCACCTTGCCCGACTTGTCCTGGGTGGTCTCTCCCCACTGGGTGTAGACCACGGGGCCCAGCCAGCAGAAGAGGAACAGGGCCACGATCATGACAAGGCCCGCCACGCTCAGCTTGGAGCGGAAGAAGCGGCGCATGACCATGCGGGTGGGGGACATAAGGCGGACGTTTTTATCCAGAGGCTCATCGGTGTCGGCGGTATCCTCGACCTTGACCTCGGTCTCCTCGGCTACGGCCTCAAGGGATTGATTCTTATTTTCTTCCATAATATCAAACCTCCCGCCGTATTAAGTGAGCTTGACGCGGGGATCCACCACCGCGTACATCAGATCGGCCAGCAGCACGCCCAGGACGCTGAGGAGCGCCAGGAACATATTGTAGCCCATGATGAAGGGAATGTCGGCCACGATCATGGCCTTGTAAGCCACGTTACCGATACCGGGGAGGTCAAAGACCTGCTCGGTGATGATGGCACCCGAGAACAGGGAGGGCAGAAGCCCCGCCAGAGAGGTGACCAGAGGGATCAGGGTGTTGCGGAAGGCATGCTTGTAAACCACGACCCGCTCCGAAAGACCCTTGGCGCGGGCGGTGCGGATGTAGTCGGAGTTCATGACCTCCAGCATATTGGTACGGGTCATTCTCATGCGTCCGCCGATGGAGAGGATGACCACCGTCAGAACGGGGATGAACATATGCTTCAGGTAGTCCAGAAGCAGGTAGATGCCCGTATAGGACTGGGAGGCGTCGGTCATACCCGACGGCGGGAACCAGCCCAGCTTATTGGCGAACAGGTCCTTCAGCACCTGTCCGAAGAAGAAGGCGGGGAGAGAAATACCGACCATGACCAGGACGGTGACGACGTAGTCTCTGGCCGTGTACTGGTGAGTGGCGGCCGTGATACCCAGAGGGATGGCGATGAGGAACTCCAATATCACCGCCACGAAGGCGATGGCGAAGGACACGCCCATGTGATCGCGGATGACGTCGATGACGGGAGCACCGTACTTGAAGCTGGTACCGAAATCGAACTGCACCAGCTTCCCGAGCCAGTTGACGTAGCCCTTCATGATGCCCATGAAGCTGTCGTCCTCCAGACCGTAGAGCTTCTTCATGCTCTCCACCGTCTCCTCGGGGATGGTGGCGCCGCCCTGGTTCATCTCGGCGATCTTGCCCTCGATGAAGCTGACGGGCATACATCTGACCAGGACGTAAATGATGAGAGATACGCCCAAAAGGATCAGCACCGCCAGACCGAGACGTTTCAAAATATACTTTAACATAATGACACCTTATCTTATGGATTTGTCATAGCGTACACACCCCAAAGCTCACGCTTCCCTACCCTTTCACAGGCACATCGGGTCACATATCCTTATTTTCAAAGGTTTTGGGGAGTCCAGAGGGACTTTTGCAAAAGTCCCTCTGGCGGGTCCGGGGCAGAGCCCCGGCGGGGGACAGGGGCAGAGCCCCTCGTTCTCAGTGAGCGAACTCGATCTCCCAGATCTTGTCCAGGGGAGAGGTGTAGGGGTTGATCTCCTCGGGGAGGGAGGAGGACTTGATGACGTTCGCGTTGTAGGCGTACAGCACATCACGCTGGTAGACGGGCATCTCCACGGCCAAATCCAGGACGTAGCCCATGGCCTCCTTGTACAGCTCGGAGCGGACGGCCTGGTCGTCGGTCTCACGGGCCTCGTCAATGACGTTGGACAGGTCGTTCAGAATGGCGTTCTCGTACTGGTACAGAGCGGGAGAGGCCAGGATCTCACGGTAGCCCCAGGCCAGGGTGGAAGTGGCGGTGGAGTTCTTGTGGTAGACCTGGTACATATCGGGGTCGATGGTGGAGCCCCAGGCGGCGGCCCAGACGGCCAGGGAGCCGGTGGACAGCTTGGTCAGCGCCTGGGTGTCGGGTACCACCTCAATGTCCCAGCCGCACTCGTTGAGGAGGTCGGCGGCGTTCTGGAAGGTCTGGTAGGTGGGGTGATCGGTGAGGTTGGAGCCTGCAATGGTGAACTTGATGGACAGGGCAGAGTCTCCGGCGGAGACGCCTGCCATCTCCATGAAGGACTTGATGGACGCCATGGCATCCTCGCGGTTCCAGTTGATGGCGATGTAGTCGCTGTGGAGGTTGTCACGGCTGTTGTTGCCGCTCTCGTCCTTGGGGTATGCCCAGGAGACGGTGGACATGGGCCAGTAGATGGTCTCGGCGGTACCCGTGGAGTAGTAGGACAGGGCCAGGCTGGTGTCCATGGCGCACATGATGGCCTTACGGATGTTGATATCCGGCACCTTGCCCGCATTGATACCGATGTAACCGTAGCCCAGCTGACGGGTGGAGGTCTTCTCGATGCCCTTGGCGGCCATGCCGTTGAGCTTGTCGATGTTGTTCTGGGTGAACTGGGGAGTGACGAAGTGGACCGAGCCGCTCTCCAGCACGTTCAGGGCGTTGGAGGAGGAGACCACCTGATAGCGGAGCTTCTCGATCTTGGGCGCGCCCATGAGGAAGTTATTGTTGGCCTTGAAGTAGACCACGTTGTTGCTGAAGAAGGCGGTACCCTCGGGGTTGTCGCCGTTATTGGCGTCGGTGGCCTTATAGGCGCCCGCGCCCATGGGAACCTTGACGTTACGGGGAGACTGGATGACGGTGGTCATGAACTCGTAGGAGCCGTACTCCACGCCGAACTGATTGTTGGGGATGTCCACGGTGTAGCCCTCGGCGTAGTAGTGCTGGGGTGCCACCGAGAAGGCGAAGTTCCAGATGGCCTTGGGGTCGGTGCCCTTGACCGTGATCTGGAGGACGTCGTACTCGTTGGGGTTTGCGGGAGTGCCGTCGGGGTTGTGGTCGTGGGCCACGGTGTAGCTGCCGTTCTTGGCGTAGGCCATGGTCTCGTCGGTGGTGTGACCCAGAGAAACGATGCCCGCGATGTTGGGAACAGCCAGCTGGCCGTCCTGCATATTGGCATGGAGGATGACTTCCTTGGCGGCGGCGGTGTAGCCGGTGGAGAGCTTCTGAGCGGTAGCCCAGTACATGAGGATCATGTGCAGCTCCTGCTCCACCTTGGAGTCGTAGACGTACTTGATGGCGGAATCCTTATCCACCACCACGTCGGCGTTGTAGTTGCGGATAACCTTCTTGATCTGGGACTTGATATCCTTGTTGTTCTCGTCCTTCTCGTACTCGATGGTGACATAGCCCTCGGCGTACATGAAGGAGGTGACCTCGTCGAATTCTCCGGTGGACTTGTAGGGCTCCTCCAGGTAAGCCTCCTTGGCGGAGGTATAGTCGGTGTTCAGCTCCTCCTTGAAGTACTGGAGGGTGAGCTCGTAGTCCTTCAGAAGGTTGTCCACGGTAACCTCAGACGGATCGTTGGAAATTGCCTCCTTGTAACCGCTGGACAGGCTGTGGGACTGGATGGCGGCCACCATCTGGTCGTAGGTAGCGCTGTAAGTACCCTGGGTAGCGGTCTGACCTACCTGCTTGTAGAGGTTGATGAGCTCGTTGATGCGGTTCTTGGCTCTGTCGGAGGCCTGCTGGGAGATCTGGTCGTCAGCACTATTGTCCCCCGAGCTGACGGTCTGGGTGCGGTAATCCTTCAGACCCAGAATGTCGGTGGAGTACATGGTGGAGGAGCCGGTGTAGACGGGATCCAGGTAGACGTACAGGTTGAACAGGACGTCACCGATAGTCAGGGGCTTACCGTCCGAGAAGGTGATGCCGTTCTTGATGACGAAGGTGTAGGTGGTGTTGCCGGTGGCGCTGTCGAAGACCACGTCGTAGTCCTTGACGGCCACAGCGTGCTCGTCGCCGCAGGCCACCACGACCTCACCGTTCACGTAGTCGGTGCCCAGCATACCGATCTGGGTCATGGAGACGATGGTACCGTCGGCGGCGGTGGTGGAAAAGAAGGGGTTAAAGAGGCCGTCCAGCTCCTCGGTCATAATGACCAGAGCGTCGGGATTCCCCCCCTTGCCGCCTCCGCAGGAAGCGAACACGGCGACCGTGCTCAGACACATCACGAGAGCCAGCACGACCGAAAGGATTTTCTTACTCATTTTCTATATTCCTCCTAAATTATATACGCGGCACGGTCACTCGGCGAAGGTCAGGGTGACCTCGCCGGTGATCTCATCCACCTCCACGCGGGCGGTGTTATTGTCGGGGTCCTCGACCGTAACGGCAATGCCGCTCATGTCGATCCCCTCAATCTTACCGGCACCGCAAAGCAGGCCGATGTTGTAGTCGTTCGGACGGTAGCAGTCCTTGCCGATCTCAATGGTACCCGTAAGGGTTACGCCCGTGATGGTCGCGCCCTCCTGGACGGTACCCGCCAGCAGGCCGTAGTTGGTTCCCTGCATACGGGAGCCCGCCGCGATGCGGAAGGTGATATTCTCCAGGCGGAGATCGGTGATGGAGGAGGAAGCCCCCAGTACGCCGAAGAGACCGCCGTTGATCTTGGAATTATCGCCTTGCAGAACAGTCACGTTCGAAATGGTATGACCGTTACCCACAATGGAGCCGGTGAACTCGCCCGTGGACATGACCGTAGGCCACAGGGTATTGGAGAAGTCCAGATCGGCCTCAATGAGGTAACTGCCCCCCAGACGGGCGTTGTCGTAGAACTGCTTGGGGGTGGAGATGCGGAACCAGGTTCCCTCCATCCAGGTAGTGTAGAGGCGGATGGTACCGTCGCTCTCCACCGTACCCGTTGTGTAGTCCACGTTGCCGCTGACCTTGCCCTCGGCGGGGACGGTCATGGCCTCATCCATGAACGCGGATTCGAAGGTCATGCCCTCCACAGCGGGGAAGTCCTTCATATCCAGCTTACCGGTACGCTCATTCCACACGGGCAGGTCGATGGTGACCAGCTGCTTGGTCTCGATCAGAGAGAAGGAGCCGTCCGCCTGCTCGGCGTAGAACTCGAAGTTGAAGTAGGGGACCCAGGCGGCGTAGAGGGTGATCTCGCTTTCTGCCGAGCCCTTGGTGCCGTTGGGGTCCACGGCCAGGCGGTCGGTCTTGAAGTCCCACTTACCACTGTAGGTGTAGCCCTGGGGACGGCCGCTCTGGGCGGTGGGCTTGCCGTACTCGTCCAAAGGCTGACCGCTTTCATCCACGCGGAGGGTACGCTCGGTATACCAGCCCGCCAGGAAGTAGCCGGTATTGGACACGGGGAAGGCACTGTCCTTGCGGATGGGATCGTCGGGAGCGATCAGGGCGATCTGCGCCTTGCCCGAAGCGTCGGTCTTGTAATCGGCGGGATTGAAGACATCCACGATGTAGACCTCGTTGGGGGAGCCCGCGAAGGAGCCTCCGTTGGCGTCGAAGCGGACGCTGACGGTGTAGCCCTCCTCGTCCATGCCGGTGTAGGGGGTATCCCACAGGGACAGGCCGCCCACGATAGCCAACACACCGAAGACCACGGCGGCCACGGCCAGGACAATGACGATGGCCAGGGTCACGGCGGGAGGCAGGCTGAAATGGATGGGTGCGCGGGTCTTTCCGAAGGCCTTCAGGTTGGTCTTGGGACGGCTCTTGCGGGCCTTCTTAGGAGCCTTGACGGTGGGCTCCGTAGGAGCTTCCTCCTCTGCCGGAGCTTCCGCAGGCACATCGGCGGCAGCACGGTCGGCATCGTCGGCATCGGAGACAGAATGGTCGGCATCGTCGGCAACCGCAGAAGCTTCGGTGGAGGCTTGGGCAGTAGCCTCGGCTTCTCCATCGAGAGCGGGAGTAGCCGCAGCACCGCTTGCGGCGGCAGCCGCAACAGCCTTGCGCTTGCTCAGATAGAGACAAGCGAAAACAATGGCGGCGACGAGGAACAGGAGTGCCAAAGCACCCATGGCCAAAGCAGAAGCAGGGATGGACTCGAAGAATCCGCCGTTTCCGCCATCCTCGGTGTCGGTCTCGGTCTCATCTCCGTTCTCCAGATACTCCAGATCCTTGATACGCTTCTCAGCCTGCTCCAGCTTGGCGTAATTGGTGACCAGAGCGCGCTGTTCAATGGTAGAGATCTTATCGTAGGCCTCGCGGGCGGCCATGACCAGGGGCTTATCGGCCAGGGAGACGGTCTCGGGGAGCGCGTCGATGGCGGCGATGGCGGCCAGAGTGATGTCGTCAGCGGCGGCGGCACCATCCACCACGGTAGCGAAGTACTGACCCCAGATGAAGGAATCGTACTGACGGCCGTTGACGGGACGGATCATGACCAGGTCGCCCTCGGTCAGGCCGATATAATCCACGAAGTTGGCTCCGTAGTAAACGTTAGAGGGCGTATCCGAGGCGTTCCACATGAAGTAGGGCACAATGCCGAGACCGTCGTAGTAGATCTCCTCGCCCTCGGCGGAGCCCGTAAAGCTGTACTGACCCGTAGCGGGAATGTGCTGCTTGCTGTTGTAGAGCTCCACGTCGTAGGCCTCCTCCAGCGCAGGCGCGAAGTAGGACGTGAAGGAAAGCATAGTCAGCTTGTCACAGCCGTAGAAGGCCTTGTGACCGATGGCCTTCAGGGTATAGGGGGTCACGACCTGACGGACAGGCGCGCCCGCGAAGGCCATGTCGCCGATACGGACGGTACCGTCGGCCACGGTGACCGAGGCGGTGTCGCCTGCGTAGGCAATAAGCTCCAAACCCGTGGGCACCACGCGGTAGAGATGTCCGTCGATCACGCGAACTGTATCGCTGATAGCAAAGGTCAGAGTCTCGGTGGCATACTCATTGCCATTGAAGGTCTCGGTCTCGGTGGACTTGAAGGCCTCCAGCCGGCAGTTTGCGAAGGGATTGTCGCCCAGATCGGCCAGAGCCTGTCCCAGGGTGACGGTAAAGTCAGTCATCTCGGTCTTGAGGAAGGCATGGGTACCGATATAGGCGGCAGCCTCCAGATCAGCCGAGGTGATAGATGTGTAGGCGAAGGCGTAATCCCCCACAGAGGTGACCTTGTTCAGATTCTGCACGGCGGACAGAGCCTCGCAGTAGGAGAAAGCACCCTCCCCAAGGCTCACGCCGTTGGGATGCAGCGTCACGGATGAAAGCCCCTCATTGTACACGAAGGCGTAGGTGCCGATATCCTCCACCGTCGAGAGATCGGCGGCGGTCAGCGCGGTACTGTTGAAGGCGTTGGTGCCAATGGACAGAACACCCTTGAAATCAAAGTCGGACAGAGCCTCGCAGTAGAAGAAGGCCTGTGCGGGGATGGCGGTGATGCCGTCGCCCAGCTTGACAGACACAAGACTCTGACAATGGGCAAAGGCGGACTCGCCGATGGCGGTGGCGGCGGCCAGATCGACCGATTCCAGCGCGGCGGCGTAGTAGCGGTAGATGTACATACCCTCCTCGTCCAGGGCGGGGACGGTCATGTTGCTGTCGGAGAAGACGTAGAGCATATCACCCGAGAAGGCCGACTCGCCCACCGCCGTCACGGCAGAGAGATCCATGCCCTTCAGGGACATACTGTTGTAGAAGGCAAAATCACCGATGGAGACGCCCTTACCCAGGGTCACGTTCTCCAGCTCCGATGCGCCGTAGAAGGCGGAATGCCCCACCGTGACGTTCTCACCGATGGTGAGCGATGTCAGGGGAGAGGTCAGCGTGTAGTAGTAGAAGCGGGTATCGCCCACCTTGTAGAAGTCAGCCTTGTAGTTGCTGTCGATATCCAAACGGAAGGCAGAGTCGCCAATGACGACGCTGTTACCGATCGTCACCGACTTCAGGGACTTGCACTCGCGGAAGGCGGAGTTTCCGACGGTCACGCCGTCGGGAATGGTCACGCTCTCCAGCGCGGTACGGGCAAAGGCGTACTCACCGATGACCGACACCCCCGAAAGATCGGGAGCCGTCTTGATGGCGGTGCGGTAGAAGCTGTAATTGTCAATGGCGGTCAGCTTGCCGAGGGTGATGCTCTCCAGCTTGGAGCAATCCGCGAAGGCGTACGCCCCCACAACCGTGACCTGGGGCATCTTGACCGAGGTGATCTGTCGGTTGCCCGAGAAAGCGCCCGTACCGATGGAAGTCACCTTGGCATCGGTCAGCTCAAAGGAGCCCTTGACACCGGGAGCCACCAGGATGAGGGTGTTCCCTTCCTTATTTAATAAGTAAGGCTTACCGGACTGGACCGTAAAGGCGGTATTGCCCGCATCCACGGTAAAGGCATTCAAGGCGGTGCCTCGGAAGGCATACTCACCAATGACGGCGACGTCCTTACCCAGCGTGACCGAGGTCAGAGCCGCGCAACCGTCGAAGGCACCTGCGGGCACCACCGAGGCGTTGATGGAGACGGTAGGCAGGGACTTACAGCCCGAGAAGGCGTAGCGGCCCAGCTTGATCTTCTCGGCGGGGATGTTCACCGCAGTCAGGGATTCACAGCCCGCAAAGGCGTAAGCACCCACCGACTGGGTGGAGGCCGAAAGGGTCACGCCCTTGAGGGGGGCGTTGCCAAAGAAAGCGTAGTCAGCCAGAGCCACCACGCTGTCCAGCTTGATGGAACCCTCCAGGGCACAGTCGGCGAAGGCATTCTGGTTGATGAATTTGACGCTTTCCAGACCCTCGACGGACTTGAGGGCGGTACAGCCGTAAAAGGCGCCCTGGTCGATGCGCTCCAGAGTGGAGGGCAGAACCACCCGCTTCAAGGCGGTCAGATTGGCAAAGGCGAAGGGGCCAATGGTTTTGACACCCTCGGGGATAATGACCTCCTCCACGGTGTCGTCACCGATGAACCAGATCTTAGTGGTCTCGGGGGCGTCCTCGGAGATCTCGTCCTCGGGTCCCTTGGGGATGTAATCGAAGTTGGAGAAGGCGTACTGGCCGATCTCGGTGATGGAGAGGGAAGCGGGGATATTGACCACGCCGCCCAGACCGAAGTAGTGGGTCAGGGAGGGGCCCGTCGTAATGTAGGGATCCTTGACGCTGATGCTGATGGACTTGGAGAAGAAGGTAGGATTGCCGTCCATCATGACCTTGACGGCGATGGATGCAAAGCCCTCGGAGACGGCAGTGATCTTGCCGGTCTCGTCCACGGTCACGATGTTCTCGTTGGAGGATTCAAAGACTACTTCAGTATCCTCGGGGAAGTAGGCGTCCAGACGGTAGCGCAGGGTCACGGCTTCGGAGGGGAACATGGAGAGGCTGTAGCTCTCACCCACGAATTTCATCTCGTCGCCGTCCACGCCGATCTCCCGCTCCTCGGAGGAGAGGAAGTAGTACGCCTTATCCACCAGGTATCCCGTCAAGCGGAAATTCTCCGCCACGGGCTTGTCGTAGCGGACGTAGCCCTCATCGCCCTCGCCCCGCACCGTCAGGGTGAAGGAGGCGGTCTTCTTGGTCACGGGATCGCGGGCTACGATACGGGACACACCGGGAGCGATGGCCACCAGCTTATCATTGACGACCGTTGCCACGTCCATGTTGGCGGAGTAATACTCCAGAAGCTCGGGCCACTCGGTGTTGGGGTAGACCAGAGGCTTGAGGTCGTAGACCTCGTTGGGAGACAGGGTCAGCTCGGACTCGGTAAAGTAGAAATCGGTGTAATCGTCGGGCAGGGGGATCTCGTAGGCGGCGGTGTTCAGCGCGTAGTCGTAGGCGACCACGGTGATGCAGTTACCGTTGGCGGAACCGGTACGGATCTCGTCCACGTAATCGGTCAGCTCGTAGATGACGGTGGTGGTGGAGTTCTCCTCGGAGTAGACGGGGGTCATGTACTTGTCAAAGGCCTTGACCATGTAGCCGTCCTGCTCCAGGGCCACGTAGCCCACCTGCATACACATGGCGTAGTGGTTGTCGTAGACCGACATCTTGGCAAAGAGGCGGGTCTTCTTGGCCGACTTGTCGTACTCGGTGTAGAACTCGCAGTCGGTGATGGCGGGAGCCTCGAAGTCGGTGACGACGGGGAAGGTAAACGTATTATTGTCGTTGGTCTCGGCACCGTCGCGATCATAGTCCATGTAGGTTTTGAGGGTGACGGTGTAGGAGGTATTATTCTTGAGATTCTGCTCAATGGCCGAGAACTTGACGTCAACGTTGGCGGGGAAGATGGTCGCGCCGTTACTGTAGGACTTGCGGATATCCCGATCCACGGTCTCGTAGACCACCTCGCCGGTCACGTCGTCGGTGACCGTCACCACGACCTCCTTGGCGTTTCGGAGCAGACCCGCCCAGACGTACTGGACGGAATTGACCGCACCCTCCTGGTTGGAGATGGAGATGTACTTGCGGTCTGCGGCGATCTTCTTGTCGGCAGGGTTCTGGACGAAATAGTAGGCACCCATGAAGCTCACGTAGTCCCCCTCCACGCGTCCCACGGGACGGGTGGCGTAGGCATCGGGCAGGGTCTTGTCCAAAAGGTCGATGGAATCGTCCAGCTCGTCCTTATTGGTAGCAAAGAAATCCAGGTCGAGGATGGGAGCCTCGGTCCAGTCGCCGTAGAAGGCCAGGAAGGGAGCGTTCAGGCTGACGGCGGTTCCCTCCTTGGCGGTCAGGGTCACGAAGCCCTCCACGTACATACCGTTCTCGAAAGAATCGTTCAGGTACTTCTTGTCGTCCTCGCTCAAGGTGATGGTAACGGTCAGCTCGGCAACCTTACCGCCCGCCACGGTGACGGTATTGCCCGAGGCGGTACCGCCCGAGCAGGCCGTCAGCACCACAGAGGCGCCGCCCAGGATGTAGCCCTGCTCGGTGACGGTGGTCTCGCCCTGGTTGGTCTTGGTGTCGCTGACGCCCTCGGTCATGACGAGAGCCGAAACGTCATAGGTCAAGGCCGAGGCGCCGAAGTTGTTGATGGCAAATTTGAGGGTGTACACACCGGTGCAGGTAGGATCGTCGCCCAGCTCGATCTTGGACTTGTCCATGATCTCACCCGTCTTGCGGTCGTAAGTCTGTACGAAAGCCTTGGTAGCGGCGGAATTGGTCAGATTGGCCAGGCCCGCGCCCTGCTTACGGGGGGAATAGGGCAGGCCGTTGGTATTGTAGACGATGTCCGCAGTGGACATGAGAAGCTGATTGACGAAGGCGGCTACGGCCACAGGGTCGTTGGCCTTATCGGGGAAGTTCTGCTTGACGTACTGACGGAGCAGGGCGGTCACACCCGACATATTGGGGGTCGCCATGGAGGTACCCGAAATGCGGTCGTAGGACTGACCGGGGACAGCCGACAGGATGGAGCCGCCGTGGGCGGTGATCTCAGGCTTCAGCTGGAGATCGGGGGTGGGGCCCCAGGAGGAGAAGTCGGACATGAAGGGGCCCGAGGTCTGGGAACGCTTCACCGACAGGACGCCCTTGCCGGCGGCGGCCAGCAGCTCACCGTCGTCCTGGCGGATGGAGGCCACGGCGATGGTGGTGTCGCCCACGTTCATCTTGATATCACCCGATACGTTATTGTAGATGATGATACCCGCCGCGCCCTTCTGCTGGGCCACGTTGGCCTTCTCCTCGAAGGTGGTGGAGCCGCGGGCGACCAGCGCGATCTTGCCGGTCACGTCGATGCCGGTATAGTCAGCCGAGCGGCCTGCGCCGGGGATGGTGATGAACTCGATCTCCATTTCGTCCACTCCGTCGGGGAGAAGATCGTCGTAGAAGTTCTTCTCCTCGGAGACGCGGTCGGAGGACTCCAGGAAGTAGATGATGGTCTCGCCAAAGAGCAGGTAAGGCGTCTTGGTTCCGCTGATGGAGGCGACCGAAAGCGCACCCTTATATGTAGAAGGAGAACCGACGGTAGCCGAGTCGGGGTTGGAGGTAAGCCCCAGGTTACCGTTCTTCTCGGAGGAATAGGTAGAATTGTAGCTGTTGGAGGCGGCGGCTACGATGGAGATACCGGCGGCGCGGATACGGTCGTACACGCCCGAGATGGCTTCCTTATCCATCTCGCGGGAGAAGCCGCAGTCGGTACCGAGAGACATATTGATGACGTCCACGCCGATGACCACGCAGTCGTCCAGAGCCGCCAGGATCCAGGCGGAACGTGCGGAGGTCTCCACGTCCGAGAAGGTCTTCATGATGCAGAGCTGGGCGTTGGGTGCAACACCGGTAATGGTATCGTCCTTACCCGCGATGATGCCCGCCACGTGGGTACCGTGATCCGAGGCGATGGGGTAGACATCGGAGTCCCCGTCGGCGTAGTCGAAGCTGAAGGGCACCTTCTCGTTGATGTAGACGTCGGAAGCGGTCAGATTCGACTGCATACCCGAAGCGCGGGTGTCCCCGATAAGGGCGGCGACCTCGTCAAAGGTCAGGCCCAACTGACTGCGGTCGGCGGTGAAGTTGGCCAGAGAGAAGGCGGAGTGGTAGTAGTCCAGACCCGTGTCCAGAACCGCCACCACGGTGCCGGTGCCGTCGTAGGCGAAATCCGAGCTGTTGAAGATACCCGTGGGGTAGACGTTGACGGTGTTCTCCACCAGCTGCGTCCCCACAGACTTGGTCTCCTCGGGCTTGTAGACCTCACCGATGATGGTGGTGCCTCGGTCGCCCACCGTCTTGGCGATGGCCTCGAAATCCCCCGCTCGGATGACCAGCTCAAAGCCGCTGAGAACGTTGGTATAGTCCTCGCCCGTGACGTAGTTCAGCTCGGCCTTGTCCAGGTCGGAGAGCAGAACCCGCTTCTCGGCGGCGATGCGGTCGCGGATGGCGGCGGCCTCGTCCGAGAGGGCGTACTCGGTGAAGCTCATGCCCGAGGAGGCCCCGGGATACTGCTCCAGCAGAGATTTTTCCTTGACCTCAATGATAACCGATATTTCATCGGTTTCCTTGATGGTCTCGGGGAGCTTGTAGATCACCGAGCTGTCGTAGTAGTTCTCCTTGTTGGTGATGAGATCACCGTCGAAGAGATGGATCCCGCCTCCGTTTTGGGTACTGCCGGGGATGAGCCAACCGATGACGGCGGCGGCCACCGACAGGGTCATCACGGCGGCCAGCACCACCGTCAGGACGCGGATCGTAGTCTTTTGCTTTGCGGAATTTGCGAACATGTTCCTTACCTTTCTGACGCTTTTCGGCGTGTTTTCGACATATATAAAAAAGTCCATGCGTAAACAGTATTTTATCACATCGAAATGGATAATTCAAGAGCAAATTGTAAACATATATCCTTAATTATAAAAAATTCAAAAACCCTCTTGATTTTTCTCGAAGTTTGTGGTATGCTATACCATGTTGTTCTATGCTCCTTTGTAGCCTGTCACATACATAGCGAACAAAATCCCCCGATAGGAGAAGAAAAATGAAGAAACTACGCAAGTCCCTCGCCCTCATTCTGGCGGTTCTGATGTTGCTGGCGACCCTTGCCGCCTGCAAGCCGAGCACCCCGCCCGATGAGACCACCGGCGAGACCACCCACCCCGACAATCCCACCGAGACGAACCCCGGAAATACCGAAGCTAAGGCCGAGTACTCCATTACGGTCAAGTCGGCAGGCGGCCTGGCTCTCGCAGGTGTCAACGTCTATATCTACACCGACAACACCCTGGAGGATCTGGTCAATTACACCACTACCGATGCTCTGGGCGTGGCTAAGATCACCCTCAAGAAGAGCGACAAGTACGTGGCCGTCCTCTCGGGTATGCCCGAGGGCTACAAGACCGAAGCCTGCTACCCCCTGACCGGCACCGCCACCGAAATCTCGGTCACCTCTGCGGTCATCGACAACACCGACCACAGCGGTAAGTCCTACCAGCTGGGCGACGTCATGCGGGACTTCTCGGTGGTGGACTCTGACGGCAACACCCAGAAGCTCTCCGAGCTTCTCAAGACCAAGAAGATGGTGCTCATCAACTTCTGGTACACCACCTGCTCTTGGTGTGTCAAGGAATTCCCCTACATGGACGCCGTCTATCAGCAGTATAAGGACGAGATCGAGATCGTAGCTCTGAACCACTCTACCCTCCAGGGCGACTCCGAGGAGGGCATCAAGAATTTCAAGAATAATTTCTACACCGATTACGTGGGCGGTGAGGCCACCGGCGGCCTATCCTTCCCTATGGCCAAGGATTACACCAACATGGGTCCTGCCTTTGCGCTTGAGGGCTACCCCACATCGGTCATCGTGGACCGTTACGGCGTCATCTGCATGATCGAGGCAGGCGGTATCGTCAGCGAGGCTCCCTTCGTGGCCATGTTCGAGCACTTTACTGCTGAAAACTACGAGCAGAAGATCTTCCACAGCCTGGAGGAGCTGATGCCTGCCGAGAAGCCCAACGTCTCCATGCCCTCCTCCGATGAGATCGCGGGCGTGTTCAACCAGGGTGAAATCACCGTCACCTACCGCCCCGAGACCGAGGACGAGAACGCCGAGATGTACTGGCCCTTCATCATTTCCGAGAAGGACGGCGAAAAGGTCATCGTCCCCGCCAACACGGGCCGTGACGGAAGCTTTGCCATCATGTACGCCGACGTTGCCCTGAAGGCAGGAGAAGCGCTGGCCTTTGACTACTGGGCCTCCAGCGAGCAGGGTGCCGATATCCTCTATATGCTGGTGGATGCCAAGGATATCTATCAGATCTCGGGCGTATCCGACAAGTGGAACACCTGCTATACCTTCGTAGCCGAGGAGGACGGCACCTATGAGGTTGCCTTCTGCTTCACCAAGGACTCCTCCGATACCGTAGGCGACGATACCGTCTATCTGAGAAACCTTCGCGTAGCCAAGGTGGCCGACATCGACGTTCCCACCTACATCCCCCGCCAGGCTGCCACCAAGCCCGCCGCCGACGGCTTTGGCTACGAGCAGTATATCACCCCCGTCTTTAACGAGGAGGACGGCCTCTGGCACGTGGGCGACAAGAACGGCCCCCTGCTTCTGGTGAACCTCATGATGGGCACCCAGTTCTCCAACAACCCCATCTACTCCCACGCCTACAACGGCGAGATTGTCCTGGATGGCGTCAACTACTACGATGAGCTGGTGGAATACTGCAACTACGCCTCCAACGCCTCCATCTACGGCTATTGCTCCATCAACGCCGAGCTGAAGGATCTTCTGGAAAAGGTCGCCGCCGCCATCGGCCTGGAGACCGATAACCCCAATCAGTGGCTCCAGATGTGCGCCTACTACGACGCCTACGGCACGGATGGTGCCCAGCTGGACGACCCCATCCGAGGTCTGGCTCCCTACTCGGCCTACACCGCTACCGAGGGAGATAACAACTACGTCTACTACGACCGCGTCATCATGCCCAGAGGTCTGCTTTACAAGTTCGTTCCCGAGCGCTCGGGCGCCTACCGCATCACCTCCCACAGTGATTGGCAGGTAGACGGCTGGATCTTCAACCCCGACCGCACCGAGTACTACGTCCACGAGGGCGGCGAGCGTATGTTCTACGACCCCGTCAACCTCTCCATGGTGGTCTACTTCGAGGCCGGCCGCGACTACTACATCGACATCGCCTTCTACGACGTCTATCAGGTGGGCGGATTTACCTTCTCGGTAGAATTTCTGGGTGCATCCTACGACCACTTCACGGTCTGCGCCCCCGGATACTTCACCTTCCCCGACGGTGAGATCGTGGACGACGGCGGGCTGGGCGAGCTGGCCGAAATCCTCTCGGGCGGTATCCAGATCGCCCTGGGCGACGACGGCTACTACCACGAGAAGCGCGCCGACAGCAGTCTCGGCTCTATCCTCTACGCCGATTTCGTGGGTCTGACCGCCATCTTCTCCCACTCCATCGAATCCATGATCGATCGCGGTGCCTTCAACTTCGCCGTTACCGAGTCTGACCAGGAGATCCTCAACTACATGGCTCTCTACGGCGACGGCACCCGTGATAAGCTCAAGGAAATCTGGGGCGAGGAATTCGACTCCCTGGCCGAGATCTATATGCTGGACGAGGTTCTGGCCGGTAAGACCCATGGCCGCGGCTCCGACTTGACGAACGACATCAAGGCTTACCTGGACAAGAAGGAGCCCGCCTCCGAGGAGCATCCCGAGCGTGAGGGTTGCGTGGCCGTTGACGTCCGCTTGGCTGAGCTGCTCCAAACCCTCATGGACAAGTACACCTTCGCCGGCGTGGACTACTCCTGGGCCAAGCTCTGCTACTACTATCAGCACTTGGGGGCTTGATTTTAAACCTATCGTTTAGAATTCAACACCTTGTTAATAAAATAAGCGAGACTCCGTGGGCATTGGCTTGCGGAGTCTTGTTTTCATCAGAAGTGATTCGGACAATAGAGAAAGGTTCAACGACGTTTGTCGCTCACAGTACCAAACGCAAACTGCGGCACATACGTTTCGCACCTTCGTCTCAGTCACGATTCCGACACAAAAAATTTCGTTTCCATTCATGGAAACCGCCGCCTTTTTTCGCCAATCCCCTTGCAAAAGCCGAAAAACCGTGTTATAATATAAGTTGTGCTCCATAAAACCATTTCAAAGGAGAACGTATATGCGAAAATTCCATAGATTCACCGCCTTGGCATTAGCCGGGCTGCTGGGTGCTTCCCTGCTCCTTGCCTCCTGCCAAAAGGACGTTCCGTGGGACGAGGAAACGCCCCCCGCCGATCCGGGTAGCGAGTCCGCACCCGACACCGCCCCCGAAAACCAGACCGCCTACAAGGTCACGGTTCTGAATCATGACGGCACCCCCGCCCGGGATATCATCGTCAAGGTGCAGAAGGGCGGCGAGGAGGTCTCCTTCAAGCTGGTCGGCCCCACGGGTTCTGCCGGCTTCGAGCTCCCCGAAGACAGCTACACCGTTCTGATCGAATCCCCCTCAGGTAAGACGCTTCACTACGATTCCGAAGCGGCCGTTCTGACCCCCGATGCCCCCGAGATCACTCTGACGGTATACGAAGCCGTAGCCGCCACCCAACCTCTGAACGCTCCCTCCAAGCACGGTGACTACGCCAGACATGAGGCCGCCTCGGTAGGCGAGGGACTGACCTTCATTCCCTTCTCCACTTCCGACTACACGTACGTAGTCTTCACCCCCACCCGCCCCGGTATATACGAGTTCACCTGCGAGAGCGGCACCGATGTGACCCTGACCTACCACGGTGCGCCCATCAACGTCTTTGAGAATCCCCTCCTGGAGACCGTGGACGGCAAGGTCACCTTCGATATCACCGCCGGGAGCGTGGGCACCACCCCCGACACCACCGCCCAGTACGTCTTCCGTCTGGAGGGAAGCGGCGACGGCTGTATGTTCAAGGCCACCCGCACGGGCGACGTCCCCAAGTCCCCCTACGACGAGCCCTGGACCGTTCCCATGCCCACCGCCGATGACCTCAAGCCCTATGAGGGCGTCACCGACGGCACTCTGACCGATCTGGACGTCACCGACCCCGCCCTGACCGTGGTCAAGGGGGAGGACGGCTACTACCACCTGGGCAACGCCGACGGCCCCGTGGTCTTCATCCGCCTGTCCTCCGCCAACCCCTACATGGCTGACTTCAAGACCATCTGCGACACCACCCGCATCTGCGCCTATCTCTACAATGAGGATGGCAGCTTTGACAAGCGGGTCAGCTACAACGAGATGATCCTGGAATATCTCACCGTTGCCAATGAGGACGGCGTGGTCCCCCTGAATGACCAGCTGGCCGACATGGTCAAGACCGCCGGCGGCTACATGGGCTGGTGGAACTTCTCCGACGACCTGGACATCTTCGGCGACAAGATCGTCGACCCCGCCATCGCCTGGCTCTTCCCCTGCGCGGTGTATCAGTAAGGGGAACGGCAGGGCTCTGCCCTGCACCCGCAAGGGCTCTGCCCCAGTCTCGCTGCGGCTCGGTCACGACACGGCTCTGACTGCCACCGGCAGTCATTCACTACCGTGTCGCCGCTTCGCTACCCGCTTAAGTGACTTTTTGCAAAAAGTCCCTTAAGGATCTTCAAAAAACTTTAAAACAAAATACACAAGGAGATAAAAAATGAAGAAGCTTGCCCTGATCCTGGCTCTGCTCATGAGCCTGTCCTGCCTGCTGATGGCCTGTGACACCCCCGCTCCCGACACCGACACCACCGCCGATACCACCGTGACCGAGGCTCCCACTGAGGCCCCTACCGAGACTCCTACCGAGGCGCCTACCGAGGCTCCTACCGAGGCCCCCTCCACCAAGGTCACCTACACCGTCACCGTCAAGGACCAGAACGGTAATCCCGTTGAGGGCGCACAGGTCCAGATGTGCGACGACAAGGGCTGCAAGATGCCCGCCGCCACCAATGCCGAGGGCGTGGTCACCTTCACCTACGATCCCAGCAACTACCACGTCACCATTGTGGAGTGCCCCGCCGGCTACACCGCTGATCCCGAGCAGGCCTTCTACTTTGAGGGCGAGGCTACCGAGCTGACCGTGGAGATCACCAAGGATTGATCCCTTCATACCAAAAAGAATCCCTTCAAGACCGATCTGATCTTGAAGGGATTTTCTTTATCGAGTAAGACTTATTTTCCCAAAGCCCCCTCCACGGCGGCCACCAGCTCGTCATGCGTCAGCGACCCGCGTCGGGTGAAGGTGATGACGCCCTCGGCGTCCACGATGATGGTCATGGGGAAGTCGCCCTCACCGCCCAGGGCGGTGTAGTACTCTCCGTTGACCCCATCATCGGGATCCTGGGCGAAGAGGATGGAGGTCTCGGGGTAGTTCTTGGCGATCCACACGGCGGCGGTGGGGGCCTTGTAGTTGGAGTGGACGGCCACCACGGTCACGGTGTCGGCGTATTCCCTCGCCACCTCCTCGAAGTGAGGCAGCTCGGCGATGCAGGGGCCGCACCAGGTGCCCCAGAAGTTGATGACGGTGACCTTACCTCGGTTGTTATCCACGGCAAAGGTATCCCCGCCCGTGTACAGCTCCAGCACGGTGCTGATACAGAGCTTGCCCACCTCGTTGCCTCTGGGAGGCAAAGGCTTGCCCGTCTCTCCCTCGGAAGAGGTGGTGATATCCCCGCTCTCGGTCGTGTCCTCGGAGGGAGTCTTGTCCCGCCCGTCCACGAAATTGTAGTAGTACAGCGCCCCGCCCAGCACGGCCAGAGCCAGTACCCACGCCACACAGCGGGCGATGCGGGCGCGCTTTTTCGCCTTCTCCTGCTTGGCCGCGAGTTCGGGCTGCTTGGTAGCGATCTCACCGCCGATGGCCTGGGGCGGCAACAGGATCTTGGGTCCCTTCCACCTGATGGCGTTCGTGGGACAGACCTCGATGCACTCGCCGCACTGGATGCACTCGTGATCCCCCACATGACGGATATCCATCTTACACTTGCCCACGCAGAGCCCGCAGTCGGTACAGGCCTCCTTATCCAGCTTGACCCCCACCAAGGAGATCCTGTTGAACAAGCCGTAGATAGCCCCCAGCGGGCAGAAGAAGCGGCAGAAGAAGCGGTACATGAACACCGCGCCCACCAGAAAGATCACCATCAGGAGGAATTTCCAGGTGAACAGCGGCCCCAGCATCCCCAGCATATTCTCGTTCTCGGGGTTGGAGAGGAGTCCCACCGCTCCCTCCAGGGTACCGGCGGGGCAGATATACTTGCAGAATCCCGGCAGGGGGAACTCGTAGCCCGCGTAGACCAGGGGAAAGATGATGGCGAAGAAGACCAGAATGACGTACTTGAAGTAGGAAAGCACCCGCGTGACACGGTTCTTGCCCAGCTTGGGGGTCTTGATCTTGTGGAGCAGATCCTGGATCAGCCCGAAGGGGCAGAGGAATCCGCAGATCCACCGCCCGAAAAGCAGACCGTAGAGCAGGATGATGCCCACCACGTAGTAGGGCGCGGTCTTGCCGCTGTCCGACAGGGCGTTCTGGAGGGCGCCCATGGGGCAGGCCCCCGAGGCGCCGGGGCAGGAGTAGCAGTTCAGACCGGGGGTGCAGATGTTCTTGACAGGGCCTTGGTAGATGCGTCCATCCACAAAGCCCTTGAGGTTGGCGTTGAACAGGAGGGCGGCGTAGAGCTGGATCAGTCTCCGCTTGGTCGGCTTGTGGGTATCCCACCATTGCTTCAGCTTCATGATGACACCTCCTTAACCCAGACCGATGCACTCGGTGCAGATGCGGATGGCCTTGCCCAGCACATCCGCCATGCCGCCATTACGCACGCCCAGCACGATAAAGACGATACCAACCGCCAGGATCGCCCCCCGCACGCCCCACACGAAGCGGGGATCGGAGGTCCATTTCTTCTTGTCGGACTTACCGTTTTTCGGGGCAGACGCACCGCTCTTCACCGCCGCCAGAGCGACCTTGACCGTTGCGGTCTCGCGGGCTACCGAGGCGTGACGGAGGAGCCGCTCCCCCGTCAGAAGCCCCAGGGACACCACGGCGCAGGGCAGGATGAACAGCGCGGCGGTCTTGATGTCTGTATTCAGATCCTCAATGGAGAAATGGGCGGGGTTCACGCACCACATCAGCGCGGGAACCAGGGTGATCCCCGCCAGTACCCACAAAATGACCGTGACCGCGCGGCGCCATTTCCGCTCCTTGCGGATGGAGCCCGCCACCGTCTCGTCACAGGCGCTCAGATCCAGCCGCGCCGCCAGCTTGGAGAGGGCGGCCTCGGGATCCCGACGGGACTTGACTTTCCCTCCGTCCACAGGCAAGACCAGCGAGAGGATAGCACCGCCGATCACCCCCGCGATACAGATATAGGTGGGAATGGCGATACGGGCAAAGTGGGCGGAGATGCTCTCTCTCGTGAAGGGAGAGGCCCCGCTTTGGTAGATGGAGATACAGGAGAGGGCAAAGCAGACACCCACGACCAGGATCAAGACCGACAAAATGATCCCGTATATGAGGTGGATGCGCCCCTTGGTTTGGTTTGACATGATAGCCTTTCCGCGCATGAGCGCGCCTTTCTGTTTTCGTCCGTGTATGGGCGTATGGAATGGGGTAAATTGGGGGTTACATGGGTGTGACCCCCTGCTTTTCTTACAGGATCGCCTCCAGAGCGCGAATATCCTCCTCGGTGGTGGCCCAGCTGGTGGCGAAGCGCACCACGGTATGGGTGGCGTCGGGCTTCTCCCAGAAGCTCAGCACGCACGCCCGCTCCAGCTCGGCCTTTCTCTGATCGGGCAGGGTGATAAAGATCTGGTTGGTGGTGGTCTCCATGAAGAACTCGTATCCCTTCGCGCGGAAGATGGAGCGCATGAGCTCGGCCATCTCGATGGCGTGACGGCTGATCTTCATATACAGATCATCGGTGAACAGGGTGTCGAACTGGATCCCCAATAGCCGCCCCTTGGCCACCAGCGCGCCGTGCTGCTTGATAATGGACAGGAAGTGTCTGGGAGCCTTGCGGCGGGCGAACACCACCGCCTCCCCGCAGAGCGCCCCCACCTTGGTGCCGCCGATGTAGAAGACGTCGCAGAGATCGCAGAGGTCGTGCAGAGTCAGATCCGCGTCGGGAGCGGCCAGACCGTACCCCAGCCGCGCGCCGTCCATGAACAGGGGGATCTCATACTCGTCGCAGACCTTCCGCAGGGCGGTCAGCTCCTCCTTGGTGTACAGGGTGCCGTACTCGGTGGGGTGGGAGATATACACCGCCCCGGGGCGCACCATATGCTCGGCGTTGTCGTCGGCGTGGTAGGTGGCGAGGTAGGCCGACAGATCGGCGGCGGTCATCTTCCCCGCGTGATGGGGAACCGTCAGCACCTTATGCCCCGTGAACTCGATGGCCCCCGCCTCGTGGGCGGCGATATGCCCCGTCTCAGCGGCCACCACGCCCTCATAGGGTAGGAGCAGGGAGTCGATCACCACCTGGTTGGTCTGGGTCCCGCCCGTCAAAAACCACACGTCAGCCTCGGGGCAGGCGCAGGCGGCTTTGATCTTCTCGCGGGCGGAAGCGGTATACTCGTCGGAGCCATAGCCCGCTTGCTTGACGAGGTTGGTGTCGATGAAACGCTGAAGGATGGCGGGATGAGCGCCCTCCACGTAGTCGCTGGCGAAGGAAAGCATGGTATATGGCCTCTCTTTCGGTGAGTTGATTGCAATTCATATTATTATATCATAAAAAAACGGTTCTGGCAAGGGATTTCGGCAAGAAACTTGACAAACCGCCCCATTTCTGCTATACTGTTCCCAACCTCACCGAAAGGAGCCCCGCCATGCCCTCCACCAACGCCCTCCTGACCCTTCTTCGCATCCTCCTCCCCGTGGCCACGGTGGCGGTCTTCGCCCTCGCGGGGGTCTTCTTTTGGGTCCAGTTCATCTTCTCCCGCCGCCCCAAGAGCACCGCTAAAACAGGCGCCATTCTGCGGGAGGCTACCCACAAAAAGAACGTCACGGTCCGCTCCCGTCGTGGCAGTATGCTCATCAAGGACCTCACCAAGGCCCTCTATATCTACACCGTAGACGGCGTGGAATACGGCATCCGCGGTGAGTTCCACGCCACCAAGCGTCAGACCCCGAGGTTCGTCCCCGTGGTCTACGTAAAGCGCTTCCCCCGCTTCGCCTACATGGACGATATCGGCTCCTTCTCGGACATCCGCTACGGCCTGTGGGGCGGGATCCTGGTCGCCTGGGGGCTGTCCCTGGCCGTGATCACGGTCACGCTCTTGACCTGACCCATACAAGAAAACAGCGAGTGACGGATCACCCGCTGTTTTTGTATTATGCCTCGTTCTCCACGGGAGCGAAGACCGCCTTGACTCGCTCCACGTAGGCGGCGAAGCGAGGGTCGTTGCGGATGGGGTCGAACCATTCCCAGCCTGTGGGAGAGGTGAGGGCAAAAATTGGGAAGCCGGAGCCAATGATCACTATCCGATCAGATTTTCTAAAGCAATTGTGGTACAACCTCAAAATGGGTCTGTATACTCCCGCTTCCTCCCTCGATTCGTGCCGAAGCTCAAAGGACTCTCCCTCCAAACTGATACTTTTACAAGTCAGCATAGTTCCATCGGGCAGGCTCATGGCCAGTTCCAACATGGATACGGTATCCTCCAATATCACAAATGCCCCCTCGGGGTCTCCTGTAGCCGCCAGATAACAGGCGCGGCGAATGCCCAATTCCAATCGCTCGGACAAAAACAGGTCTATGGAGCCGTCTCCTGTGATGGGATGGGCGGGGTCGGGGATCACACCGCAGAGATTGTGGAGGAAGTTCAAAAGAGTCGTATTGATCTGCAAGCACTCAAACGCATCGTTGGGACGGTTTCCAATGCGAAACAAACCATTATTGAAAAATTGCTTTTCGATCATAGAAAGCAATTGCTTTTGCCGCAAAACGTCAGCTTTGTCCCACTCATCACGCCCCCAGTAACGGGCGTACAGAAGGGTGTCCTTGGTCAGATCGCGCTCGGTGGCATACCGATCCAAAAAGGCTTCAACGTGCTCGTCGTCCTCAATATAGCTCATGTGCTCCACCACCGCATCCTTCAGCCATCGCTCAAAGTTCCCTTCCAGGATCTCTTCGGCGGCGAGGCGCAGTTCTTCGAGAACGTCGGGGCACTGGATCAGGGACTCTGCTTTCCAATGCGCGAAGCCAAAAAGCTGCCACAAATACCTCGACAGCGTGGGATCCGCCATGCAATCCCGTTTCAGCTCCCGTATCAAGGCTACGATGGCCTTCGAATCGGGCGTATCGCTGTAGCAGAGATCGCGGTACTCACAGAACCGCTCACTGATCTGCTCCTTCTTCTTACTCTCCTCCATCCCGATCAGCTCATCCACCGTCACCCCAAATATCCCCGCCAGCACAGGCAGAAATTCCATATCGGGATAGGTCGTCCCATTCTCCCAGCGGCTCACCGACTGGTAGGCGACTCCCAGCTTGTCGGCCAGCTGCTCCTGGGTCATATCGGCGGCACGGCGCAGTCGGCGGAGGTTTTCACCGATGTTCAGTTTCATAGTTTCTTCCTTTCATTCCCGCGCGGGTGAGGTTTTTTACCGGTGACTCTATGATACCACATTTCCCTCCAAATTGCAATAACGCATATAGTGAGAATTATTCTCGATCCGCGTGAGCTGCGGGATTTGAATCCGGGGCTGATCGAAGCTGCATCCACCCAATCATGCTCTGAACGAAAGTATACCGAAAAGGCCCCCAACCGAATCGGCCGGGGGCTGATCTGCGTATGGCGGAAGGGCTCAATACAGCTCCACCGTCACGATCTTCTTCGCGGGGATATCCAGGAGCAGCTTCCCGTCCCAAAGTGCAAGCTCCTCCTCGCCTACCTCGTTCAGGTTGGTCAATCTTGCGCCTCTGAACACGGGGGAAAGCTCGACCGTCAGTGCCGCCGTCTCAGCGGTCGTGTTGAACAGACGGAGGATGGCGGTGTCCCGATCCTCCGCTTTCTTGAAGGCGGTCATGCGGACGTGCTCGTTATCAAAGCGGACGTAGTCGGCGGCGGCAGGGAGAGTCCCGTCGTGCTTGGGGGTACCGATGGCCAGGACGGCGGGGTAGGAGAAGGTGTAGCCCTCGCGGTATGCCTCAGCCAGGCCGCCTCCGGCGTAGGGGATCAGGGAATATTCCAGCGTCCAGGTACCCTTTTTTTGTCCCAGGGGCGTCGGGAACACGCCCCAATCACCGATCTGTCCTACGGCGCGGAGCAGCGTAACGGCCAGGGTATTATGACCGTCTCGCAGTACCTCATACTCGTGAAGACCGCGATTGGCCACCATCAGTGCAGGAGCGGCAGTCTCGGATTCCAGACCTGCAAAGGCCTGACAGCGGTGGGAATTACAGGGGTTCTGCCAGAACTCCGAGGGTTGAATGCTTCGCCGCAATACGTCGAACTGCCCGTCGGCAAAGGAATAGCGGGTATCGATATCCGTGGGGAACAGGGCGCGGAGACGGTGGTTCTCCATACGGTTTACGACCACGGTTCTGAAATCCACACGGGCCACCTTGTCGGAAAGGGTGACGTAGGTGGTGACGTCGGCATCGATGGCCATGGGAATGGCGGCCTTGAAGGTCACCGACCAGGGCGTGACCTCGTGGAGCGTGATCTCCGCCTTGGCGTCTGCGGTGGTCACGGCTTCGTCTCCCTTGGCCTGCCAGTAATTATAGAGGTCGCCCACGTCGCGGGTGTCCTCGAAGAGGTTCTGACCCGCGTAGGTATGCCCCGAACGCTTATCGGTGACGTCCACGGTACCGTTTGCATGGAACTGCACGGCCAGGAACTCGTTCTCCATGGTGCTCTCGGTGTAGCGAACGGCCGTGCTCACGGCGGGCATCTGCTTACGGACTGTGAAGGTGCGGTAGCCGACGCCGTGAGACTCCACCTGCATCTCCACCTCAAACCGATTCACGTAGCGGGGCTGACGGAAGCGATCCTTGGGCAGGGTGTAGGTGAATTGGTTGGGGATATAGGTGAATTTCGCAGGTACTTCCCTGCCCGTCTCGTCGAAAACGGCGATGGCGGCGGTATCGTCAGCCCGGTCAAGATCCACGTTGGCCTTGACCGTCAGGACCGAGTGATTCGGCTCCAGGGACAGCACCACGATGGTGTGGTCGCCGTCGGTATCCGCGGTGTCGATGGCGGCAACCAGGTAGTCCAGCGCACCGTCCCGCAGCTCCTCGCCGCAGGCGGCGGCCTTGGCAAAGCGGGTCTTCATCTCCTCGTAGATCTCGTCGCAGGAGCAGGAGCAGATGGAGTCGTGAGGATGGTTCTGCATGAGCTTCTTCCAGGCGTAGAACAGGAGCTCCTGCTTGTACTCACCGCCGTTCAGCATGGCCAAAAGACTCACAGGCTCGGCCACACGCTCCAGAAGATGCTGGGTGTCGTGGTTTTTCTGCTTGATATCCACGTGGGAGGAGGAGGTGCTGACGAGGGGGAAAGAGCCCGTGGCCAGCTGACCGTTCATCTCGCCCTCGTACACGGGGAAGGTATCCTTATAGGGACGAATGGCCGCTATATAGTCCTTGAAATTGGACTGCTTCACCACCACCTCGTCCTGCACCCGGTTGGCCAGGGCGATGGCCTCGTGCAGATCGGTCTGCACGGGCTGGTGGTCACAGCCGTTCATACCCAGAAGGTGATCCGTGAGGGCGAAGCGGGAGGTGGAGGCCACGATACCCGCCAGACGGTCGCGCAGGGACGTCTCTTCGGCGGGGAGCTCCATGGCGTTGTGGTACCAGTTCGCAAACAGGACGGCGATAACCTCCGAGCCGTCGGCACCTCGCCAGATCAGCTCGCTGGTGGTGATGCCGTTCTGCTTGATGATCTGATTGTCGGAGCCCACGTCGTTGATGCCGCGGCCGAACACCGCGTTATCAAAGCCGAAGCCCCTCACGATCTGGGGAGCCTGAGAGATGTTTCCGAAGGAATCGGGAAAATAGCCCGTCTCCACAGGCTCCGCTCCGATCTCGCGGCATAGCCTCAGGCCATAAAGCATATTGCGGACGTTGGCCTCCCCCGAGGTGAGGTACTCGTCCTGGAGGACGTACCAGGGGCCGACGTGGATCCGCCCGTCGCGGATGAGCTTCATGAGCCGCTCCCGCATATGGGGCTTGATCTCCAGGTAGTCGTCGATGACGATATACTGACCGTCCATGTGGTAGTATGTGTAGTCGGGATTCTGCTCCATGACATCAATCAAGGTATCAAAAAGCTCCACCAGGCGGACGCGATGCTTCTCAAAGGGGAGGTACCACTCTCGGTCCCAGTGGGAATGGGGGATGATATGCAGGGTCTTTTTCATAGCCCAGGTTCCTTTCGGTATGGAGGAATTTTCTCTATTGTACCACAAGTACAGGGACTCCGTCAATACATTTTTCGGGATTTTTTGACAGGATCGGCATTATTTCATGGCATTCCCATTGCATAACGCCGAAAAATATGCTATAATGATAGCGATCAAACACATCAAATCCAAAAGCGGAGATCTGCCATGGCTTTATCACGCATCCTGTTTATTCTTTTCGCCCTGTTCGCCGTTGCCGGCGGGCTGGACTTCATATTCGGCAGTCGTTTGGGGTTGGGCAAGGCTTTTTCCCGAGGCTTTTCCGCTATGGGTCCGCTGGCACTGACCATGACGGGAATGATCGTACTGGCCCCCCTTCTGGCGCGGCTGCTCTCTCCCGTCATCCTGCCCGTGTTCGAATGGATGGGGGTAGACCCCGCCATGTTCGCGGGATCCCTCCTGGCCTGTGATATGGGCGGTGCGGCCTTGGCTCAGGAGCTGACCGCTGACCCGCAAGGCGCGCTTCTCGGGGGTATCGTCTGCTCCTCCCTGCTGGGCGTTACCGTCACCTTCACCATCCCCGTAGCCATGGGTATGCTGGCTGAAGCCGACAGACCCTACGCCGCCAAGGGCGTTCTATGCGGCATCATCACCATTCCCTTGGGTATTCTCGCGGGAGGACTCGCCGCAGGAATTCCCTTTCGCAAAATACTCGTCAATCTGCTCCCCACCCTTCCCCCCGCCCTGCTCATCGCCCTGGGGCTGTGGAAGCTGGAAAAGACCGTCATTAAGCTCTTTACGTGGTTCGGAAAGATCATGACCGCCCTGTCTACCCTGGGGCTTTTGGCAGGTCTGATCCAAAAGCTGACCGGCTGGAGCCTGATCCCCGATCTGACTCCGGTCGAAGACGCGCTCCTCATTGTAGGAGAGATCGCCCTGCTTCTCGCCGGAGCGTTTCCCCTCATGCACCTGGTCACCATGCTCTTAAGAAAGCCTTTGCCGGCATTGGGCAGACGGTTGGGGATCAACCAAGCCTCGGTTACGGGGTTTCTCACCACCACGGTCAATTCCATCGCTACCTTCGACACAGTTGCCGACATGGATCCTCGCGGGAAGGTGCTGAACATGGCCTTCGCCGTGTCCGCCGCCTTTGTGTTCGGCGACCATCTGGCCTTTACAGGCGGTTGGAATCCCGCCGCCATCCCCGCGCTGATCGCCGCCAAGCTGACGGCGGGGCTGACGGCTCTGGGGCTTGCGCTGCTCCTGACACGGAGCATGAAGAAGGCGGTCCTGCCCACCAATGACCGCGAGCGCGAGGGGGCGGGATGATCCTCCTCACCGAAATACAAAAGCCAGGACCCATCCATACACCAAGAAAGGACACAACCATGAGACCCATCCAACGTCTGCTTGCCCTGACCTTGATTCTGGTCACCCTGCTCTCCCTCTGTATCCTCCCCGGCACCGCCGAGACCGCCGAGGACGAGATCACCATTCTCTTTACCCACGACCTGCACTCCCACCTTCTCCCCGCGGCCAGCGAGACGGGGGGCGGTGAGTACGGTGGCTACGCCCGCCTCATGACCGTCATCAAGGAGCAGAAGGCCATGGACCCCGACGCCATTCTGGTGGACGGCGGTGATTTCGCCATGGGCTCCCTGTTCCAGACCGCCTACCCCACCTCGGCCATCGAGCTGCGGATGATGGGGGCCATGGGCTATGACGCCACCACCTTTGGCAATCACGAATACGACTACCTTCAGAGCGGGCTGAAATCTATGCTGAACGCCGCCGTGGCCAGCGGAGATCCTGTTCCTCCCATCGTCTGCGCCAATTACCTGCCTCCCGTAGAGGGTCAGGAGGGCTACGACGCCACCCTGTGGGACGCCTACAACTCCTACGGCGTCAATGATTATATCATCCTGGAGCGGGGCGGTGTCCACTATGTTCTCTTCGGCATCTTCGGCTTTGATGCCGATGACTGCGCGCCTAATTCGGGCATGGTCTTTGAGGATCCCGCTGCCAAAGCCGCCGAGGTGGTAAGCACCGCCGTGGCCGAGTGTGAATCCAAGTACGGCACCCACCCCGTGGTGGTCTGCCTCTCCCACAGCGGCACCAGTGGCGGCAAGGGGGAGGATTATGAGCTGGCCGAGGCCGTAGACGGCATCGACGTCATCGTGTCGGGCCACACCCACACCACCCTGCGGGAGCCTGTGCAGGTCAACGGTACCCTCATCGTCTCCGCCGCCGAGTACGGCCGCAACCTGGGGGTGCTGAAGCTCAGAAGGGACGGTGATGGCGTTGCCCTCAAGAGCTATGAGCTGATCCCCATCGACGAGAACGTAGCTGACGATCCTGCCATCGCCGCGCTGGTAGAGGGCTTCAAGGCCGCCGTGGAGACCGATTATCTTTCCAAGTACGGCTTCACCTTCGACCAAGTGCTGGTGAACAATCCTTACACCTTCGATACCGTCAAGCAGGTGTCGGCGACGCCCCACGAGTCCACCCTGTGCAACATCTTCTCGGATGCCTACAAGCGCGCCGTGGAGCAGGCTACGGGGAAGAAGGTGGACGTGGCCATCACCGCCGCAGGGGTCATTCGCGGCAGCCTTCCCGTGGGGAACGTTACCGTCTCCGACGTATTCAACGCCGCTTCCCTGGGTGTGGGCACCGAGGGCGAGCTGATCGCCATCTACGTCACGGGTAAGGATCTCAAGAACGCCATCGAGCTGGATGCCTCGGTCCAGCCCCTCATGAACACCGCCCAGCTCTTCATGTCGGGGGTGGAGTATTCCTTCAATCAGAACCGCATGATCTTCAACAAGGTGGACTACGCTATGCTCCGTAGCGAGGACGGCACCCTCACCGAGATCCAGGATGATAAGCTCTACCACATCGTGGCGGGGATGTACATGGGCCAGATGCTGGGCTCCGCCGAGGAGACCTCCATGGGTATCCTCACCATCACCCCCCGGGATGAGAACGGCACCCCCATCGCCGTGGAGGATCTGGTGAACTACGTGGTCAAGACCGAGAGCGGCGCCAACCTTAAGGAGTGGTACGCCATCGCCGACTATCTGGACAGCATGGAGGGGGAGCTGGACAGCCGCTACGCAGAGCCCGACGGCCGCAAGGTGGTGTACAAGAGCCTGAACCCCGTCAAGCTCCTGCGCAACGCCAATATCTTCACCTATATCGTGCTGGTGCTGATCCTGGGGATCATCATAGCCATCATCTTTATCACCCGCGCCATCGTTCGTAAGATCAAGCGGAAGAAGGCGGCGAAGGTGACGGTCTGATCGGAATACCGTTATGACCAAACGAATTTCACAGACCCACTCCCCCGAAAGTCCGCCCGACTGGTACTGGGTCAAGGGCCTTCACGACGCCCATATCACCCTTGTGGAGTCCTTTGAGTTTCCCTTTGACTACGATCGCTACATCCGTGAGAAGAACACCTACGACCGCAATTGCCTGACCTTGACGGTGGATGCGGCGGGGGCTATGTTCGACACCTCGGTCAGGGAGATCCGCCTGTATAACTACAAATATCTGTCTCCCGAGACCACCCCGGAGGGACATGGGGCCCTGTGGTGGATCGGGGATCGGCTCACCGCCCGGGATGGCCGCTTTGAGCTGGAGATCGACCTGTATGACGGCGAGGCCTTTCCCGAAGAGTTTACGGTGCGGGTTCGGTTTGAGCGGGCGGAGGTGGAGCGGTGAGAGCCGCGTCGATCGGCCTCGCCATATGAAAAAAGAGGAAGTCCCTTTATGGGCAATACCATTAAGTTAAGCCTCCCCCTCTGGGGGAGGTATCCGCTGAGCAAGCTCAGTGCGAAGCGTGACAGAAAGGGCATTTACGCGCAAAATTGCCCTCTCAGTCGCCTTTCGGCGCCAGCTCCCCCAAAGGGGGAGCCTTTTCATTTCCTTAACTTAATGACATTGCCCTTTATGGGGCTTTCCCTTTTCTGTTTACAAGTGCTTTTGCATGGAGAACTCCCCCAGATAGGTGCCGTCCTTCAGCTTGAAGGCGTTTCGCTTGAAGCCTACGATTGCAAAGCCCATCTTCTCGTATAGTCTCTGTGCGCGGGCGTTTCCTTCGATGAAGTCCAGCTCCAATATCTCGGTGCCATGGGCGCGGGCGGCGGCGATCAGTTCGGTCATGAGAGCGGTGCCGATGCCCAGGCGCCAGAACTCGCGGAGGACAGATATGCCCAGCATGGCGCGGTGGGCGGTCTTGATCCCCCCAAAGAAGCGCACCTCACAGCTTCCCGCGATGCGGCCCTCCACCTCGCAGACAATGGGCAGGACGGCGGGGGACTCCACCATACGGCGGATCCAGGCCTCCTCGGCCTCCATACTGTCCCCGTACTCCTCGGGGTAGCGGGAGAGAAAGTCGGTCTCGGCGCAGCAGGTCTTGATGTAGGCCAGCATCTCGGCGGCATCGGTAAGGGCGGGGGCGCGGAGGGTGGCGGCGCGGCCGTCCTTCAGGGTGACGGTCTTGGTTGTAAAAATCATGTCTGTATTTCCTTCCATTCCATGTAGCCGCTGGTAAAGGGCAGATGGTCAAATTTCAGATTCCCCGTGTAGACAAAGCCCTGCTTTTCGTACCAGTTCCGCAGGTTCTTGTCCTCGTCGATGAAGCCCAGAGTCAGCATGGGACACAGGATGGTGGGCGGGTGGCCGATGAGCCGCACCGTCTCGGCCTTGGCGTGGGCGACCAGCAGCTCCCCGAAGCCCCGTCCTCGGTAGTCGGGGTGGATGCAGAGGTTGTGAAGCTCACAGGAGCAGTCGGAGGTCTCGGACAGGGCCATATACCCGATCATGCGCTTCCCCGCGAACAGGCCGTACATACGGCGGAGGGGGAAGAAGCGTTCGAGATAGTCCATGGAGACAAAGGAGGTGTGGGCGGGACAGTTCTCCCTTGTCAGGCCATGTTTTTTGGCGGCGGTGGCGAAGCTCTCGCGGATGAGGGAGAGGGCGGCGGGGAGGTCGGAGGCCTCCAGGGCGAATACCTGCGGGTGACGGACGCATTTTTTGGAGTTGGAGGGATCGACTGTTTTCTTGTAGAGAGCGATCACAGGCTCCCCGGGGGTGCGGGTCTCCATACCCGTATCGGCAAAGCCGACCTTTTCATAGCATCGGCGGTTTTTGTCCATATCGGCGGGGAAGTCCACGTAGTAGGCGGTGGCATCGGGAAACTCCTGCTCGCAGAGCCGAATGGCCTCGGCGGCGATGCCCCTGTTTTGGTAGAGGGGATGGACGTAGATCCGCCCGAGGTAGTATTCACCCTCTGTGAGCGGATCAAAGGGGCGTCGCTTTCCGTGCAGGCGGTAGAGGATGCCGCCCACGGTCTCACCGTCACACTCGATCGTGTACTGACGGTAATTGCGATTCAAGCGGCAAAGGATATCCTCGGGACCGCGGAGGTAGGGGTTGCCTTCGTCACGGTAGCGGTCGTACAGAGGCTTGAAGGCGGCCTTTTGGATGGTGGCCAGAAGCTCGGCCTCGGCGGGAAGGGTGGGGTGGATGGTGACTGTCATGGTCAGTTGGACTCCTTTCTGAAAATAAAAATAACGGTGCAACTCGAGAACTCTCCCGACTTGCACCGTATCAACCGAATATTCCGTTGGGGTCATCCTCCTGTGGTAGAGGTGACCGTTCCCGAAAAATGGGTATGACGACACAAGCCCGACAGAGTTCCATACATGGTCTCCGTGTCGCGCTTCTCTACGGTATACAGATGATTCATCATGGTAAAGAGCTTCATGGCCGTGTCCTTTCGGGAAAAATTTTCACACAGTATAGCACAGTCAGGGTGGCTTTGTCAAGTGATTTTTGAAAAAAACTTGCATTTTTCGCTATGATATGGTACAATGGAGGCAGAAAAGACCGAAAGGAGGGCTTTGTCATGCTCCAAGGCCTCGCCATCTGGCACTACCCCCACCGCACTATGATAGACAACATCCGCTACTTCGCCGCCCTCGGCCTGGACTCGGTCAGCGTCCACGGCGCCCAATTCGTGAATGCCATCGCCGCCCCCGCTACCTCCGACGCCATCGCCCTGGCCGTCCGTGAGACGGGGGTGGTGTTCACCGTCCATTACTGCCTTCCCCGCAAGCACGACCCCGAGGCGGTGGCGGTCTTTGAGGCAGGCATCCACGCCATTGCGGCGTGGCAGAAGGCCCACGGAAGCATCTCGGTGCTGTCCTTCGACGTGCCCCAGCCCATTCGCGGCGGCGTTGGTATTGGCTCCTACGTGGACTTCGTGCTGAATACCGTCCCCGATTGCAAGGTGGCGGTGGAGGATTTCGGTCTGAACGCTACCGAACGGGAGCAGATTGCTCATCTGAAGGGGAATGACCGCTTCGGGTATCTGGTGGATATCGGTCACCTGTTCATCCGTCTGCGGGGTCAGAACCAAAGCGGAAAGTCCCTGTTTACTCCTGCCCCCGACGAGCATCCCGTGTGCGAGGCTCTCGACAGTTCTGTGTTTAAAGCCGCCTTTGAGAGCAAGGAGCATCCCATTTTCGAGATGCACCTCCACAACAACGATGGCGTGGACGATCTCCATTGGTTTTTGGAGCAGGGCAACATGAACGTGCCCGCCGTGGCCAAGGCTTTGCAGGAAATGGAATTTGATGGAGTGCTGACCGTGGAGAGCGCCCCGGGCTTTCGGTTCGAGTGTCGTGGGAAGGATGCCGATGAGGGGATCGGGAAGACATTGGAGTATTGGAAAAAGTGCTGTGAGATATGAGAAAAAGACCGGGGAGAGGTGAGTCTTCCCGGTCTTTTTACGGTCAAATTTGGGTTCGTCGGTCCGTTCCTTTGCCTTCCCCAGCGGGGAAGGGGGACCGCGAAGCGGTGGATGAGGAGAGCAAATTACGGTTCGGTATCGGGTATGATTCTTCTTGGCGTATCAAGGGTTTTACGTATACACCCGCTTGTAAATTCAAACCCGCTCTCCTCATCCGTCACTTCGTGACACCTTCCCCGCTGGGGAAGGCAAGTAACGAGGAAACCCACCGACAAACCCCAATTTGTCCGTTATTGCCCCATCAGCTCCCTTTCCCTTTTCTCCCGCTTCGCCCGCACGATCTTACAGATCACCCCCACCGTCGCGCCGATGCAAAAGGCGGTGTAGAAGACCCACAGGCCTGTGAATATGAGCGTCCAGCTCACGGGGAGCAGGGAGCCTCCCGAACAGGAGAACAGGAGGATGAACTTGCCCGCTATGATGAACCGGGAGCAGGTCCAGAACAGCCACACCGTCCACATGACGATGAAGAGGGGCTTCCAGCGGATTAGGAAAAGCTCCATACCGATCACGATGCAGATACCCGCCAGAATCCAAAGGGCGGTGGAGCTTATGCGAAACAGAACGAACAGAATGGCGACCTGGATGAGAGCGATGCCCAGGATGAACAGGGCCCAGCCCGCGAAGCGGATACCGGAGAGGGTCTTGGCAGACGGGGCGGCGGGAGGGGGCGTGGGTTCTGTCCGAGGGAGCGACGGGGCTTGCTCGGTCGGCGGGGGAGGCGCGGTCTCGACGGTCTCCTTCTCGGGGCGGATGAGGTAGTCGGCGGTGACTCCGAATAGATCGCAAAGCTTGCAAAGGTAGTCCAGGTCGGGGGTGGAGCTGTCCAGCTCCCACTTGGAGATGGTCTGGCGGGTGACGCCGATGGCCTCCGACAGCTCCTCTTGGGTCATACTGCGGGCCTTTCGTAGGTTGATGATCTTCTGACCGAGGGTCATGGTGGGGCCTCCTTTTCGGTTTAATGGGGTCATTATACCGCTTTTTTTCGCAAAAATCAAGCGACGGGCGTAGGAATCTGCGCAACGAACCGTTGCGTTTGAGGGGTCTGGGGGTGTAACGACCGAAAAAGGGACAAAAAGCCGCCGAGGGAACGGTGTCCCCCGACGGCGATGGAGTGAGGATTACTTTTCGGGATCCAGATACTTCCACATCCCGATGAAGTAGTTGATGCCCGACCAGACCGTGAACAGCAGGGTCAGCCCGCCCGTCAGGTAGGACAGGGGGACGTTCTCCACCCACCACGCGGGGAGCAGATTGCCCAGGGCGGGGATGGCGTAGAGGGCGGGTTCGATGAAGACGGTGCTGATGAAGATGATCTGCATGACGGTCTTGATCTTGCCCAGCATATTGGCGGCGACCACGGCACCCGCCGAGGTGGAGGCCACCAGGCGCAGGGAGGTGACGGCCAGCTCACGGAAGATGACCACCAGCAGAACCAGCGTAAAGAACAGCCGCAGGGCGTTGGTGTTGGCGCGATAGACAATGACCGCCAGGGCGCCGATGACCATGAACTTGTCGGCCAGAGGGTCCATGAGCTTACCAAAGTCGGTGACCAGACCGTACTTGCGGGCGATCTTACCGTCCAGCATATCCGTGAGAGAAGCCACGATAAAGATGGCCACGCCGATCAGTCCGCTGACGAGGGGATCCAGCACCGAGGCGGGGAGCATCATGACCACGATGAAGACGGGGACGAGACAGATGCGCAGGACGGTCAGCTTGTTGGGTAGGTTCATGCCTTTTTTCTTTTGGTTGGACATGGAATGTCACCTCACTTTCGCAGTTTCGGGCGCTTATGAGTACAGTATACGCTACTTTTGTTGCGGGAATTTAAATTATGCGGAATAACCTGGGCGATCAAGCATTTTCAGGCTTCATGGCAAAGCCGTAGACGTCGTAGTCCACCACCTCGCGGACCTTCACCTTGACCATGGAGCCGGGCATGATCCGCTCCTCGCCGTTATAGCGGAAGAAGACCTTGCCATCGATGTCGGGGGCATCCTCGGAGGAGCGGCCGTAGTAGCACTCGTTGACGGGATCATAGGCCTCGCACAGCACCGTGATGACGGATCCGATGCGGCTCTCGTTGCGGGTGGTATTGATGTTCATCTGGGTGCGCATGAGAATGTCCATGCGGTCCTGCTTGACCTGCTCGTCGATCTGGTCGGCGAAGTCGTAGGCGGGGGTACCCTCCTCGCGGGAGTAGGTGAACACACCCGCGTGCTCGAATCTCTGCTCGGTGATGAAGTCGGCCAGTTCGTTGAAGTCCTCCTCGGTCTCCCCGGGGAAGCCCACGATGAAGGTGGTGCGGATGACCATGCCCTCCACGGTACGCAGCTTCTTTAGCACATCGCGGATGGTCTGCCCGTTTCCGTGGCGATTCATGGCCTTGAGCATACGGTCGCTGATGTGCTGGAGGGGGAGGTCGATGTACTTGAGGAGGCGGGAATTGGTCTTGAACTCCTCGATGAGCTCGTCGGTGATCTTGTCGGGGTAGCAGTACAGCACCCGGATCCAGGGGATATTGGTCTCCTCGGTGATCTTATGGATCAGCTCGGCCAGGGCGTAGCGGCCGTAGAGGTCCTTGCCGTAGCGGGTGGTGTCCTGTGCCACCAGGGTCAGCTCCTTGATGCCCAGGGCGTCCATATCCTTGGCCTCGGCGATCACGTCCTCCATGGGGCGGGAGCGGAACTTGCCTCGAATGGAGGGGATGGCGCAGTAGGTGCAGCGGTTGTCACAGCCCTCGGCGATCTTGAGGTAGGCGGCGTAGTCGGGGGTGGTGAGGACGCGGTCGCCGCCCAGGCGGACGGTATTCTTGTCCTCGAAGGAGCGGTACTTCTGTTCGGCGGGGACATTCTTACGCTTGCTCTGCTTCTCCACGGCCCGGATGGCCTCCACGATGTTGTGGATACTGCCCACGCCGAGAAGAGCATCTACCTCGGGGAGCTCCTCGAGGATCTGCTCGCGGTAGCGCTCGGCGAGACAGCCCGTGACGATGATGCCCTTGAGGGAGCGGTTCTCCTTGAGCCAGGCCTCGTCCAGGATGTTGTCGATGGCCTCCTGCTTGGCGCTCTCGATGAAGGCGCAAGTGTTGATGATGATGATGTCCGCGTCGATATCCTCCGAGGTCAGCTCGTAGCCTGCGGCCACCACCTCGTGGAGCATGACCTCGGTGTCCAGCTGGTTCTTGGGACAGCCGAGGGAGATGAATCCGATCTTCATATATGGTTTCCTTTCGTTGGGGAAGTGCCTATTCATTCATCTTATATGATACCACAAAAGTGGTGAATTGTCAAGGCGGGGCAGAAAACTTTCATACAAATACAAAAAAAGAAA
Source organism: Clostridia bacterium (assembly GCA_017938885.1). Lineage (GTDB taxonomy): Bacteria > Bacillota > Clostridia > Oscillospirales > CAG-272 > CAMEON01. The sequence goes on from JAGBAS010000071.1 coordinate 45,136, forward strand.
ACTTTTTTTCAAAAACCTCTTGCTTTTTTTGCAAAAGTATGTTATAATATATCCCGTTGCACAGGGGTATAGCTCAGCTGGTAGAGTACCGGTCTCCAAAACCGTGGGTCGCGGGTTCGAATCCTCCTGCCCCTGCCAAGTCTTTAGGTCGATTTAGATCCGACCGAGAAAAAACGAGAAAAGCGGAGATTTCGAGAGATTTCTCCGCTTTTTTCGCGCCTAACTTTTTTCAGATTTCCATAGATCCATTTTCGATTTTTATTCGAGTCGAAGGATTCGAACTACCGAAAACACACTTTTTCATGAATTGAATACGGAACACAAGCGACCGGAAGGACTTGAACCCACGACAGGGTTTCAAATTCTTCCGGTTTTTTACGCTCATCACAAATTGTTTACAAATAGTACCTTCCAAAACAGATCCGTACCTTCTTCGAGAGGACTTGAACTACAGAAAAAGTTTTTTAATAAGTGATTGGTTGCCACTACTTGAAAAATATGTCGAATTATGATATAATAAATATAATTATAAAAAATTCACGGAGGTTCTTATGGATCAGAATTATGTATATGAGAAAATTTCGCAGCTCTCAAGTGTAGCATGTGAGCGTATGAACCAGTTTTCTGCACAAATACTAAAAACTCGGGGCGGGCGAATCGGAAGCGGTATGGGTGCATTACTTGAAGCCCTTTGGGGATATATGATGAATCAAATTATTTTAGAAGAAAATGATTTGGATTGTGAAATAGCCTGGTTTCCAGATAACCAATATAATGATTTTTCATGTATCAGGCGCGATACCGTCTGGGACTCAACTACACGTACTGGAGAATACTTTCGAATTGAAGCCAAAAGCATGAACGTCGGCGCTGATGAGTCCAAAGCGCATTTTGCAGCATTAGACAGAGAAATTGAGAAAAATGATGCACTATTAATTTTGGTTTGGGAATGGAGAAAAATTGATGATTTTCACTTTTCTCCCATAGTTATTGATAGCTTTTTTGATAGAGCAAAAGGTGTTGCAATGTTGAGAGATGCTCTCCATATTGCGCGTGGAGGATATTTTGTTGACTCTCGACATTGCCCTGATGGTTGTCAATCATATTGTTGCACGCATAAAGGCGAACCATTAAACGCAGAGGGAAAGAGAGAGCGCCTAAGCGGTCCCGAAGCAACTCGCCCTTCGCTTAAAGTTTCATATGCTGCAAACTTTGGTGGCTTGGTAAGAATGCTTAAAACTGATAACGAAAACGCGCGAAACGTTTTGAGAAACATACGTAGACAAAACTTAGTTGCTGATCATTACATATCCTTTATTCACAAGAACTTTCCAAACGAAGAGAAAAACCAGTATACAGTTGGTGAATTAAGAAGAGTAGCTACAAGTTTAGGAATGAACAGTTCCGGAATGAGTAAAGATGCATTATACAATGCAATCCGTTCCATTGAAAATTATCAAACAGCTCTTAAAAGCATTTGAAAATATAGCCAGCAACAAATCTTAGTTGCTGGCTATATTTCACTTATAAGCATCGGTAATGTATTTATCGATATCTGTTGGGATTTCTTTTGCAAGCCGAATATGCTCTTCTAATTCTCTTCGTTTCTTTAATATTTCCTCAGCTATTTGATTTTGCTTTTTTAATGAGGGAATAGGGAGAACAACTTGTTTGAGATCCGCCATTGCGATTCGCGGCAAAGCCGCTCCTTTTATTAATCCAACAATATTACGATTAATTGCATCAGTTCTTAGTAACTCGGAGAGATAAACGGGATTGACTTTCTCTATTATTGGAGATAAAACAATAATCTCAGTTGTACATACACCGTTTTCAAAATAGTCATTAAAATACACTTTGTTAAGTGTTGGTCGCAGTCTGCCATAAAGAATGTCTCCCTTATAGAATCGTTTGCAAGTAGATTTTATTTCTTCACCTTGTTTGGGAGAGAACGAAGCGATTCGTCCTGTTTTTGCTTCAATATTTTCCAAACCAATGTAATTTATATTTTTGTCCGCATCGCTTAATGTAATACTTTCACGACGTTCACTAACAAGTGTTTCGAGCTTTACAAGTTTGAATTCATCATTAGTTAGCAATTCTTCTTTGGGAAGAAAAAACTGAACGCTCCAAACATTTTTTATAAACAAATCATCACGAGAAATGATGTTAGTAATCATTACCACCCCTCCTTATCAATAAAAGATTTAAATTCCTCTGCAACCTCAAACCAATCAGGATTTTTTGTATCATTACCTTTACTATCAAATCCTATATCTTCAATAACTCCAGTAAAGATTTTGTAATTTTCCACAGTTTTTGTTTTTGTTGCTATCAATATGCTCGTCTTGATATTTGCTCCAAACGGCGTAAATGTTGATAACGGAAGACTTATGATTCCCCTTATTTTAACATTGTTTTGTAACCAAGTTCGAACATATGCATAAGACTTATTGACAAAAACACTTTCGGGAAGAACAATAGCAAGTTTTCCACCCTCTCTCAGTAATTGAATTGAACGTTCCAATCCCAATATTTCAAGAGGCACTTTGTTTTTTTCTTTAAGTAATTCAAAATCTCCTAAATATGAATATGATTCTTTTTGTAAAACAGAGCCAAAAGGGGGATTGGTCATAACTATATCAAATGAATTGCCAGATAAATCTGTATATGAATCAAAAGGAAGCAAGGCATCTGTACAGCGAATATTAGAATGACCATCTCCATGAAGGCGCATATCGGTCATTGCAATACGAACCATTCTTTCGCTTTTCTCAATTCCGTGTAATTTGTAAAATATAAATTCGTTCTTCGCTTTTTCATTGTCAGCAAGAGGAAGTACATACATTAAAGATTCGGTTAAAAAGTGAGCAGATCCAGCAAATGGATCAATAATCAAATCAGATAGATTTGGAGATATACAAGAAACAATAAAACGTATCACTTGTATAGGAGTAAAATATTGCCCCATTCCCGAACGAGTAGCGGGATTATACACGTTTTGAAATGCTCTAGCTTTAAAATCAATGTCCGCATTCGAAAAATTATATTTTGAAAACAAACGCCCAGCTTTTACAATTGCATTCGAAGAAATAAATATCGCCTCTTCAAATACGCCACGGGAACGTTTGTAGCCTGGAATTTTCAGGGCATATACACGCATATCATATTTATTCGCTTTATTATACAAGAATCTAATACTAGCTGCATATTCTTCCCCATTGCCAACCGATGAAGAAAAAATATTTTCTCCAGATTCTTCATCGTACATTTTTGCATAAATTAATTTGCAAAGTTCGTCCAATGCTTCATCGGGATGCAATCCGTCTAAATCACGCAAAAAAGAATGAGCTTCATAAAAAACGTTTTCAAAACGATTGCTTTCTATTTTTGAAGATGTTATTGTATTCACAATTGATGTGTGAGAATAAGCAACCATATCCTTCAGCAAAATATATTGTTTGCTTTTAAGGTTTTTAGAATAACATCTAAATTCGCCCTTGTGCCAAGTTAGCAATAAAGAGCAAAATTCATCGCCATCTTGTTTGTTTTTCTCATATACTGATGAAATATCGTAAGCATTTTCGCTCGTAATTTCATACGCTAAAAGAAAAATTGCACTGTTAGCTGAATAAAATCTAATTTTTCTTGTGCTTTCCGAACATATAATATCATGTTTTATTAAATCGAGTGAATATCCATACTCAAGCAAAAAATCTTCCATATATTCCTCCAAAAACAAAAAGTGACCATCTGTCATATATTATACGTCTATATGTCCGTTTTGTCAAGAGGTGTGTGAAAACGATTGTTAAAAATTTTCATATAGATGAGATAGCAACGATGTACATAGATTCGTTTACAAGCATGGAGCAGCACCCCCAGAAGATAGCGGTCGCGTGCATCTCCCATCATCGCCCAGGGATAAGTCTACCCACCGACTAAAAACCATGGATCGATTTCGAAAAAACTTACTCTGCGGATCGATTTTGAAAGGGTGTGCCATGAAAAAAGCCATTCGCGAAAGCGAATGGCTTTTTTCAGTGAAATTCGTTCCTGCGGAACGAGTGGAATACGCCGGCGCGGGTGAAATTGCCTGCGGCAGTGAAATACGCCTACGGCGTGTGAAGGAACGAATTTCATTTCACATTGCGACCAACGGAAGCAATATTTCACAATTCACGAAGTGAATTATTTCACATTCACCGTAAGGCGAATATTTCACTTGAAAAACTTACGTATCTATGATATAATATTGGAGGAAAGGCGGTGCTATTATGACAAAACAAGAGATTTTGCAGGGAGCTCTTGCCTTAAACTGCAATGATAAAAAATATACGATTACAGTTGAAGGCGATAAAATAATCATCGAAACCAAATATCGCAGTACGAGTGTGAGAGAATCAACATTTCGCTGTATCGCGCAGTTAAAAGATAATAAAACCTATACCGAAACAACTTATGACTTTAATGGGTACCGTATGCAATATGGAGTCCGGAAAAAAGCAGTCTCTTACTGCTTAGATGGGTCAAAAGAGGTATTCGATTCAGAAGAGATAAAGAAAGTCTTACGAAATTATCTCGATTCGTGTGGGTATCAAAGAATCGTCAATAAAAAACTCATAGCATTGTGTATCTCTATTCCGATTATTGTTATTGTTGCCATACTGATTGTCGTTACCATTTCATTAAAATCGGAATCTGGTTTTATTGATACAAACGAACCTGAGAATTTTTCGTTGACCGAAATTACACGAGAGGAAATCTTAAGCAAAGATAATAATTACAGGATTTCTATGGTGTCGGAAAGACATTCCGGACGTCATACAAACATAATCGGAACAAGGCTTAGAGATTACGATTATGATTACATGAGCAGATCGTTTGGCAAAATTCATGGCGTCGTGATTCTTCAAGCAACGAAAATATCGGGCAATACCCTTACGCTGACTATCCATAGCTCCGTGGAATCGGGAAATGCAGAAATAGTCATTATGATTGACGGAGAATACTATTGTTCGGTTGATGTTAATCAAGATCAATCTGTCACACTGCAAAATGTTTCCGACAAGGAAGTGCTCGTCAAGCTTGCGGGAGAGGGAGCAAAAATAAAAATTGATGTGACACGCGTCTACTAATTAAACATAAATTCGTTCGCAAGCATGAAGCAACACCCCGGAGGACAGCGGTCAAGTACAACTCTCCTCACCGCCTGCACCGCTTGATAAAACACAGCCAAGAAGCACGCTCGGCTGTGTTTTTCTGAAAAAGCAATCACGAAATCGCGGTGATTCTTTGTACCAAAGCAGTATATCCGGGATGCTTTTCCAGCGGTTTGAACGCGTCGTTGCAGATCAAGCGACACAGCTTCCCCGAAAGGTCATGATATTCCGCACGGCCATCATGGCCGTATCCAAAGGAATAACCGCGCAGAAGCGGAACGTCCAGGTGTCTCTTCTTGTTAAAGCTTTCTGCCTGTGCGAGAATGAAGCTGACGCCTTCCTCAAGCAGGGCGACGGCCTCCTCCTCGCGGCCCAGTTTCATAAGACATTCTGCCGGGAAGCGATACATAGGATCATAATCATACAGAAACGGGGGTCTGTACGGCTCATGCGTATACATCGCTTCCACCAGATTCCGAAGAAACGTGTAGCAATACAGCGCATCTTCAAGCTTGCCTTCACGCAGATACAGATTGCCCAGCATCGAAACCTCGTGCCCGAATTGGGATGATAGGGTTACGATATTTCCGTAGCGTTGCATTCTTTCTCCGTCCGCATCCCCCTCTCTGTGCTTGAGCTCCGCCATGAGCAGACAGCGAATATGGCTGACGGTATTCGGGAACGTTTCCGCCAATGCGTATGCCGCATCCCAATTTTTTCGGAGAATATAGATGTCGATCAGCCGTCTCTTGGCCAACAGCATATGCCCCGTGGAAGAGCTGTATTTGATAACCAGCTCCGACCAACGAATAATCTCTTGGGCAAGGTCGTCGATCCCTTTCTGTCCAACGAGAGGCATGAGATCTGATTGGTAGCTTCCCAGGATCATCGCGCCAAACGCCGAGGCTTCGGAGAGAAGGGTGGCATCGTTCGGATAGGTGCGCAATGCATCCCGATATTTATCCAGGATGACCAGCGCAGTCGCCCCCTCCTCGCCGTCCTTACAGCCATCATAGATTTCATAAATTTCTTTCAGACGCGCATTGACCTCCTCCTCATGCACCGTACCGCATACGCCGAACAGCACGTCGGTTGGTACACCGAACAGATTGGCAAGCGGTACAACCTGGGAAATATCGGGCATACTCGTACCGTTTTCCCATTTGGAGATCGCTTGTGCAGAAACGTTCAGTTGCTCGGCAAGCTCTTCTTGCGTAAGATTTCGCTCTTTTCGCAGACGCTTGATGATCTGCCCCATATTTTCTTTCATAAAAACCCTCCATAGTATGTATTCCGGTACCGTTGTACATATTATAACAGATTTTTGACAGCCTGTGAAGCGATTCAAAAGAAAGTTCTCATCAACCGGCAGTTGAGTTTATACTGTTTCAGCTGTATGCGGTACGCCAAGAAAGAGGCCATTTGCGACGTAAGCGAAAGCAAATGGCCTTTTTTTCATTTGATCTGTCCTTGCGTTTCTGTTGAGCCTTCGTACCCATGCCGGACAGCTTCCCGATATACCCCATAAGCCGACGGAATGGCGTACCGCTCGTCCGGCTCGGTTATTCCGGCAAAAAACCAGTCCTCCACCTTGTCGGGCGCGGCCTCCGCCTCCACGGCGTACCCGATCATGCGCCACTCGATGTGGGAGAACAGGTGCTTGGCTGGAGGGAGGGGGGTGACGGAAGTCACAATGAGACCGAGGGCGGTCAGGTGGGAGCTTACCTCGTCGGAAGTGGCATGCCCTTCCAGGCAGGGAAACTCGTACAGGCCGCCCAAAAGCCCCTCGGGGGGACGCTTGCGGAGGGCGATGCGGGGGGATTCGGCGGGGGAGGCTTCATCCCAAAGGCGAATGACCAGTACGGTGCGCTCCTCGATACGGCGTTTGGTCTTGGCCAGACGGACGGGGAGCGCGGTCTGCTTCCCTTCCCGATTGGCTGTGCAGAACAGGTGGAGGGGACAGTCACGACACTTAGGCTCCCCGGGCACGCACACCAACGCCCCCAACTCAATGAGGCTCTGGGTGAAGTCCCCTGCCGCGTCGGCGGGGATAAGGGGAGCGAGGGTGGCTTCGGCGGTCTTCTTGGCGGTGGGAGAGAGGATGTCGGTGTCGTCTCCCGTGAGGCGGGCCAACACCCGCAGGACGTTGCCGTCCACGGCGGGGACGGGGATCCCAAAGGCGATAGAGGCCACGGCCCCGGCGGTATAGCGGCCCACACCGGGGAGCTTGAGAAGGGCGTCGAAGTCGGCGGGTATCACGCCCCCATGATGCTCCATGACCGCTTTAGCGGCCTTTTGGAGGTTACGAACGCGGCTATAGTAGCCCAACCCCTCCCAGAGCTTGAGCAGGGTGGACTCGTCGGCGTTGGCGAGAGCCTCCACCGTGGGCAGGGTGGCCAGAAAGCGATGGAAGTAGGGCTTGACCGTCTCGGCGCGGGTCTGCTGGAGCATGATCTCCGAGACCAGGACGCGGTATGGGTCGGTAGACTCACGCCAGGGAAGGTCGCGGCGGTTTTGGCGGTACCAATCTATGAGGAGGGGGACGGCTGCGGGGGGGAGGGGAGTGGGCATAGTGAAACTCCGTTTCAAATGAATAATGAAGAATGAATATTGATGAATGAATAATTGCGGTACATTTC
>JAGBAS010000072.1 GCA_017938885.1 Clostridia bacterium
CATCCGTCACGCCCTATGCGCCGAGCTTGCTCGGAGGACACCTTCCCTTACAAGGGAAGGCTTTCAACGCGGAAACCCAACTCACCGATAAACCCAAATTTGAAAAAGGACTTCTCACAAACACGCGTGAGAAGTCCTTTTCTATTCATGTCAGCAGCCCCAGCCCCCGCAGGGCCTCGGCGACCCTTTCCCGTACCCCCTTGTGGGCTTTTGCCAACGGGAGCCTGACCTCATCCGCGCAGAGCCCCAACAGCTCCATGCCCGCCTTGACGGGGATGGGGTTGACCTCGCAAAAGAGGGCGTCGCAAAGGGGGACGAGGGAGAGCTGGAGGGCGCGGGCTTCATGGGTTTTGCCCTCCCGCCAGAGACGGCAGAGCTTTGTCATGGCCTCGGGGCAGAGGTTGGAAACCACCGAGATGACCCCCAGGCCCCCCAGGGAGAGGATGGGGAGGGTCTGGTCGTCGTTGCCGCTGTAAAGAGGGAGGGAATCACCGCAGAGAGCGGCTGTGCGGGCGGTGAAGGAAAGGTCTCCTGCGGCATCCTTGAGCCCGGCGATCCGAGGGAGGGCGGCGAGCTTCTGGCAGGCGGCGGGGGTCATCTTACAGCCCGTGCGGGAGGGAACGTGGTAGGCGATGATCGGGAGGGCGGTGGCTTCCGCGACGGCTTCGTAGTGGGAAATCAGGCCCGCCTCAGAGGCTTTGTTGTAGTAGGGGGTCACCACCAAAAGGCCGTCACAGCCGCAGTCCTCGGCCATGCGGGACAGCTCACAGGCGCGGCGGGTATTGTTACTCCCCGTGCCCGCTATGACAGGAATCTTACGATCGGCGGCGGTGGCCTCGCGGACAGCGGCGGTGAAGAGCCACCTTTTCTCGGTATCGGTGAGGGTGGGGGACTCTCCCGTGGTGCCCGCCACCACCAGGGCGTCGATGCCCCCTTCGATCTGGCGGCGGAGGAGGCGGAGGAAGGCGGGCTTGTCGAGGGCACCGTTTCGGAAGGGGGTGACCAGGGCGGTGGCGCAGCCCGTGAAGAGGGGGGAGGTATGTGGGGTCATGGGGGGCCTCCTGTCGGGGGGATATGTAAATTGGGGTTTATCGGTGAGTTGGTACGTATTGACCCTGGGGTGTTGCCCTCTCACCCGCCTGCGGCGGGAGCTCCCCCAGGGGGGGGGAGCCTTTCGTACGAGACCCAGCAAAAAACGTTCCCTGATAAGGCTTTCACGCCATTTTAAGGCTCCCCCTTTGGGGGAGCTCCGCGAAGCGGTGAGAGGGCAAATAACGCGGGCAAGCGACAAACACACCGTTTTAAACAGCCCGACAAACCCAAATTTGAAAAACCGCAACAAAATCGTCAAAACCCGTTGCAATTTTTCCGAAGATAAGGTATAATAAAAACTGGGTATATGTGTCGAGCGGAACGGGGGAAGGTCTTCGTCTGCTGTCAGTATATGCGGAATCGGCGCGGTATGCGCTTGGAAAGGACACGCACATGAGCGACAAATTCATCATAAACGACCGTCCCGAGACAGACCTGCGGACGGCGGATTTCTTCTACCATCTCCCCGAGGAGCTGATCGCCCAGCATCCCATGGAAAAGCGGGATCACTCCCGTCTCATGGTGCTGGATCGGGGAGAAAAGACCATTGACCACAAGCACTTTTTCGATATCCTCGACTACATCCAGCCCGAGGACGTGCTGGTCATCAACAACTCCAAGGTCATCCCCGCCCGCCTGTACGGTCACGCCGAGGGACGGCCTGAGGCGGGGATCGAGTTGCTTCTGCTTCGCCAGAGAGCTACCGACACCTGGGAGTGTCTGGTCAAGCCCGGCAAGCGGGCCAGATTGGGGCATCGCATGGTCTTCGGCGATGGGATGCTGACGGGCGAGGTGGTGGATCTGGTGGAGGAGGGCAACCGCCTCATCAAGTTCGACTTCGACCGCGAGAAGTACGAGAACATTTACAACATTCTCCACGAGATCGGCCTCATGCCTCTGCCCCCCTACATCACCGAGCGGCTGGCCGACCGTGACCGCTACCAAACGGTCTACGCCAAGACCGAGGGCTCGGCGGCGGCTCCTACGGCGGGACTCCATTTTACCCCCGAGCTGTTGCAGGCCCTCCGCGACAAGGGGGTGGCCATCGCTCCCGTCATGCTTCACGTGGGTCTGGGTACCTTCCGCCCCGTGAAGGAGGACGCCATCACCGACCACGTCATGCACACCGAGTTCTTCTCGGTCCCCGCCGAGTCGGCCCGCATTATCAACGAGCGAAGAGCCGCCGGCGGACGGGTCATCTGCGTGGGGACTACCTCCTGCCGTACTCTGGAGAGCGCCTCGGACGAGCAGGGCATCGTCCACGCCATGGACGCAGATACGGGGATCTTCATCTATCCCGGGTATAGGTTCAAGGCGGTGGACGCGCTGATCACGAATTTCCATCTGCCCGAGTCCACCCTGCTCATGCTGGTTTCGGCGTTCTACGACCGGGAGAACGTCATGAAGGCCTATGAGGAAGCGGTCAGGGAGCGGTATCGGTTCTTCTCCTTTGGAGATGCCATGTTTATCCAATGAGGAGCATTCGGGTATTCCTGCTTTTCGTCTCGCTCCTGGTGCTTTTTTGTACGGTCGGCTGTACCGAGGAGCCGTCTGCCGAGGACTTCGTCAACGCCGTGGAGCGCGGCGTATCCCCCGATAATACGGGGGAGGAGAACAGCCGCGCTCTACAGGCCTTACTGGATGAGTTGACCGAGACGGGCGGTACGGTCTACTTGCCTGCGGGGGAGTACGAGTTCACCGAAAACGGCCGGCAGACCATCGGCTCCCACTGTATCCAAATGCGCTCCAATATCCGCCTGGTGGGGGACGGGGAGACCACGGTTCTCAAGCCCGTGGGACGCACGCCCCGGGGGTTGGATATGTTCTACTTCAACGAGTATCTGGACACAGGCGAGGCAGTCTATTTGGAAAACTGCTCCTTTGAGGGCTTTGTCATTGACGCCGTGGGGACCTCTTGCGACACCTACACCTCGGCGGGCAAGGGCTTCATGTTCAATCTGTTCCGAGGCTGTCATTGGAAAAACGTCACCGTGAAATATACCGACGGCACGGGCTTTGGGGTGGACTGCCCCATAGACAGCACCATGCAGGGCTGTACCGCCATCGGGTGCGGTAAGGCGGCCACCGAGGACAGCGGCGGCGCGTCGGGCTTTGGGATCGGCTTCGGCTATTGCGAGGACGAGAGCATGAGCATCACCGACTGTAAGGCCTACGGGAATCGGAAATTCGGCTTCTTCTTTGAGCATCAGGGACGGTTCAACGGGGAGATGTATGCCGCTTCGGTGAAGGGGACCTTTACGGTAAGGAATTGCCGCGCGGCGGAGAATCTTTTTGGCTTTGGCGGGATCTGCGCCGTGAATACGGTGTACGAGGGGTGCGAGGCCGAGGACTCGTCCCGATACGGGTTCTGCTTTGAGGATTCCGCAGGCTGTCGGGTGGTCTCCTGTCAAAGCCGTGGGGGAGGTGAGGCCTCCTTTGCCTTGGTACAAACGAAGGCGGACGGCGCGCCGAGAGTGACCGACGTGGCGATCACGGGATGTGTCGGAGCGGATTCGCCCGCAGGGGTGCTCTTGCTCTGTGAGGATACGGCTGACCCTATGGGGGACAACCGCGTGGAGGATTGCCGATTTGTGGGTGTCGAGGTGGCGGCGCGGACCGCGGGACGGATGGAGAGTCTGGCCTTGACGGGGAATCTGGCCGACACGCGGAAAACCGCCTTTGAGGCGGATATTACGGATTTTCGGAACAGCGGGAACAGCTGGAATTGAGGGCGTGTTCTCGGCTGGCTTGAAAGGAGCCCCCATGACCTACCAATGGCAGGACTACACCGCAGCAGACGCCCCCATCGCGGAGTCTTTTCTGGATTCCGCCGCCCGCCGATTCACGGGCTGTGATGAGGGCTGGGAGGACTACTGCACCTACTGGCTCGGGGAGCCCGAGACCCGCCCCGGGGAGAACTTCTGGGTGAAGCTCATCCGTCTGGAGGGGGAGCCTATAGCCGTAATGGCGTTGTTTCTCGGCGACGGGGTGCTGCTTGTTTCAGAATATATCCTCTCTCCCGCCATGCGGGGACAGGGGCACGGCTCGGCGATCCTGCGGGAACTGCTGTCCCACGGGAAGGAGATCCTGGGCTTTGAGATTCCCCGCGCCCGCGCCGTGATCTTCCCCGAAAACCAGGTCTCCATCCGCGCCTTTGAGAGGGCTGGGTTTGGCTTTGAGTCGGCTCATCCCGACGGGGATGCCCTCTTCTACGTATACGAGCGGGATGAGTCCCGTGATCCATAACCAATCAAAAAGCGAGGTAATCACCATGAAAAACTCCATCCATATGCTGGCCAGTGTAGACGGCGGCCAGATGAACAGCTTCATCATCACCACCGAGGGCGGCCATGTCATCGTCATTGACGGCGGTGAGAACAACGATGCCGCCAACCTGATCGACCATCTGAAGGCTCTGACGGGGAAGGACATTCCCCATATCGATGCCTGGATCCTCAGCCATCCCCACGCTGACCATATCAGTGCTTTTTTGCAGATCATGGAGACCATGCGGGATGCCGTTACGGTGGGGAAGGTCTACTACAATTTCCCCTCGGCCGAATATATCGCCCGCCATCAGCCTTGGCCTGACGGCAGTCCCGCCCGCTTTTTTGCCGATCTGCCCCTCTTTGCCGACAAGGCTGTGATCGTGACCATGGGGGACACCTTCGACGCAGGGGATGCCCACTTCGACTGCCTGTACTCCCCCAACCCTGAGCTGACCATGAACGTCTGCAATAACGCCTCTTTGGTGCTGAAAATGACCCTGGGCGGCAAGTCGGTCATATGGCTGGGCGACGCCGGTGAGGAGGAGGGCGACCGCATCCTGGCTCTTTGCGGTGATCCCTCCGTCCTGAAGGCCGACTACGTCCAGATGGCTCACCACGGCCAGAACGGCGTAAAGAAGGACTTCTACGAGGCCGTCGCCCCCACGGGGTGCTTCTGGAACACCCCCAAGTGGCTGTGGGAGAACGACGCGGGTCTGGGCTACAACACCCACGGCTGGAAGACCATCGAGGTACAGGGTTGGATGGCCGATATCGGCGTGGCCGAGCATTATGTGATGATGAACGGGGACCAGACGGTGGACCTGTAAATCAAACCGAAAACGGAGGATCGCACTATGAAAAACACCCTTTGCCAGCTGGATTCCGTCACGGGAAGCCAGATGAACAGCTACGTCATCACCACCGCCGATGGAAAGGTCATCGTGGTGGACGGCGGATATAACAAGGACGCGCAGAATCTCTTGGCCTACCTGAGAAAAGTCACGGGGCATGAGATTCCCCGCGTGGACGCGTGGCTTCTGACCCATGCCCATGGGGATCACATCTGCGCCTTCAATGAGATTATGGACAAGTATCCCGACGCACTGGAGCTGGGGAAGGTGTACTACAATTTCCCCTCGGCTCAGTACTGTATGCGGGAGCCCGGCTATGGAGGGGCGATTCTGGAGTTCAATACCCTTCTGCCCCGCTTTGCCGACAGGCTCGAGACCGTGTACACGGGGGATGAATACGATGTCGGTGAGGCTCATATCGAGGTGCTGTACGTCCCCAACGGGGAGATCCGCAGCTACATCAACAACACGTCGGTCGTATTTCTGCTGACTCTGGGCGGGAAGCGCATCCTGTTCCTGGGGGACGCCGAGCCTGCTGAGGGGGACCGTTTGCTGGCTCTCTACAAGGGCACGGGCAAGCTGAAGGCTGACTACGTCCAGATGGCTCACCACGGACAAGGCGGCGTGACCTTTGCCGTCTACGAGGAGATCGCCCCCAAGGCCTGCTTCTGGGGCACCCCCAAGTGGCTCTGGGACAACGACGCCGGTCTGGGCTTCAATACCCACGTTTTCAAGACGGTGGAGGTGCGGGGCTGGATGGAGGAGCTGGGCGTCAAGGAGCATTACATCCTGATGAACGGGAAGCAGGTCGTTGAGCTGTGACATGAAAAAGCGGGTGGCTTTCCCGCAGATAGGATGACGTAACCATGGGCTACCTAATTAATCTCTTCTCCTTTTCCACATACTTGAAGCTGTTCGGGTTGCTGGTGGTGGTGTACTCGCTTCTATTGGGGTATTATTTGCTCTCGGTACGGATGAAAAAGAAGGATTATCGGGCGCGGCCCGAGATCCCCGGGGAGATCATCAAGCTACGTCTGTGTACCCTCACCTACTGGGTCTCCGCCGTGATCCTGACGGTATTTCCCATTTACATAGCCATTCCCCTTTGGGTGGGCGGGTACTTCCTGCTCTGCTACAGCCCCGCCGTCGCCCGACTCATGGATGCCGCCGATCATTTCACCAAGGCGACGCGGTACGACCCCCACCCCTATCGGGTGGTACGGCAATATCTGCGGCTGAACAAGGTGATCGACCGCCGCTATAACGACGTATCTTACCCCTACTTCGGTTCGGGCGGGGTGGCCGTCTTCTCCTTTGTGGCGTGGCTGTACGGGACCACGGTCTATCCCAAGCCTCTTGAGGCGATCGCCAATAACCTGTACCTCGTAACGGTCTTTTTCTCGTACTTTCTCGTTTTTCTGTTACCCCGCACGACCATCAGCGCCATCGTACAGCCCATCATCTTCTTGATTGCGCTGATCATTTTGAACCTAACGATATTCTGGTAAGGACTTTTATGACGACCAACAACACACAAAAGCCCCGCATCCTCTGTATAGTCGGCTCTACCGCCAGCGGCAAGACCTCCCTGGCGGTGGAGCTGGCGAAGCAGTTTGACGGCGAGATCGTCTCCTGCGACTCCATGCAGATCTATCGGGGCATGAACATCGGCACCGCCACCCCCGACGAGGCGGAGCGGCAGGGGATCCCCCACCATCTCATGGACTTCGTGGATCCCACCGACCCGGCGGGGTACTCCTGCGCGGACTACGTGCGGGACGCCCGCGCGGCTGTCTCGGACATACTGGCCAGAGGGAAGCTCCCCGTCCTGTGCGGCGGTACGGGGCTGTATCTGGACGCCTTTCTGCGGGGCGGGAGCTTTGAGGTCACCGACAGCGATCCCAAATTGCGGGTAGAGCTGTGCGCCCTGGCTGAGCGGGAGGGGAACCAAGCCCTGCACGACAAGCTCCGCGAGCTGGACCCCGAGAGCGCCGAGGCCATCCATCCCAACAACGTCAAACGGGTGGCGCGGGCCATCGAGATCTGCATGACCACGGGGCGCAAGAAGAGCGACCTGGATCGGGAATCCCGCGAGCCTGAGAGCCCCTACGACACCACGGTGATCGGGCTCCATTACGACGACCGTAGGATCCTCTACGACCGCATCGACCGTCGGGTGGACATCATGATGGAGCAGGGGCTCCTGGAGGAGACCCGCCGCCTGCGGGAGATGGGGGTCTTCGAGATTTGCCGTACCGCCGCCCAGGCCATCGGCTACAAGGAGCTGTTCCCTTATCTGGACGGGGAGGCGACCCCGGAGGCCTGCGTGGAGACCCTCAAGCTGGCCACCCATCACTACGCCAAGCGGCAGGTCACCTGGTTCAAGGCCAAGCCCTACGTACAGTGGGTCACCTGCGATACGGTGATCGACGGCGAGCCCCGGGTAAAAAGTTTTGAAGAGATTGTAAATAATGTGAAAACCCTCTTTCCATAAGGGGGTTTTTGTGGTATACTATAGGTTGTAGTATATAATAGGGATACCTATACCCATTTGCCGATTGCGCCGTCCGACATGGATACGGCGCATGCATACAGCCGTCACCCAAAAGGAAAGGAGAGCGCATGGCCGGTATACACGATATTCCCCGCCGCCTCTCTTCTTCAAAGGGGAAAAAAGAGGATGGACGGGCTAAAGCACTGCTGAATGCGGGTTTCATCCTCCTGATGCTGGGTATCATTGGCTTTGGCATTTATCAGGTCGCCCGTCATATGACGGTAGGGCTGAACACCCTCCGTACCCAGGAGATCCTGGATGAATCCTACGTACAGCTGGAGCTGTACCTGTTCCGCGATGAGCAACCTCTCTTTTGCGAGGGAAGCGACACCTACCTCTACGACGTGCGAGACGGCGAGCGGGTAGGGGTCGGCCGATCCATTGGCACGGCTTTCCGTGCGGGGGATGCCGCCACCGCCTCCGAGCTGCAAAAGAAGCTGAATGCCTGCGGCGATCGTATCGCCCTGCTGCGGGAGTTGGGGGGCTTGGGTACCCCGGCGGATGCCCGTGATACGGCCGAAGCAGTAGACGGGCATTATCTCGGGCTGCTGGAGGCGGCCGCTCGGGGGGATCTTTCAGCGGTCAACGGTTACGCGGATTCTATGCTGGACGGTATCAGCCGCTACGATATCCTTACAGGGGCAGCCGGCAGTCAGACGGTTTCCTCGCTGAAAGCCGAGCAGGATGCACTGACGGCGGGCTTGACCCGCGTGTCGGGCATGACCACCGACCGAAGCGGCTATTTCTACTACGATTGCGACGGCTACGAGTCGATTTTCGATTACGCTTCCGCCATGACCATGACCCCCGCCGAGTTCCGGGATATGACGGCTCAGCAGGCCTATTCGGTGCCCGCAGGTGTGGTGGGGAAAATGGTCTACAGTACCGTCTGGTACGCCGCGACCTATATCCCCCTGTCCGACGGAGCCATCGAAGTATTCCAGCAGGGGATGGTCAACCGAACCACTTACACCATGCTTTGCGGTGACAGCGCGGGGACTCAGCTTCACATGACGGTGGAGCGGCTGGTACCCGACGAGAACGGTGCGCTTGTGGTATTCTCCTCCCAGGATATGCCTCGTGGCTTCGGTTTTCCCCGCCGTTTTACCGCCGAGACCGTTGCCCTCCGCACGGGAGGCTACCGTATCCCCAATGAGGCACTGGTGACCCTCCATTCCAAGGAGACGGGGGAGGACGTAACGGGGGTTTACATCCTGGCGGGCAACGTGGTGGAATTCCGCAAGATCAGCATCTACGTCCGCCGAGACGGTTACATCATTGCCGAGACCTTTGATGACGTGAAGGCTTACCTGGATTCCCTGCCCGAGGAGGAGTACGCGGAACGTACCGCCGACGGCTGGAGCTACCTGCGGCTCAACGACAACATCATTACGAGAGGGAACGAGCTCTACGAGGGAAAGGTCATCGGATGAATCAGGAGTTTCTTATGGATTATACCTATATAGACAGAAATCTTGCTCGCGTACAGGCTGAACTGAAGGAAGCCTGCGAGTCGGAGGGGCTCGACCCCGCAGGGGTGACCCTTATGGCCGCCATCAAGTCGGCGGACGTGGAGGAAATCAACTACCTGCACAAGGTTCTCGGCGTGACCCACGTCGGGGAGAACCGCGTACAGCAGCTTTTGGAACGCTACGACAAGCTGGACAGGGAAGGGCTTTCCATCCACTTCATCGGGACGCTCCAGACCAATAAAGTGAAGTACATCATCGACAAGGTGGACATGATCCAGTCCTTGGACTCCGAAAAGCTGGCTCGGGAGATTGAGAAGCAGGCGGCCAAGGCAGGGCGGGTCATGGATGTGCTCATCGAGATCAACTCGGGCAGCGAGATCAGCAAGAGCGGGATCGAGCCCGCCGACACCGAGGCCTTCGCCCGTCGGGTTGTGGGCCGGGACTATCCCCACATCCGTCTCAGAGGCTTCATGACCATGGCCCCAAAATCCACCGAGGAGGCGTATCGGGTGATCTTCGGAAATACCCGCGAGCTCTGCAAGGGCATTTGGGAAGGATTGGGAATGACCGAGCCCATGGTGCTGTCTATGGGTATGTCCGAGTCCTACAAGCCCGCCGCCGCCTGCGGCTCCACCATGGTGCGGGTGGGACGGGGGTTGTTCGTCAAGGATATCCCCGAGACGGTGTAACACATCGAAACCATTTATTGCATATACCAACTACAAGAAAGGCAGAGGAAAACTAAGATGAAGGATTTCTTTAAGAAGCTCAGCAAGCCCCAGCCCGAGGTCGAGGATCTCGACACCGGTTACAACAGTGAATACTACGCAGGTGCCTCCGACAAGGCAGACCGCCGCGAGGATCGTCGAGAGGATGACCGCCGGGCAGACCGCTACGAGGAGCGGGACTACCGCGCAGAGCGCACCGACCGCTTTGACCGCGCCGAGCGCGTGGAGCGAGAGGCCGATTTCTACACCCCCCGCACGGGTCTGTACGAGGAGGAGGACGCCCCCGCTTACCGTGAGCGCGTGGAGGAGAAGGTGGAGCCCGTCTTTACCCCCGAGCCCGCTCCCGAGTACCTGTACTACACCCCCGCCACCTACCGCGACTGCCGTGAGGGCATCGTTAAGGGCCTGGCCGCCGGTCACGTCGTGGTGGTGCGCCTGGGCGACCTGGAAGCGTCCGACGTGCTGCGCCTGTTCGATTACATGATGGGTGCTGTTCTGGCTCTGGATGCCGAGCTGGTTCGTCCCGAGGCTACCACCGTGGTGCTGGTTCCCGACGGCGTGGAGCTGGACGAGGACGAGCTGGAGCTGGACGACGAGGATGAGTACGAGGACGACGAGGCATACGAGGACGACGAGGACGAGGAGTACGATGAGGACGAGGCATACGAGGAGTATGACGAGGACGGCGAGTACGAGGAGGATTCCGACGAGGATGCCGAGTAATTTCCGCTTTTTCCGCGCTTTCTGTACGTCCTGCCGGGAAGGAGGAGGCCTATGAGCGGCGGTATGTATATCATCATTCGCTGTGTTCTTCTGTTCATTGACGTGGTCTCCATTGCCATGCTGGGACGGGCGGTGCTGAGCTGGTTCACCATGGGGGAGCAGACAAAGATCGGTGCGTTTCTCTACGTAGTTACCGAGCCCATCATCCTGCCCATCCGCAACCTTTGCAACCGCTTCGGGTGGTTCCAGGGTCTGCCTCTGGATATGCCCTTCCTGTTTACGGTGGTGCTTTTGTCCTTCGTAGGCATCTTCTTACAGGGGATGCTATGAGTTATCCGAGCCATATACACGACGAGGACATCCGTCTGCTCCTCGCCCGCCTGGACGATTTGGTCCGCGTGGGCGGGCGGGGCGAGGCGGCGGTCAGCTCGTTTCTTACTCCCCGCGAGGCTAAGTACGCCCGCGCCCACCTGTCGGCCCGCGTCAGCGCGGGAACGGCGGTGCTGTGGGGGGGTTACCCGACGGCCGAACGGGTACGGGTCGTGATCCTGCCCGATTATACCGAGGGGCTGGTGGATCCCGCCGCCCTTGCGTCCGACCCCATGGCGGCTCTGACCGACGGGGGCTTGGACGATCTGGCGGCTATCATCCGCAGCGCGGTTTGCCCCGTCCAAGTGAGAGGCTCGGGCTTCCGCGAGCTTTCCCACCGCGACTATCTTGGCTCTGTCTTGGGGCTGGGGTTGGAGCGAGACGCCATTGGGGATATTCTGATTCCCGACATCCATTCGGCCATTCTTCTGACCGACACTCGGGTGGGGGATTTCCTCACCACGCAAATGGAGAAGGTGGCTACCGATACCGTGAGAGTCAGCCGACTGCCCGAGGAGACCGCCCTCACGGGGACAAGACGGCTCCAGCCCGTACATGATACCGTCGCCTCCGAGCGGCTGGACTGCGTGGTGGCGGCACTCTGCAATCTGTCCCGCGAAAAAGCGCAAATGGCTGTAAAGTCGGGGCTTGTGGAGCTGGACTACGAGGCGGTGGAGGCCTGCGATACCACCGTGGAGGCACCTGCGGTGATCTCGGTGCGGGGATACGGCAAGTTCGCCGTTCACGCCTTTGACGGCACCACCCGAAAGGGAAGGATACGGCTCTCGGCGGGGAAGTATATATAAATGCAAAATGCAAAATCAAGTGTGAATGAAGAATGAAGGAGCTTCCCCATGAACCCCTACGATAAGTACAGCTCGGACAACGAAATTCCAAGGCTGACGGATGAAGTCATCCGAAAAAAGGTTAACGAAAGCCTTCGTTTAGGCTTGACTACGATGATCATGATGCTGGTTTGTTCACTGCTTGCCGTGTGGGTTTTGACGGGACTTGGATTCTATTTGAAGAACCATACGCTGGCCGGGAATTACCCTGTAATCGCTTGGCTGGTTCTCGTTATGATCTGGCTTGTTGCGGCCGGTTTCATCGCCTACCACGTATGGGACTATTTGAAGTATCGCGCCGCATACAGCGGAGAGTATCACATTGTGAAGAGGGAACTGCATACCATCTCCCGCGACGAGTACCAAGGTATGCGGTGGCATTACAGAAATGGCCGTTTGTACCGCTACCCTGAATTCCGCGACGTGCTTTACTTTGACGGTATGGAAAAATTCATTGTGGGCCGGAAGATTACGGAGCGCACCACAGAGGGTGATGAATACCTTATCGTGGTTTTCGATCGGCACCCCACCGTCCCGAAGTTCATCTTCCGCACCGATGCCTATCGGATACCTTAAAATTTGAAAATAGCGGCGTACCCCGCCGATATTCATAAAGTAACCATTAACATAACATAAGGAGCTTTGAAAACCAATGTCCAAGGATTACAACAGCACTCTGAATCTGCCTCAGACCTCCTTCCCCATGAAGGCAGGCCTGCCTCAGCGTGAGCCCGATACCCTGAAGTATTGGGAGAGCATCGACCTCTATAACGCCATGCTGGAGAAGAACAAGGATAAGACCCCCTTCATTCTCCACGACGGCCCCCCCTTCTCCAACGGCTTCATCCACATGGGTCACGCCCTGAACAAGACCCTGAAGGATTTCATCGTCCGTTCCCAGGCCATGATGGGCCACTACACCCCCTACGTTCCCGGCTGGGACAACCACGGTCTGCCCATTGAGCGCGCCATCGAGAACTCCAAGAAGAAGCTGAACAAGGAGATGACCGTCCCCGAGTTCCGCCGTGCCTGCGAGGACTTCGCCGAGGACTTCATCCAGAAGCAGATGGCAGGCTTCAAGCGTCTGGGCGTTGTGGGCGACTGGGAGCACCCCTACCGCACTATGGATCGCCACTTCGAGGGCCAGGAGGTCAAGATCTTTGGCCGTATGTTTGACAAGGGCTACATCTACACGGGTCTGAAGCCCGTCACCTGGTGCCCCTTCTGCGCCACCGCCGTGGCCGAGGCCGATATCGAGTACAAGGACGATCCCTGTACCTCCGTCTATGTCAAGTTCCCCATGCACGACGATCTGGGCAAGCTTTCCGAGTTCGACAAGTCCAAGATGTTCTTCGTGATCTGGACCACCACCATCTGGACCCTGCCCGGCAACATGGCCATCTGCCTGCACCCCAGAGACA
The DNA here is from genome assembly GCA_017938885.1 of Clostridia bacterium. Classification (GTDB taxonomy): domain Bacteria; phylum Bacillota; class Clostridia; order Oscillospirales; family CAG-272; genus CAMEON01. Next base: position 13,325 of record JAGBAS010000072.1, read on the forward strand.
GCTACGTGCTGGTCAAGGCCGAGAACGGCGAGACCTACATCATGGCCGAGGCCCTCATGGAAAAGACCATGAAGATGGGCGGCTTTGAGAATTACGAGGTTCTGGCTACCTATCCCGGTCAGTTCTTTGAGGATATGCTGGCGAAGCACCCCTTCCTGGATAAGACCTCACGCCTGGTCAACGCCGAGTACGTCACCATGGATTCGGGTACGGGCTGTGTCCACACCGCCCCCGGCTTCGGTGCCGATGACTACCAGACCTGTATGCGCTACGGCATGGAGCTGGTGGTGCCCGTGGACGATTACGGCCGCCACACCGACTACGCGGGCAAGTACGCCGGCATGAAGACCGAGGAGTCCAACCCCGTCATCAAGGCCGATATGATGGAGAGCGGTATGCTCTTCGCCTCCGAGGAGATCATCCACTCCTATCCGCACCACGACCGTTGCAAGAAGCCCGTCATCTTCCGCGCCACCCCCCAGTGGTTCTGCTCGGTGGAGTCCTTCAAGGATCAGGCCGTCAAGGCTATTGAGAATGTGGAGTGGTTCCCCGCGTGGGGCGGCGACCGCATGGAGTCCATGATCCGCGAGCGTTCCGATTGGTGTATCTCCCGTCAGCGCCGTTGGGGCCTGCCCAATCCCGTGTTCTACTGCACCGAGTGCGAAAAGCCCGTTTCCACCCCCGCCTCCATCGAGAAGATCTCGAAGCTGTTCGACGAGTTCGGCTCCAACATCTGGTTCGAGAAGGAGGCCATGGAGCTGATCCCCGAGGGCCTGACCTGTCCTCACTGCGGCGGAAAGACCTTCACCAAGGAGAAGGACACCCTGGACTGCTGGTTCGACTCCGGCTCCACTCACTACGCCTGCCTCATGTACCGCACCCCCGATCTCTGGCCCGCCGATGTTTACCTGGAGGGCGCGGATCAGTACCGCGGTTGGTTCCAGTCCTCTCTGCTCACCTCCGTGGGTGCTTTGGATCGCGGCGCACCCTTCAAGCAGGTGCTGACCCACGGCTGGGTGGTGGACGGCGAGGGCCGCGCCATGCACAAGTCTCTGGGTAACGGCGTGGATCCCGACGAGATCGTCAAGAAGTATGGCTCGGATATCCTCCGCCTGTGGGCCGCCTCCTGCGACTACCACGTGGACGTCCGTTGCTCGGATGCCATCTTCCGTCAGCTCTCCGAGGTCTACCGCAAGATCCGTAACACCGCCCGCATCCTGCTGGCCAACATCGGTGACTTCAACCCCGATACCGACATGGTGGCCGCCGCCGATCTCCACGAGATCGATAAGTGGGTCATCGCAAGAGCTAACGAGCTGACCAAGGTCTGCCGCGACGCCTACAACGGCTATGAGTTCCACATGGCCTACAACGCCATCAACACCTTCTGTACCAACGATCTGTCCAAGCTCTACGTGGACATCACCAAGGATCGTCTGTACACCGACGGCAAGACCTCGGCCTCCCGCCGCGCCGGTCAGACCGCTATGTACACCGTCCTGTCGGCGCTGACCCGTCTGGTGGCTCCCATCCTCTGCTTCACCGCCGAGGAGATCTGGAAGGCCATGCCCCACGCCGCCGCCGAGGACAGCCGCAGTGTGTTCCTCAACGCCATGCCCGAGTACGACGAGGCTCTGGTGTTCCCCGAGGCCGCCCGCCTGGACGAGCTGTTCGTCCTCCGCGACGACGTCATGAAGGCTCTGGAGCTGGCCCGCGCCGCCAAGATGATCGGTAAGTCTCTGGACGCCAAGGTCACGGTCTACACCACCGACGACGCCCAGTACGCCGTGCTGAACAGCTTCGCCGACAAGCTGGCTCTGGTGTTCATCACCTCCCAGGCTACCGTGGTCAAGGGTGAGGCTCCCGAGGGTGCCTTCGCCGAGACCGTTTCGGGTATCGCCGTGCTGGTGGAGAACGCCGACGGCGAGAAGTGCGACCGTTGCTGGATGTACACCACCGCTCCTATCTACGACGGAGAGGGCGAGGATAAGGGATGTCTGTGCGGCCGTTGCCATAAGGTGGTATTTGGCGCGTAATTCCTGAAATCTATGAAACAAGGGGGCATCTTCCCGTGAGATGTCCCCTGTTTAGGCTTTTTTCGGTTCTTTTCCATCTTCCCACAGGAGGTCACGATCATGTCTTTCGGACAGACCTACATCCGCGCGACGACCGCGTACAATACCTTTGAAGCCCACGTCCCCGCCTACTGCTTCCGCCGCGAGGTGACTGTCTCTGACGAGACCACCGCGACTTTGCGGGTGGCGGTCTGCGGTATCTATGAGCTGTACCTCAACGGCCGGCGGCTGACCAGGGGGCTTCTGTCGCCTTACCTCTCCAACCCCGAGGATCTGGTGTACTATGACGAGTATGAGATCACTTTGCAGGCGGGTGCCAACGCCGTGGGCTTGATCCTGGGCAACGGCTTTGTGAACAACCCCGGCGGTCATATCTGGGACTTCGACAAGGCTTCCTTCCGCTCCTCTCCCAAGATGTCCTTGGAGGTGGTCGGCAGGGACGGTGCTGTGCTTCTCACAGGGGATACCGCCTTCAAGGTGGCACCCTCCCCCTTTTTGTGGGACGATTACCGCTTCGGCGAGTGCTACGACGCCCGCCGCGAGGCCGAGATCCGAGGGTGGACGTTCCCCGATTTTGACGATGGTGATTGGGCGTTTGCGCTCCCCGCCGAGACTCCTGAAGGAGAACTGCGGGTGGCGGATATTTCTCCCATTACGGTAGAGCGGGAGATCGCGCCCGTGGCTGTTTTCCCTTGCGGGGACGGCTTTATTTACGATTTCGGCGAGAACAACGCGGGGGTGTGCCGCTTGACGGTCAAGGGTCAGGCGGGGCAGAAGATCGAACTGCGCTTCGCCGAGGCTCTGAAGGATGGGGACATCCGTTTGGATAACGTCTGGTTCGTCCGCGAGCACTGGGAGCGGGACAAGGAGATCGTCCATCTGGATACCTACATCTGTAGCGGTGACGGAGTGGAGACCTATACCCCCGCCTTCGTCTACCACGGCTTCCGCTATATCCGCGTGGACGGTATCACGGCCGAGCAGGCCACTCCCGACCTGCTGACCTACCTGGTCATGCACACCGAGATGCAGGACCTCGGCGGCTTTACCTGCTCGGATCCCGTGGCCAACAGGATCCAGGAGATCACCAGACGGAGTATTCTGTCCAACTTCCACCATTTCCCCACCGACTGCCCCCACCGCGAGAAGAATGGCTGGACGGCAGACGCGGCTCTGTCCTGTGAGGCCGCGCTCATCAACTTCAATCCCGAACGCAACTACCGCGAGTGGATGCGGAATATCCGCAAGGCGCAAAGCGATGGGGGCAGCCTGCCCGGCATCGTGCCCAC
>JAGBAS010000073.1 GCA_017938885.1 Clostridia bacterium
GATAAATGGACATTTCCCGAAGGGAAATGATCTGCTTTCCTCCATATAAAAACCTTTCCTGATCGTGTTTTATAGTGCTTTTCCCAGCGCAGATCAAAAACTTTTCGTGTGGCTACTCATCCGTCACGCCCTAAGGGCGTGCCACCTTCCCTCACAAGGGAAGGCTTTCAACGAGGAAACCCAACTCACCGACAAACCCAAATTTGAACAAAATCCCGCCCCCATCCCTCCGCAGTTACGCCCCTCTAAACCGATGGTTGAGCAAACCGAAAAACAAGTTATTGACTTTTCCCCCGAATATGGTACAATAAAGACAGAACTCTTCAACACCCACAGAAAGGCAGATACACACATGAACATCGGTGAAAAGATCGCGGAGCTCCGCCGTGACGCGGGCATGACCCAAGAGGTACTGGCATCCCGTCTGGTGATTTCCCCCCAAGCCATCTCTAAATGGGAGAGAGGTATTGCCAACCCCGACCTGGAATTGATCCCCGAGATCGCGCGGCTCTTCGGTGTCTCCGCCGACGAGCTGTTGGGCCTCTCCTCCCCCAAAGCCCGAGAAAACGAGCTGGCATCCCGCGTCAGCTCCCTGGAAAGCCTCCTCGCCATGCTCACCGAAAAGGACGACAACGCCACCAGAGAGATCATGCTCCGTAACGCCCCCCGCGTGGCCAGCTTTGACTTCACCCAAATGCCCGCCGAGGAAAAGAAGAAGTGGAAGCCCGACGGACTCTGCATACTGGACGATCGCCAAGGCTCCGAGCTGGTCTGTAAGGCTACGCCCATAGAGCGGACAGTACACACCGCCGTTGACCCTCAGCTCATTCTGGAAGGCCTTTCGGTGAAGATCCAAAGCCCCATGCACCTGCTCATCCACCTATCCTCCAATGGAACCTTCCCCTATCGCCAGCTCAATCTGTTCGTGTTCTACACCACCGAGGAAAACCCCAACTGGGACGGACACAAATGCGCGCGGTCAGGCTACCCCGTGGGCAACTGGTGCAACGTGAATATTCACCTGCAAAGCTCCCTGTTCTGCGGCACCCTCACCGGCCTGCGCATCGACCCCTTCGACGTAGGAGACGGCACCACCACCGTGGACTACGTTGCCCTCATGAACGACAAAGGAGAGCTGGTCGCCGACCTGTCCCCCCTGCTCACAGCCAAAGCCGATGGCAACGCCTCCCCGCGATGCTACGTACAGAACGCCCAACAGGTGGAATCCCCCGTCGGCATAGCCTTTACCTCCGTCCCCGCCAAGATTACAAAGCAGGTCTACGACCCCATGCTGATACGGGACGACCTCTCCATCGACACAAGCAAGGTCCGCTACATCCATCTCCGCCTCAAGACCTCCCTCTTTGACCGTAACCGAGGCACCTACCGCACCTCCTGCAACATCAATTGCAACGCCGAGATGAAGCTCTACTTCAAGACCGAAGGCTGTGACGATTACACAGAACAACGCAAATTCGGCGTCCACTACCTGGCCACCGACCAGATGCAGGACATTTATATCGACACCTCCATAGGCGGCGCCTGGCACGGCACCCTCACAGGCCTGCGCCTCGACCCCATCGAGAACCAGGGTGCCTCCTTTGAGATCGCCCGGATTGAGCTGCTGGAGGGCACCCCCAAAGTAAAGCTCAGCGGCTTCATGAGCAGTCTGGAGGAAAAGATCGCCAGGCTGGAAACCGCCGTCGCCGACCTGGAAAGCGAGCTGGAAGACGTGCGGAGCGAGGCCGAGGATGCCATGAGCGAGGCAGAGGATGCGCGGATCGAGCTGGAAGCCCTCCGCAAGCAAATCGAGGAGGATGACTGACCGCCCTTCCCGCTTCCCTTCCCCATATAAAACAGGAGGCCCCCGAAAGGAGTCCTCCTGTTTTTATATCTACGTTCATATCAAGCCGCCGGAAGCTCACTGTCCCCGACGATCTCAAATCCCTCGTCGGCGTGGTTGACCAAGTAATCGGTCAGCTCCTCCTCGGTGATGACACCGTCGCCGCCCAGCTCGTCGATCATCTGATGGGACATCTTCAGCGCGACGTCGTCGGGCACGTCGTAGCCCTGCCCGGCAAAGTTGGTCTTGACGGATTCCAGCACCATGGCATCCCGCTCAGCCTCGGTCATGCTCAAAGAGTCGGTCAGAGTCGTTGCCACGTTCCCCATCATCTCGGCGTACTCGCCGCTCTGGAGCTTATCCACGCCCAGCATATTGGATACCAGACGGATGGAAAGAGCCTGTAGCTCACTAGCCAGAGGGGCCATACGCTCGTTGGCCTCCAGCTTCGTCAGCATATCGGTCAACAGACCGCTCTGCCCCATTCTCTGTACCATGGCGGTGTAGTCGGCCTCTTCCTCCAGCAGGTCGTGCACCAGCAGATCGCCCACCACGTCCAGGATGAGGTGGATATCCTCCTCCAGTGTCTCCCCCGTCTCAGCGGCCAGAACCTCCAGCAGGCGGTTCATGGTGGGATTCAGAGAGGCATCCAGGGAGGGACGGCTCATCCCGGCAAAGGATCGGTTTTGGAGCCAGGTGTCCGACATAGCCACCAGGGTGTCGGTGGCCAGCATCTTCACCCATTCAGACCCGAAAAAGCTGTCAGCCGTTGCGAAAAGAGCCTCCTTGTCGGCAGACGTGTAATCTTCCTTATCAAAGGACTCCATCACCTCCATAGCGTGGGAGGCCATCACCAGAAAGCCGCTCAGCTCCCGCTCCAGGTTCATCTCCAATGCCACCCCGTGGGTATCCGAAACGTCCAGCTCGGCCGTAGTCAAAGCGGTGTAGATGGGCTCTCCGACCGTCCCGTGAATGACAGACACCACAGGATGCTCCTCCAGGCCGTCCGCCACGTCCTCCAGCTCCTCAGAGGTAAGCCCGAAGCGATCCATCACGTTGGTTTTGATGAGAGAGGCATCCGCCAGACCGGAATCCACCACGGTGTTCAAGATGTGTGCCCCAAAAACCATGTAGCCGCACAGAGGAATGAGGGTCACGACGGCCACAAGGATACCGTTCACGGCACCCAAGGGCATGGAAAGGATCTTTAACGTGCGGCGCTTCAGCAAGGGGATGCACTTCTCCACGATCCAGACGGCGATGGAGAGAATCCAACGCACAAGCCAAAAGATCAGCAGGTACAGAAGAGGCGACACTACAAGAGCCGCCACGACCCGTATACCCTCAGCACCCACAGGAACCTCGCTCAGCATGCTTATGATTCCATCGCCCAAAAAGAGCGGGAGCCGGGAGTAGCCCAGATCCGCTCCCATGTCGGCTGCCAGCTTGGTAAGCGGAACCGCAACCACAGCCGAAGCCACCGTCACACCCAGCCGCACCACAGCCATGATCCAGCTTCGCTTGCGCGCATGGAAACAATTTTTCAAAGCCAGCAGCAGAGCGTAAACAGCAACTGCCGCCGTAAAGATCATTGCTACATTCATGGAAAACTCCTCCAATTCCACAGATATGGTTATTATAGCACAATTTTCCTTTCTTGTCAATGATTTTTCACCGTTCGCGAAAAAAGAAAAAAATATTTTGATTTTTTTTGAAAAAACACTTGACAAATCCCTCCCGTTGTGCTATAATATCGTCGTTCCGCTGATGAACGTAATTAACAACTGCTGGTGTGGCTCAATGGCAGAGCACCTGATTTGTAATCAGGCGGTTGATGGTTCGACTCCGTTCACCAGCTCCAATAAGGGGGATTTCCCGAGCGGCCAAAGGGGGCAGACTGTAAATCTGTTGTCACTGACTTCGGTGGTCCGAATCCACCATCCCCCACCAGAAAAAAGCACTTGCGAAAGCAAGTGCTTTTTTCAACGAAATTCGTTCCTCGCGGAACGAGTGAAATACGCTGGCGCGTGTGAAATTGCCTGCGGCAGTGAAATGCGCTGCGGCGCGTGAGGAACGAATTTCATTTCACATCTTGCCGCGCCAACGGCGCAGGCATGATATTTCACCAATTCCGAAGGAATTGATTTCACATTCGGCGCAAGCCGAATATTTCACCTATCATTTTTTCTAAGCACATAACATAATGGAAAGGCGATAGATCCATGGCAGACTCAAAATTGCGTACTCTTACGATAGACTTTGCCGTTAAAGTAATTCGGGTGTGCGGCGAAATAAAAGGGCACTCCTCTCTTGTTAATCAATTAGAGAGATCTGCAACATCCATCGGGGCAAACATTCATGAGGCAAACTATGCGCACGGAAAAGCAGATTTCATTGCCAAATTCCAAATTGCTCTCAAGGAGTGCTATGAAACGGAATACTGGATCGAATTGTTCGTAAAATCGGAATTGATGAATCGGGAAGTCGCCAAGGAACTTTATAATCAATGCGGAACCATCCGCCGCATGCTCATCTCCTCCATCAAAACCGCAAAGGAGAGCCAATAATGTTCTTGTACTGTCTGTTTATCCAAGGCTCCATGCCCGGCGACGCAACCCATAACGCTCACGACGATTGCGCCATCTGTAAAGCGTGGTCAAAAAGCCAAGCTATCAGAAAATTCCGGAAGCTGTACTGCGATTTTGACGAATCAAACGTTTTCCGCGTTACGTATAATAAATACGGCATTGCCGTGTTGTCCGATTATTGAAAGGAAGCACTCCCATGAAAGATCCCCCCACCCGCAAAGAGATCGAGATCCAAGGCTGTATCGAAGTCCCTCCCGACACCGCCGCGGACAAATTCATCGACTCCTTCCTCGCGTGGGTGGAATCCAAGGGCCTGTCCTTTGGCGGCGGCTTCCGCGAGATCATCGACGGCCACTACGTAAACCGCGACGGCTCCCCGGGAAAGCTCGTCTCCGAGGAATGACCGAGATAACCCACCCCTGCCACCCCACGGTGGCTTTTTTCTTTTCCCCTCCCTTTACAACTCCCCCTCCCTGTGCTATAATAGATACATCCGACCAACCCCGAAAGGAGCCCACCATGCCCATCGACCTTCACCTCCACTCCACCCACTCCGACGGCACCCTCACCCCCGTCGAGATCATCGCCAAGGCCAAATCCTTGGGCCTTTCCGCCGTTGCCCTCACCGACCATAACACCGTCTCGGGTGTCCCCGCCTTCCTGGAGGAGGCCGAGAAGCAGGGTGTCACCGCTGTGGCGGGCACCGAGCTGTCCACCGTCTACAAGGGGCAGGAGCTCCACCTCCTGGGTCTCTTCATCCCCGCCGAGACCCTTGCCGCCGTCACTGCCCTCACCGAGGACTACCGCGCCCGCAAGGAGCAGAGCAACCGCGATCTGGTGGCGAGCCTGGCCGCCGATGGCTACCGGGTGGACTATGAAGCCATCCGCGCGTCCACCCCCGACGGCAACGTCAACCGCGCCCTCATCGCAAAAGCCCTCCTGGCAGGGGGCTACGTCCCCTCGGTCAAGGCCGCCTTCCATACCCTTTTGGGGGAGGGCATGGGCTACTACACCCCGCCGACCCGCCCCGATTTTTTTGAGACCATCCGCTTTTTGCGGAGCATCCGCGCCGTCCCCGTCTGGGCGCACCCCCTCCAGTATATGGATGAGATCACCGTCCGCCAAGCCCTCCCCGGGGCCGTAGAAGCGGGCCTTGTGGGCATGGAGGTCATGCACGCCTCCTACGACGAGGCCACCGTCACCACCGCCAAGGCGCTGGCCCATGAGTTCGGCCTGCTCTACAGCGGCGGCAGTGACTTCCACGGGGCGGTCAAGCCCGACGTGTACATGGGCGTGGGCAGTCGGGAGGGAACTTCACCGAACATTCCCGACGGGTACTATCCGGCACTCCGCGCGAGAGCGAAAGCCCTTTGATCTGCGGCTCCAACGAGTCGGTTCTCACTTTCAGGGACCCCGACTCAACCGATTGGTGATTGACACCCACCGCCCGCCATGCTATCCTATGGATAACGTCCCATATTCTTTCCGAAAGGAGACCGACCATGAACCCTCCCGTCATCCCCGCTGAGAATCCCGACCTCATCGACCTCGTCAAGAAGCGGGACCGCCGCTTTCTGGTCAGCTGGCTCACCGCCACCGCCCTGACGACCGCCCTCGCCGTCGCCTGCTTTGGTCTTGCCATGAACGCCTACGGGCTTCTCGTGGCCATCCTGCTGGCGTTGTCCCTGATCCTCCTTCCCTTCCTCCTCTGCGGGGTCATGGGGTGGATCACCGACCGCGGCTTTGCCGGCAGGGTGGAGGCTCTGGACTTTTCGGTGCGGCTGGAGACCCACGACACCCTGGGCGTGGTCACCGTCAAGGGCATCGGCCGCAAGAAGGTCAATCGCGCCACCGCGGGAGAGGTCAACTACTGCAGGATCTCGGTGCTCACCGACGAGGGAACCCGCAAGACCTGCACTGTCCGCCTCCCCGGAGACACCGACGCCTTTCCTCTGCGCAAGGGGGACCGCGTGATCAAGTACCGTGGCCTGCCCTGCCCCGCCATCGTCGGGTGCAAAACGCCCCTCTGCGTGGTCTGCGGTCATCTGGATGACGACGGCAAGGGGGAGTGTCGGGGGTGCGGAGCCACTCTCATCGTACCGCCGATGGATGAAGGGTCGCTCGGATAAGGGGCTTTATTCGGTTTGGAAATTGCAGTTTATGGGGAACGAGGGGCTCTGCCCCTGACCCCCGCTTAAACCCTTCTTGAAAGAAGGGTTTAAGAATCCCAAGAACTTTCAAAAAGGCATTGACAAGCCAAAAGATTTGACAGTGGGAAGCATAGGGGAAACCCCCATGGGGCCCCTTCCCCATTGGTATATTTGGGGTGTGGCATGGTTGTCCCTCCTCCCCGACAAACCCAAATTTGAAAGCCCCCAAGGAGCCTTGTATGAGCAAAAACAGACGCCCCTACGACCCCTACAGCCAAAAGCGCAACATCCGCGTCCCCTATACTTACTTCTCCCGTGCCGCCGTCAAGAAGCAGAACCGCCGCTTTTGGGGCGTGGGTGCTCCTGCCCTTGCTTTGGCCTTCGCCACCATCCTTCTGGCGGGCATTGCCCAGGAGTCCGCTTCCCCCACCGTCAAGGAGTCTCTGTACCGCCTCGCCATCCCCCTCTGCGCCCTGACCGCGGCGGTACTCTGCATGGTCTTCTGCTTCGTGATCCGCAAAGCCTACAAGGAGGGCTGGCGTTGCACCTACTCCACCATGGAGCAGCACCAAATGGCGCAACGCCTCCCCGTCCTCCGCACCCAGAAGGAGCAGGAGGAGGTCCAACTGGGAGAATGCCTTTTTATGGGATGTATGGTAATCCTGGCCCTGATCCTGGTAGCCGCCGCTATCTGGAGCCTATACCAATGATCCCCGCATTTCCCACCGCCGTCCGAAGCCTGCGCCAATAGTCCCCCGCATCCCCGCCGCCGCCGAAAGGAGCCACCCATGAGCATCAGCCGAAAGCCCCCCAAGGATCAGGACTACTACTACGCCCCCAATACCCCCTACCCCAAGGATCGTTGGGTCCACATCCCCTACGCCCGCTACACCCGCCGAGAGCGCCTGCTCCAGCACCTCGCCATGGCGAGCGCCGCTGTCTTCACAGCGGTCTTGTTTGCAGCCACCCTCGGTCTGAACAGTCTGGGCATCGACTACGACCCCGCATCCTGCCCCATGCCCGAGCCCGCCCTCCGCGCCCTCACCGCCGTCTGCGGGTTTCTTTACCCCGCCGCTCTGGTGGGCTTTATCCTGCTGGACCGTCACGCCACCAAGCACACGTGGTGGTGCATCTTCAGCCGCGCCGAGGTCAAGTTCTATCTCGTCAAGGGAGAACGCCTCTACCGCACCCGCCGTGAGCAGGAGAACCAGCGGGCGGGCGTGGTCATCATCTACGTATTCCTGTCCATCGTGGCCGTATTCGCGGTGGTCATGGCCGTCATGAACCTCATGGGACAGAGCTTGAACCTGACCTGGCTCTGACCCCGCGGCGGTCATGACAAGACCGCAAAACGCATAGAAACAGCCCCCGTCGGTACCGATTTCGGTCACGGCGGGGCTGAATTTTTCGTTCGGGTTGGGAGGCGGATCACCGCAAAAGGGCTTCGTCAGATTGCACAATAAGGCTGATTGGTGAGAATTCACCCAAAATGCCCTTGCGAAATGGGGCGTAAAACCCGCAAAAAAGGCCGAAAAAAGGCTGTTTGCGATGGGTCGTTTTTTCCACCGAAATGCCTGCTTCGGCCTTTTGTGCAATTTGCCACCCGAATTTTCGGAGATGAACGTCGTCTCTCTGATTCGCAAGCCGTCGCGCGTCCGTTGACTCCCTGCGAGTTGGGCGCACACATAGGTGCGCCCCTACCCATGTGGGTATGGATCACCGCACAGGCTCACAGACCCACGCGGGGATGCCCAGAGCCGTGAGCGCTTCCCTGGCCTTCTCAGCCGAGCCGTCTCCCTTGGGGAAGACGCCGAAAACCGAGGGCCCGCTGCCGCTCATCATAGCGGTGACAGCCCCCGCCGAGAGCAGGGTCTCCTTGATCTGCCGCGCCACGGAGCGGTGGGGGAGGACCACCGACTCGAAGAGGTTGAACATGGACCCGCACAGGGCGGTGAGGTCGCCCTGCCACAGAGCCGACTTCAGGGTAGCCAGCTCGCGAGTACGGGGGGTATAGGCGGCGGGGTCGAAATCGCCGTAGAGGGTGTCCAGCGCCTTGTAGGCGGCGGGGGTGGAGACGCCTTCACCGCCACAGGCCACCACCAGCTCGCAGGCGGGCATGGGGGTGATGGGGGTCAGAGCCTCGCCGATGCCCTCGGTGATCTGGGCCCCGCCCATGATGCAGAAGGGGACGTCGGCACCCAGGGTCAGCCCCACCTCGCAGAGGGCGGCGGGGGTCAGGGGGTGGCCGAAGAGGTCGTTCAGCCCCGTAAGCACAGCGGCGGCGTCAGTGCTTCCCCCCGCCATGCCCGCGGCGGCGGGGATACGTTTTTCGATGTGTATCAAGAGGTTTTTGCATCCTCTCCCTGTGGCGGAGAAGAACTTCTCGGCGGCGCGCCAGGCCAGGTTGCGGCTGTCGGTGGGGAGGTCGGGGTTGGTGCAGGTCAGGGTGATGGACTTGGCCCCCGCCGTGTGGTTGCCCAGGGAGCAGAGGTACATCCCCGTAGGCTCGGTGACCTCAATGGTAACGGTGTCGCAGAGGGAGATGGACTGCATGACACCGCTGATCTCATGGTAGCCGTCGGGACGGCGGGCGGTGATGTCCAGAAAGAGGTTGATCTTGGCGGGGGCGATTACGGTTGTTTTCATATTCGTATATCTCTGTTCAGTTATTTGGTCGATTGGATGCGCGAACGGCGGCGAACCCCCTCATGCTTTCGGTTCTCTCACCAGCATCCCCGTATAGATGGGCACGCCGAAGCGGTCGGCGAAGAACCGGCACTTACAGAGGAAGGCATAGTAGATATTCAGCCCACAGCCCTGGAGGGTCTCGAAGTTGCCCTGGCCCTTGGCGAGGATGAGGTCGGCCCCCAGGATGGCGGCGCGGGCCTCGGGGGAGATGCGGGTGAGGTCGGTGCCCGCCAGGCGGTCGCCGTTGCCCATGACCGTGATCCCCTCCATGCGGTCAAGGCCGACTTGGATCGCGTCCTCCATGGTGGCATCGTTGAGGACCTCGCCGCCGCGGACCAGGACGGTGATAGACAGCGAAGGGTAGAGGCGGTGGATGGTCTCGACCAGCAGCTTGTCCATGACGATCTCGCCGCAGTTGTCGGTGAGGAGCACCAGACGGCGGGCGGCGGCCAAGTCGTCGGTCAGGTCGTTGTAGGCGGGGAGGTCGGGGGCGATGCGGTCAGGGGACTCCTCCAGCAGGGCGCGGAGCTTTGCCTCGTCCACCGAGTCCATGGCGCCGAAGTCAATGAAGTTCCCCGTCATGGCGTAGCCCAGGGCGGTACGGAGGGGGGCGGGGGAGGCTTCTATGCGGTGAGGCAGGTTCTCCGCGGCGGCGATCCCTGTCATGAGCGCATTGAAATGAGTCTTGAGGGCGGCGTAGTCCACCTCGAATTCAGCGGCGGCCTCCCCGAAGACCTCGCGGCGAATGTCTGTGATGGCCTCCATGATGGCGGGGCCTCCCGTGCGGTCGGGGAGGGCGGCCATCATCTGCCCCAGGCGGCGCATATAGGTCAGCACTTGCTCCCGAGGGGCGGAGGCGGGGTAGCGGTCGATCTGCTTCTTGACGAGGCACGACACGCAGGCGGGGTGGAGGATGGGGCGGTGTGACATGGACATAGGAGGCTCCTTTGGGGAGAAAGTTATGGATTTTGGAAGATACAAAGATACAAGATACGAGATACAAGATACAAGATACGAGATAGGAGCTACCGTTCGAGACCGTTCCATATCTTGTATCTTTGTATCTTGTATCTCTGTATCTTTAATCCTGTATCTTTGTTCAGGCTTCCGCCAACAGTGTCAGGGTGCCCTTGACACGGCGGATGGAGTAGAGGCTCGTGACGTCCTTACCGTTTTGATCTCGGATAACGACGTCTCCCACGGTGTTATCACTTGTGCCCACGCCGGTTTGGGTGCCCTGTGCCGTAGCGGTGAGGGTATGGCCGGGGGCGAGGGTGCCCTTGGTGATGTAGACCGTGGCGTTGGTCAGGGGTCTTCCGTCGTCCACGCGGGTCTCGGAGGCGGCGGTCAGCTCCAGAGAGCGAGCCTTAACCGTAAGAATGGGGGTATCCTCCATGCCCTCGGGGAGGGTAAAGACGATGGGGTACTGTGCCGTAACGTCCTCGCCGTTCTGCTCGACACGGTAGGTGACGTAGTCAGCGATACGCCGGTTGAGGTCGGTGAGGGTAACGTAGCCCAGGCTGTCGGCAGGGATGGTGACCGTCAGAGTCAGAATCGCGCCGTCTGGGAGGGAGAGGACGGCATAGTCCCCTTCGCTCCACAGAGCGGGACGGCCGTCGTAGGTCTTGACGGTGGGATACAGCAGCACCTCCACGGAGGCAGTCGTCACGCGGAGCAAGCCGCTCTGCTTGACCAGGCGGAAGTTCTCGGTCACATCCGCTCCATCGGGATCGTAGAGAATGAACTCACTCACCACGCTGAAGCCGTCGCCCACGTCCTTCTGAGAGCCCGACACGCGGACGGTGTAGGTATAGCCCAGCTCCAGCAGGGCTTCCAGCTCAGGGGTGAGGGTCAGCTCGTTGACGGCGTAGAGGGGGGTGCCGTCGTAGGTCTTATGCCCGAAGGCGGGGATGAGTACCAGCTCGGGCTTGGCGAGCTCGGGAGGCGTGACGGGAATATCGGGGATATCGGGGTCGTCCGCCGAGCCCGTGACCTCCACCTGGATCCAGCCCAGGCCGTCCACGTAAACCTCTACCCAGGCGTGTCCGGGAGAGGCGATCTCGTTCCATTGCCCGCCCTGAACGTCCAGCATGAAGCCCGTGGTATAGCGGGCCGGGAATCCCAAGGCGCGGTAGAGCAGGGTGGCGGCGGTGGCGTAGTGGACGCAAACGCCCTCGCGGTAGTCGCGGAGAAACGCAATGGCCACGTTGCGCTCGTGATCCAGGGCGGGATCGTAGGAGAGGTTATAGCGGGCGGCCTTTTGGATATAGGCGGCCACCTCTCCGATGACGGCGGGATCCGTCGGATCAAAGCCCTGCTCCGCGATGACGGTATCCATGAAGGCACGGCTCTCCGGATCCAAGGTCAGATATTCGCCGTGCACGAAGGTGCGGTAGGCCTGCTCCTGGGAGCTGTAGGAGCCCAGGAGGAAGGGGCGCAGGTTGGCGGGAGCTTTGTTGAACATCTCCAGCAGGGTCAGCGTATTCGGTACGGGATAGTAGGTGATGCTGTAGCTCGTGCCCAGGGCTGCGGTATAATCGGTATCGCTGCCCACGATGGGGGTGGAGCCGCCCAGCTCGGTGTAGTAGGGGAGCATGGCCACCCGCATTCCTGAGAATTGCAGAGTCTGCTTCCTAACCAGCCCCAAAGTCTTGAGGGCGGCGGCGGGCAGCAGGTTCGGGGTATACCCCCCCGACAGGGTATTCGCGTAGGGGGTTGCGGGATCCCAGCCCTGTCCGTTGAAGCGGCCGTAGGAGGTCATGCGGAGGTATACCCGTCCGTCGCTCTGGGCGTAGACCTTACCGAACACGGCGTTCTCCGAAATATCCTCAGTCACCGTCAGCACGCCGGGGCGCAGCTCCACCGAAAACAGCGCGGTCACGTCGTTGCCGTCTCCGTCGCGCACGGTTACGGTTGCCTTATTCTCGACACTGCCCGGGCGGGTGATGCTGCCCGTCACGTCCACGTAGACGGCGTGACCTTGGGGCAAAGCACCTCGGGTGATCTCCACGGTATAGCCGCCGCAGGTCAGGGGCAGGCCGTCGAAGGACTTTTGCGCACTGTCGGTGGTCACGGTGATGGTGACGTCCTGCTTGATCGTCAGAGTCCCCTCCCGGATCTCCACAAGCTCGTAGTTCTCGGACACATCCAGCGAATCCCGCACGATGATGAATATATGCTTATGGCAGGTATTGGGATACTGCCCCACCTCGGTGGCGGAGCCATAGATTATGAGGATGGGCTCGTCTCCCTTCACCAGGGGCATCGAATCGGGGGCAACCAGAGTCGTTCGGCAGGTCAGGGGAGTCCCGTCGTAGACCTTTTCGGCTGAGCCGGTCATAAGGATCACGGGTCGCTTGCGGATGGTCAGGATACCCTCAAAGCAGGTGACATCGTAATTGGACTTGACATCCTTGCCGCTTCCGTCCACAATGGCCAGCGTGGGCTGATGTACGGTCGATCTTCGGGTACCCGCGTAGCTCCCTAAGGTCTCCTTGGGCATGGCGGTGACACGGTGGCCGGCGGCGGGGGAGGTGCCGTTGAGGTAATCCACGTGCCAGTCGCTTTGGCTCATGGGCTTGTCGTCGTAGATCTTCTCACCGTTGATCTGAATATGGAGGGGGCGTTTGGCGATGATGGCGTTACCGTCGTAGCGGGTGATCTCGTAATTGGCGGTCACGTACACCCCCGCCGCAGGGTCGTAGACCGAAACGACCGGGTCGTTGACGTAGGTGCCTGCATCGGTAAATATCCGTCGGTCGCCCTCCTGCACTTGCAGGATGTGGGCGCGAACCAGGGGATAGAGCGAGTTCGGATCCAGAGTCAGCTCGGTGGTGGTATGGGGGAGTCCGTCGTAGACGATGGAAAAGGAGCCTGCCCGAACCGTAATGGGACGCTTGGTGACAGTGAGGGTACCGTAATCGTAGGTGATGGTATAATTATGGGTCATGTCCCCCTCACGGCTGAGGATGCGCACCTCGCAGGCGTTGGGAATCTGCCCGGCATTGGTGATGGAAACGGCCACGCTCGAAGCATTCAGCAGGGTATGCCCCTTCACCAGCTCGCCCTTTTTGAGCACCACCTGGGTCTCTCCCTCGTGGGTCATGCCGTCGTACATCCATTCGCCCGAGAAGGTCTGCACCGTGATGGGGCGGCCCAGGATCTGTAGGACACCCTCGGCATACCGAATCTCATAGTACAGGGAGACGTCCTCGCCGGTATTCGTATCGGTCACCTGTGTCAGATGGGTCTCGACGGTGTTGTCCACCTTCCCCACGTCGGTAATAGACGCCCCCGAGGAGACGGCCGTAAGCTGATGGCCGGGCAGAACAGAGCCCGTTCGAATCTCCCAGATGGGTCTGGTCAGGGGGGTGCCGTCGTAGACCTTGCTGTCACTCGGGGTTGCCACCGTGATGGGGCGGGGGGTAACCGTCAGGGTACCGTCGGCGACCGAAATGCGGTAGTTGGCCGTCACGTCGCGGCCTGTCTCGTCGGTGATGCGGGCGGAATCCGGAACGTAGCGGTGCGGGACGCTTCCGAAGATCACCGAGCCTTCGCCCTCCAGGGTCAGGATATGCCCCTTGACCAGCCCGGGACGGTTGCTTCCGATCTTGACCATGAATTTGCCGGCGGTCAGGGGGGTTCCGTCGTAAGGCTTTTCGTCGTTGGTCATCTGCACCGAAATGGGGCGTTGGGTAATGGTCAGCGTACCGTAGGTATACCCCGTAACCGTGTAATTGGCGGTGATGTTCTTGCCGTCGCGGTAGAATTCCACCGTAAAGCGGTTTTCGGAGCTGCCCACGTCGCGGCGGGTAGTGGGATTCACGGCGCGGTACTCGTCTCCAACGCCGTTTTGAATCGTGGCTTGGGGGTAGCTCCGGTCGGTGCCATCGTAGGTCAAGGTGGTGCTGTCGGTGTGCACCGTGACCTCGCGGGGAGTAACGGTCAGGGTGCCCGCCTTGACGAAGACCGAGTAATTATGGGTCTCCTCGCCGCCTCGGCGGTTCCGGACGGAGAAGGTCAGAACATTCTCGGCGGTGCCGCAATCCAGGATGGTGGCGGCGTTCACCACCTCCAGGTAATGGCCGCTGACCAGGGAGGTGGATGCATCCACCGTATAATCGCGGTAATCCAGCGGATATCCTGCGTACTTGTAGGAGATACTGCCCGCCTGCACGATGAGGGGGCGTTTCTCCACCGTCAGCTTACCCGATCTGACCGTGATATTGTAGAAGCCCGTCACGTCATAGCCGTCTCGGTTATAGACGCGGAGCTCGGGGGTATTGGTCTTGGTGCCTGCGTCCACGAGGGTATCACGGAACACGGCCACCAGGTTATCCCCGTCAAGGAGGCTTCCCTTGGTGATCTCGTAGCCCTCGTAGGAAAGGGCGGTATCGTCGAATACCTTGGAGGCGTTCTGCACCGTAACGGTCAGGGGACGGGGCTTAAAGCGCACCGAGACCCGTTCCACGTCCCCGACGGTATAGCAGGCCATACGGTCGTTTCCCTTCTTATCGGTGATGCGGAGGGTGGCGGTATTGGCGTAGGCGGTGGTAGCCGCGGAGCCATAATCGGCCAGGGTGACGTCACAGCTGGCCTTATCGCCCTTTGCCAGGTTTTGGACCTTAACGCGGGGGTATTCGCCGTACTCCACGGCGGTATCGGTCACCGTCAACGTGATCCTGCGGGGAACAATGGTAAAATCGTAGGTGTCGGTGTAGGTCTTTTCCCCGAAAGAGGACTTGCCCCAGGCGCGCACCCGGTATTTTCCGGGGTAGACGGGCATTTCCTCGCTCCAGGTATCGCTTCCCTGCTCGCAGTATTCATAGTGGGTGGCGGCCACCCAGAAGCCTGCGCGGAACTTCAGCTTTTCTCCGTAGGTGATCTCAGCGGGGCAGTCGGATTCCAGCACGAGAAGGCCCCGGGTCATGACCAGAACCGCCGACAGGGCGATCAAGGCCACCAGGGCTATGGTAATGATGAGGCGGTGGGCATACATCTTACTGAGGATGCCCGCGAGCCGCTTCACCTTTTCGCGGTAGGAATCGTACTGCATAAGACCTCCTTGGGAAAACGGGGCAGAAACACTATGGCGCGGTCACCCTGAGGGTGCCGGGCAGGACTTCGATGGTATAGCAGAGGGTCACGTCCTCGCCGTACATATTGCGGATGACGATGTCGGTTATGAGATTTTCGGAGTGCCCCACGCGGGTCTGGGAGCCCTCGATCCGGATCTCCGCGATATGGTCGGCATAGGCCAGAGTCCCCAGAAGCTCGTAAACGTCAGAGGTCAGTGCCTCGCCGTCGTATACCTTTTCGGCGTCTCCCGCCTTGACGGTCAGAGCGGCGGGGGTGACGGTGAGGGTGCCGTACTCCTTGCGGATCAGGAAGGAATCGGTATCGTCTCTGGGATCGCCGTAGTTGGGATGGTACCAGATCTTGACGTCAAAGGCGGCGTAGCCCGTGCCGACCATCGTCTGCTTTCCGGTGGAGATGATCTCGGCGGTATAGCCCTCGGGAAGGGTACCGCCCGTCAGAAGAGCCTCTCCCGTGCGGAGGGGGGTGGCGCCGTCATAAACCTTGGACAGGCTGACGCTTGTAAAGGTCAGCTCGGCTTGGTAGACCGTGATGACACCTGCCTTCAGGGTCACGTCGAAGGCGGCGGTAACGTCCTGTCCGTCGGGACTGTAGAAGGCGTAGCTTTGGATCGTGGCCAAGGCGCGGCCGCATTCCGTCTGTTCTCCCTGCACCACAGCCTCGCATCGGAAGCCCCGCGCCTCGAATTCCTCAAAGCCCAGGATCTCTCCCGTATGCACCACGGGTGCGCCCGTATAGATGGCCTCCATATCCACCGGCTTGAGGGTCACGGGGATGAAGGCGGGGGGAGCTTCGGTTTCGGTCTCGGTTTCGGTTCCCGTACCGGTACCCGTTTCGGTATCCTGTCCGGGATAGCCGGGGACCTCTCCCGAAGGAGCACCCGTAACCTCCACGCACCGCCAGCCAAAGCCCTCCTCGTAGACCTCTACCCAGGCGTGGGCATCCATACCCTTGACGGGGGTGATCTCCCCGGCCTTTACATCGGTCATAAAGCCCACGGTGTAGCGGGCGGGGATGCCCAAGGCGCGGAAGAGCAGGGTAGCGGCGGTGGCGTAGTGGCGGCAGACACCCTCCTTATAGGCCCCCAGGAAGGCCAGAGCCACGTTGGGCTCCTGATCCAGGTTTTGGTTATAGGCCAGATTATAGGTTGCGGCGTTTTGGATATAGGATGCTACCTTTTGGAAGATCTCAGGATCGTCCTTGTCAAAGCCCTGCTGCTTGATGATGAGTCTCATGTAAGCCAGGGTGGTCTCGTCCACCTCCAGGTAGCACTGCCCGACGTATTCGGCGTAGGCGGCCTCGTAGGCAGCCAGAGAGGCCTCCGCAAAGGAGGCGTACTTATGGATGCCATAGGGGCACCCGTGGCAATTGCAAGAAAAAACATTGCCTCGGGTGCA
>JAGBAS010000074.1 GCA_017938885.1 Clostridia bacterium
GTGCCGTAGCGGCCCAGAGTGAGATCCAGGTCGTAGCGGCGGGTGAGGATATCGCTGTCAAAGGTGAGGCGGAAGGATGGATCATCCTTGCCGTGGTAGGCGTTGCGCAGGTAGCTGACATAGACTCTGGGCTCCACCGTCTCGTGGGAGCGGTAGTAGTCGATCTCACGGAGCACCTGCTCGTCGATGTAGGACAGCCCTTCGGGGTGGGTGCCCGTCTCCAGGTAGTCGTGCAGGTCGCCGTACCGCAATTTGGTTCTGCGCTTGGTGCCCACGCCGTAGTATTTCTTTTTGAGCTCCAGAAAGACCTTGGTGTCGTTGGTGGGGACGCCGTAGCTGCGGAGCCGTAGCTTCTCCTTGTATTTGGGGAGCTGGACCGATCCGCGGATGACGTGGTCGTCAAGGTCGTCGTAGTAAAGATTGCAGATCATGTAGGGCTTGCCGTCCACGTTGAAGGGATCGTTGTCCATGTAGGGGGCGATGCGTGCCTTGAGCTCCTCCACACGATCAGTAGGCAGGGTGGTCTTCTTTTCCATGCGCTTGAAGGTATTGGCCATGCTGCCTCCTTTCCGCTTTTTAGAGCTGTTCGGTGCTTTGCTTTGCGGGATACAATGAAACCCAATCGAATACATTATATAGGCAAAATGTGACTAAATTTTGAACGAATTTGAAAAATAAATACGAATTCACAGATTATTTACCGAATTGGGGAACCGTGACCGAGGATGCGGATGATTTCGGCTTTGCCCCCATGTTTTTCAAGGTCTACGGAGATACAAACGGCGCACACTAATGCGTGAAAATATCGTTTTTGACCGAAAGGAGATTCAAAATATGCCCGTTCCCGATCCCATTTCCCGCTTCCATAAGCTCATAGCCGCCCTGCTCTCGGCACTTTTTTTGCTCTCGGCCTTGATCCTGCCCGCTCACGCCGCAGGGACGGGCTGGTACTGTGTCCGCGCCAAGAATCACGCCCAGCCCGTGGCCGACCCGCCCCTGCGGGAGGTAGAGCAGTACGGTGGCTACTATATCGACCACACCCACACTGACCCGAATGCTGACGACAAGGTAGTCTATCTCACCTTTGACGCAGGCTACGAGAATGGCAATGTAGGGAAGGTACTGGATGCCTTGAAGGCCGAGGGGGCGACGGGGGGGTTCTTCATCCTGGGCAACCTCCCCGAAAAGAGCCCCGAGCTGGTGCGCCGCATGGCTTCCGAGGGGCATCTGGTCTGCAACCACACCTTCACCCACCGAAACCTTTGCGGGGCACCCGAGGGGGAGCTGACCGCCGAGCTGAAGCGGCTGGAGGAGGCCTGTACCGCCATCGGCGTGACGGTCGCGCCCTACTACCGTCCTCCCGAGGGATGCTTCGACGAGGCCATGCTCCGCGAGGCCCAAAACGCGGGGTACAAGACCGTATTCTGGAGCTTCGCCTACGCCGACTGGGACAACGCCAGACAGCCCGACCCCGCCGCCTCCAAGAGGAAAATTCTGGACAACCTCCACAACGGCGCGGTGATCCTGCTCCACCCTACGTCGGCTACCAATGCCGCCATTCTGGGGGACGTTCTCCGCGAGATGAAGGCGCAGGGCTACCGCTTCGGTACCCTGGACGAGCTGACGGGAGGTGAGGGGAGTTGACACCCGGAAGAAATCGAGGAAAAGTGAATTCCACCAACGACTTTGGCGGCTCGGGGCGCGGACGGCTCGGGTGGGTGGTGACGGCTGTTTCGTTCCTGTTTCTGGCGGCCTTTACCCTGATCGTAGCCATCCGCACACGGGCGGACGAGGGGTTGGGGACGGGCTGGCGTGAGCATTATCTGGGGGAGGCAGACACGGCTGCGGACACGGCCTCCGGGTCAGCGGCGGAGGGGGTTCCCGCTGCCTTGTACCCCTCGTATCCCTCCCCCTTCCGCCCCCTACCCGAGAGCCTTGAGACGGGGGAGGGAAGCATATCCCCACCGCCCGAGGAGGATCGAACCGAGGCGGCGACAGCCCCCGCCCGCGACGGTGACGAGCTGGTCTATCACAGCCGTCACAACGACCGCATGGAGATCGCTCTCTCCTTCGACGACGGCCCCCACCCCAGGTTGACGCCCGTCATACTGGACATCCTTTCCGAGTACGGGATCAAGGCCACCTTCTTCATGGTGGGAGAGAACGTGGGCTACTATCCTGCCGCTGCCCGCGCCGTGGCCGAGGCGGGACATGAGATCGGCAACCACACCTTCTCCCACCGCCGCTTCGGGCGCATGAGCGAGGAGGATCTGCTCAGAGAGATCCATGACTGCGAGGAGGCGATCTCTTCGGTGACGAAAGCCCCCGTTCGCTGGATCCGTCCCCCCGAGGGACAGCTCAGCGAGGCCATGGGGCGTGTCCTGGGGGATTCGGACTACCGCATCATTTTATGGGACGTGGATACCCGCGATTGGGCCCACACGCCGCCCGCCGAGATCACCCGTCACATCCTGGACACGGTGCAGGCGGGAGACATCATCCTCATGCACGACTTCATCGGCTACAACAGCCCCACGCCTGAGGCCCTGCGGCAGGTCATTCCCGCTCTTTTGGAGCGCGGCTTTCGCTTCGTGACGGTGGGAGAGCTTGTGGGGCAATGAAGAGAGACGGCTTTCTTTCTGCAACACGCGCATGATATACACGGCAGGGGCGTACACGATGTGTCCCTGCCGGAATTTTCTTCCCCTTATATTGTAAATATTATATAAATTTTTTTGACTCCCATTGTAAAATAAGCAGGAATGTGCTATAATACTAATCGAATATTTTTCTTAGTATTTATTTGGGATATTTTGATTTCTGTGTGCGAAAGGTCTTAGTATTTATTTGGGATATTTTGATTTCTGTGTGCGAAAGGCGGTGGGATCATTGCAGGAGGTTCTGATAAAGCTCGGTGACGTTTGGAGAGATTACATATTGGGTCCGATCCTTGGCTTCCGTGTGGCCGATGCGATTGATATTCTGCTGTTAACGGCGATCCTGTACGGTGTCTACTTGTTCCTTAAAAGCCGCCGTGCGGGCCGTTTGGCTATCGGCTTGGCGTTTGTCCTGCTTTTATATGCAGTCAGTGATTGGGTGGGCCTTCACGCCATCCACGAGCTCATGAAGGGCATTGCCCCCTTCTTCATCGTGCTTCTGGCGGTGATCTTTCAGCCTGAGCTGCGGGACGCCCTGGAGAAGTTGGGCTCTTCCCCTCTGGGTCTTTTCAGCAAGGGACGGGATAATAACCCGGATCTGGCCAACACGGTCAACGAGGTGGTGGAGGCGGCCTGCAAGATCGCCTTGGCCGAAAAGGACGGTGCCTTGATCGTCATTGAACGCAACGTTCCCCTGGGGGATTACGCCGCCAAGGGACAGTATCTGGATGCCGCCGTTTCCCGCAGTCTCCTGTGCAACATTTTCGTGGACCGCACCCCTCTGCACGACGGAGCCGTCATCATCCGTAATAACCGCATCGCCGTCGCCGGCAGTAAGCTCCCCCTGACCTCCAACGAGGATGTTGTGAAGGGGATGGGAACCCGTCACCGCGCCGCCGTGGGCATCACTGAGGTCAGCGATTGCGTGGTGGTCATCGTGTCGGAGGAGCGTCACGTGATCTCCCTGGCCAACAACGGCACCATCAAGGGCGACTACCATTTCGGCCCTGCCGAGCTGTACGGCGAGGATACCCTGAAGGCCGTGCAGAATACCCTGCTCAACGATCTGTTCCTTCTGCTGGCCGGTGCGCCCTACGATCCTTCTGCTGCTCTCGCCGCTAAGGATCGCCGCTTCCGCCTGAATCTGAAGCTCCGCTGGGGCTTTGGCGAGGCCCGCAAGAAGAGCGGAAGAAGTACCGCCGCCAAGGAAGCGGGGATCTCCGGGAGTACCGATTCCGCAGCTCCCTCCGGGAATACGTCCGAGAAGGATGGCTGACCGTGCCGATCCCCTGCCCTCGGGTACCCGTCTCTCCCGCCGTATCGGGAATTCTGTCAGGAAAGGATTAGCTTCATGCGTGAATATAAGCTCCAAAAAATGGGTAAATACACCCGTAAAAGCGAGGTTCGCCGCCAGCATCTGGAGATCCGGGTGCCTGCGCTGATTATTTGCTTCCTCCTCGCGTGTCTCATTTGGCTCTACGTGGTGGGTCTCTCCAGAATCCCCGTGGAAACGCCCGGGACTCCCGACGGGGATCCCCCCTGCTCCGAGCAGGAGACCTATGATGCCGAGGATCCCTCGGCACTTGGCCTGTGAGGCGGAATGCCATGGAGTCTACGCGTTATACCATGGCCGTCATCGAGGGGATCTCGGTGGCGGTGGGCACCTCGGAGGCCGACGTGCTATACAAAGCAGAGCAGAGAATGAAGCGGAGCGGCCTCCATGCCGGCTCGCTTCATTTTCGCCTTTATAAAAAGTCTGTGGATGCCCGTAAGCGGGAGGATATCCGCTTGGTCTATTCGGTTCTGGTCTCCCTCCCCCACGGGCATCGGGGCTTTTCCGAGAAGCAGCTGGCTGCCGCCGGACTCAAGCCCCACGCGCCCGCCGCGCTCAGCCTGCCCCATGGAGACAGACCTCTCCCCGGCCGTCCGTTGGTGGTGGGAATGGGCCCTGCGGGACTGTTCTGTGCCTATCTCCTCGCCCGCGAGGGCTATGCCCCCATTCTCCTGGATCGGGGCGACTGCGTATCCGACCGCATCCGTGCCGTGGAGACCTTCTACAGCGAACGGCGGCTGGACACCGAATCCAACATCCAGTTCGGCGCGGGAGGCGCGGGAACCTTCTCGGACGGAAAGCTTTTGACCCGCATAGGTGACACCCGCTGTGCTTTCGTACTGGAGACTCTGCGGAATATGGGTGCTCCCGCCGATATCACCCTGCAAGCCAAGCCCCACGTGGGAACCGACGTGCTCCGCACCGTGGTGCAGACCATGCTGGATACCATCGTCACGATGGGCGGTGAGCTCCACTACCGCTGTCGCCTGGATGGCTTCGACCGCCACCCCGACGGTAGCTTTACCGCCAAGACCACCTGTGGGGATATTCCCTGCGGTGTGATCGTTCTGGCTCCCGGGCACAGCGCGCGGGATACCTATCGGATGCTTCTTTCGAAGAACGTGATGCTGGAGCCCAAGCCCATTTCGGTGGGCGTGCGCATCGAGCATCTGCGCGCTGATATGGATACCATGCTCTACGGCTCCATGGCGGGGCATCCCGACCTGGGGGCTGCCGAGTATCATCTGTCCGACACCAAGGGCGAACGGGGGGTCTACACCTTCTGTATGTGCCCCGGAGGTGAGGTGGTAGCCGCCGCCTCGGAGGAAGACACCGTGGTGGTCAACGGCATGAGCCATCGTGCCCGCAACGGGGAGAACTCCAACGCCGCCATCGCTGTGTCGGTCCGCACCACCGATTATGAGCCCGTGGAGGGCAGTCTTGTGCTGGGTGCCATCGCCTACCAGCGCCGCATTGAGCGAGCCGCCTTTGCGGCGGGGGGAAAGGATTACGCCGTTCCCGTGCAGACCGTCGGTGATTTCCTGGCGGGAGATCGGGCTGTTTGCGAGCCTTCCCGCGTCAGGCCCTCCTACATGGGGGGGCAGTACCGCCTGGCTCCTGTCAGCGAGACCCTGCCCGCTTATATTTGTGATTCCTTGCGTTACGGCCTCCGCTCCTTTGATCGTAAGGTGCACGGCTACGCCCAGCCCTCAGCGGTTCTGTCCGCCGCCGAGACACGTACCTCGGCTCCCGTCCGTATTCTGAGAGGGAGCGACTTCTGCGCTGTCGGAAACCCGGGGATCTACCCCTGTGGGGAAGGTGCGGGCTACGCGGGGGGCATTACCTCCGCCGCCGTGGA
Source organism: Clostridia bacterium (assembly GCA_017938885.1). Classification (GTDB taxonomy): domain Bacteria; phylum Bacillota; class Clostridia; order Oscillospirales; family CAG-272; genus CAMEON01. The sequence continues at coordinate 5,849 of JAGBAS010000074.1, forward strand.
TGGCATCAAGGTCGCGGAAGCCATCCTGGCGGTCTACGCGCCGCAGTAAGGCCGACTTGGTATTTTGTCCCGTTAAGAACGAATGACCGAACCCGCCGTTGCCGATCGGAGAACGAGCATCGGCAGACGGGACGGTCGGAATATCCCGCCGTAGGGGCGGGAGGCACTCGCAGATGGGGTGCTTGAGAGAAAGGATTTTGTTTTGAAAGATACTGAAACCAACCATCCCCTCTCCCGGGAGCGCATCTGGACGCTTCTGTGGGAGGAAGACAGCCGCACGGATGCTTCCGTGGCGGAGACTCTTGGCCGTGAGCTGGGGGTCACGCCTCTGACTGCCCGCTTGCTCTGCAACCGCGGCTATACCGATCCCGCCGCCGCCGCTCTTTTCTTTGGTAACGACGAGCGGGTTTGGCACGATCCCATGCTCATGGCCGATATGAAGCCCGCCGTGGAGCGGGTGCTGGCCGCCGTTGACCGTCACGAAAAAATCGCCATCTACGGGGATTACGACGTGGACGGCGTGACCTCGGTTACCTCCCTGTACCTCTACCTTACGGGGCTGGGCGGGGACGTCACCTGTTATATTCCCAACCGTCTGGGTGAGGGCTACGGTATGTCGGTCGCCGCTGTGGACCGACTGGCCGAGCAGGGCGTGAGCCTCATCATCACGGTGGATACGGGCATTACCGCCCATAACGAGATCTCCCACGCCGCCGCCCTGGGGCTGGACACCGTGGTCACTGACCACCACGAATGCCACGCCGATATTCCCCTGTGTGTGGCGGTGGTTAACCCGCACCGACCCGATTGTGCCTACCCCTTCAAGGAGCTGGCCGGTGTGGGCGTGGTATTCAAGCTGATCTGCGCCTGTGAAGCGGTGCGGGCGGGGATCCCCTCCCGGGAGGCCTTGCGGGTCATGGGGGGATTCCTCATGGATCTGGTGGCCATCGGCACCGTGGCCGATGTCATGCCCCTGACCGATGAGAACCGCTACATCGTCTCTCGCGGTCTTTCCATGCTGGATCACACCGACCGCCCCGGGCTTTGCGCCCTTCTGGATGCCATTTCGGGGAGCGGGAACAGCAAATCCGCCTCCGCAGGCGGGAAAAAGCCCCGCCGCAAGGTCAATTCGGGTCTGGTGGGCTTCGGTATCGCTCCCCGCATCAACGCCGCAGGCCGCATCGCTCACGCTATGATGGCGGTGGATCTGCTTTTAGCGGATACCCCGGAGCGGGCTGAGGCACTGGCCGAGGAGCTGTGCGCCATCAATACCCGCCGTCAGGTGGAGGAGAATGCCATCGCCGAGCAGGCCTATGCCATGATCGATGCCCGTCTGGCAGATGCCGCCCGCAACGGAGAAGCGTCGCCTTCGGTTCTTGTTCTGGAGGACGACGGTTGGATGCAGGGCATCGTGGGCATCGTCGCTTCCCGCATCACCGAAAAGTACGGTCTGCCCTCTATTCTCATCTCCTTTAACGGAGCCGTGGAGGGAGATCCCTCCGAGGAGGACGTGGGTAAGGGCTCGGGGCGGAGCGTCAAGGGGCTCAACCTGGTGGAGGCCTTGGCTGACAGCAGTGATCTGCTCCAGCGTTTCGGCGGACACGAGCTGGCCGCAGGCCTGACCGTCCACCGTCGGGATATTCCCGCCTTCCGCGAGCGCATTAATACCTATGCCGCCGCTCGCTTGACCGAGGAAATGACCGCTGTCCGCTACGAGGCGGATTGCGCCTGCGAGGCCTGCGAGCTGACCATGCACCAGGCCGAGGAGCTTGAGCGGCTGGAGCCCTTCGGCGTGGGAAATCCCACTCCCGTGCTGCTTTTACGGGATGCCGTGATCCATCGGATCGTCTCTCTGGGGAACGGTAAGCACACCAAGCTGACCCTGTACAAGGATGGGCAGATGCTCCAGGCCATCTGGTTTGGGATGGCTGCGGGAAAGCTGCCCGCAGTGACGGGGGATACGGTGGATCTGCTCTTCCAGCTCAACGTCAACGACTACCAGGGAATGCGGACTCTTCAGCTCATCATTCAGGATATGCGGATCTCCGAGACCGTCACCAAGGCTCGCAGGCAGGAGGATACCCGCCTGTGCGAGGTGTTGCAGGGCGCGCCCATTGCTCCCTCGGAGGGGCTCGTCCCCTGTCGGGAGGAGATTGCCTCGGTCTTCACCGTCCTGCGGAGCGATGCCCGTTTGGGCAATGCCACCATCCGCGAGAAAAGCTTGCTGGAGCGGGTGAGCCATGCCCCCGATGAGCCTCCCATGGACTCGGTAAAGCTTCGCCTGATCCTTCGCATCCTCACCGAAATGGGAGTCTGCCGCGCGGACGGCCCTATTGACGGCTACTACACCTTTGAGGTCAACTTTTCCGCTCCCAAAACCTCCATTGAGGCATCCCCCCTACTGCTCCGCCTACGGGCTCAGCTGGCGGCGGGGGAGGCCTGAACGCTACGACCCATGCTCGGAGCCATGCTCCGTGAAAGGAATCCATATGGAATCAACACCATCCGTCAGTATCGACAGATTACTTGAAATCCTCCGTGCCACGGGGAAAAAATACGACCTGGATAAGATCCGGGCCGCCTACGATTATGCCGCAGGCCTTCACGAGGGGCAGTTCCGCAACAGCGGCGAGGCTTACATTACCCATCCCATTGCCGTGGCCGAAATCGTGGCAGGCCTGGAGCTGGATACCGACTCCATCTGCGCCGCCCTTCTCCACGACACGGTAGAGGACTGCGGAGACCGTACCAACTGCCAGGAGATCACCAAGCGGTTCGGCACCGACGTGGCCATGCTGGTGGAAGGGCTGACCAAGATCGTCGCCCTCCAGATCGACGACAAGGAGGAGGCCCATATCGAAAATCTCCGCAAGATGCTTTTGGCCATGTCCAAGGACGTCCGGGTCATCTTCATCAAGCTCTGCGACCGCCTCCATAATATGCGTACCCTGGACGCCAAGCCCGACCATAAGCGCCGCATCACCGCGCTGGAGACCATGCAGGTCTACGCGCCTCTGGCTCACCGTCTCGGTATGCAGAAGATCAA
>JAGBAS010000075.1 GCA_017938885.1 Clostridia bacterium
AGGGCTTCTCCGAGTGGCAGAAGCGCACCATCGCCTGGATCCGGGAGAAGTACGGCGACACCGTGAAGGTGGGTGCGGGTAACGTGGTGGATGCCGCAGGCTTCCGCTTCCTGGCCGAGTGCGGTGCCGATTTCATCAAGGTGGGTATCGGCGGCGGCTCCATCTGCATCACCCGTGAGACCAAGGGCATTGGCCGCGGTCAGGCTACCGCGCTGATTGAGGTCTGCCAGGAGCGCGACCGCTACTACGAGGAGACCGGCATCTACATTCCCGTGGGCTCCGATGGCGGTATCGTCTACGACCATCACATCACCCTGGCTCTGGCCATGGGCGCCGACTTCGTCATGCTGGGCCGCTACTTTGCCCGCTTTGACGAGTCTCCCTCCAACAAGGTGTCCATCGGCGGTACCTACTACAAGGAGTACTGGGGTGAGGGCTCTGCCCGCGCCCGCAACTGGCAGCGGTACGACCTGGGCGGCGACAAGAAGCTGTCCTTTGAGGAGGGTGTGGATTCCTACGTGCCCTACGCCGGCAGCTTGAAGGACAACGTGGCCATGACCCTGGCCAAGGTCAAGTCCACCATGTGCAACTGCGGTGCGCTGACCATTCCCGAGCTCCAGGAGAAGGCTGTGCTGACGCTGGTCTCGGCTACCTCCATCGTGGAGGGCGGCGCTCATGATGTCATTCAGAAGGATAAGAGCGGGACAATCAAGTAATTCGGTTGAATCTTTGAATTATCCCTATGGACTATATCTCTTTGCTTCAATCAGCTCGCTTGGAAACGTTCTTGAACAGCGCGCTTGAAATCGGCATTGCTTTACTGATCTGCCTTGTGAGCCTATGGGCATCCTATCGGAGCAAGAAAAAATCTGATCTTGACGAGATAGAGGATGGCGAGTTTCGCCGTCCTCTCGGCTCTCGTCAAAAAATATCGGCGCCCTCAACATTGCGCCCATTGGTGATGGGTATTGTCGCCGCTGTACTTACGGTGTCCTTTTGCGTAGACGTTGCCATGGATATGGCAAAAATCAACCGCGATATCCGTGAGGAAAGCTATATCGTCTACGAGGGAGAGGCAACACTTGTGGGTTACCGCAAAATCGGGTTATCCTTTGAGAAGGACGGAGAAATTGTTGAGGTGTTATGGCAGGGAGACCCCCCTGATGAAGCCGAGGCGCGATGGACGGAAATCCTCTGTCCCGAGGAGGACGACGGATCGCCCGTTTCTGTACGGGTTGTCTACGGCCAACATAGCCATGTGATATTGGATGTAGAATACGAAGACAAAAAATAAGAAAGACCGCGCTGTCCCGTTGGGGATGGCGCGGTTTTCTGTATCGGTTGACCCGTCGTGCCCGACAGACTGGCAAACCCCCAATTTTCTTTTCCAAAAGCGCAAGAACCGCGCCACCCCAACGGGACAGCGCGGTTTGCTTTATCCATTCAAAATATTCAATGCCTCATCCATGACCTCATGAACAGTCCTCGGATGGGGCGGCTCATCCTCATGCGCCCCAATCTGCTTCTCCAACCAAGTCAGATCGTACCACCGCCCGAACTTACACCCCGCATTGTGGAACGTCCCCACGGGGGTGAATCCCATGCGCAGGTGAAAGGCGATGCTGGCATTGGTCAAGTAGGGATCTTCATGATCCACGCTGGCCACGGCGGCGGTCATGGTGCAAATACCCATGGCTTTGAGGATGGCCTCCAGCTTTTCGTAGAGAGCCTTACCGATCCCCAGGCCCTTGCAGTCCTCGCGGATGTAGATGGCGGTCTCCACCGACCAGTCAAAGGCGGGGCGGGAACCGAGGGGACAGGCGTAGGCGTAGCCCACGGGGGTTCCGTCCAGCTCGGCCACCAGATAGGGGTATTTCGACGAATAGGTGCGGATGCGTTCCGCGAACTCGGCGGTCGAGGGGATCTCGTACTCGTAGGTGATGGCGGTCTTTTGGATGTAAGGCGCGTAAATTGCCACCAAGGCCTCGGCATCGGCGGGTGTGGCGAAGCGGAGGGTCAGGGCGGCGCGGTTCGGTGCGGTCATGCTTCCACCTCACCCAGCACGGCGGCGCGGACCTCGCCGTACATATACAGCGACCCCAGACAGAGCAGGGCTTTCCCCTCTTTTTTGGCGGTCTCGGCGGCGGCGCGGACACCCTCTTCTACCGTGGTATACCCCTCGGCGGGGATACCGATGGCGCGGAAGGACTCGGCGTATTTGACGGGATCCAGGGCGCGGTCATTGGCGGGGCGGACGCAGAAGGCGCGGGAGGCAACTTCACCCATGCGGGAAACCATGCGGTCATAGTCCTTGTCGGCCATGACACCTGTGAGAAGGAGGATTTTTTCATCCTTAAAGTAAGTCTTGACGCTGGCGATGGCGGCATCGATGCCCTCGGGGTTGTGGCCGCCGTCGGCAATGATGAGGGGGTTTTTGGACAGCACCTCAAAGCGGGCGGGCCACTTGACCGAGGCAAGACCCTCGCGGATGGCCTCCTCGGGGACGGTCAGGCCTCTCTCGCGTAGGAGGTCAATAACGGTCAGTACCGTGGCGGTGTTGTAGGGTTGGTACAGACCTGCCAGGGAGATGTGGAGATTTTTGCGCTCCCCGAAGTCGAAGTCGGCACCGAAGAGGTCGGCGCGGATGTTGGCCAGCTTTCTGTGGTCCGCTTCGGCATAGGGCGCGCCCACCTCGGCGGCCTTGTCGCGGATCACGCGGGCGCAGGATTCTGAGGTGGCGAGGGCATCCGAGGAGGGAAGGGAACCAACGGGAGCATGATTCCCGCCGAACACCACGGGGACTCCCGCCTTGATGATCCCGGCCTTCTCGGCGGCGATCTGCTCGGGGGTGTCGCCCAGGAAGGCGGTGTGATCCATGGCGATGCCCGTGATGACCGAGGCCAGGACGGTTTCGGCATCAATGATATTGGTGGAGTCCAGCCGCCCCCCCATGCCTACCTCGAAGACTACGTAGTTGCAATCGTGGCGGGCGAAGTACACGAGGGCAATGGCGGTAATCAGCTCGAACTCGGTGGGGGTGTCGGTCATGGCGTCGGCGTGGGGCTTGACGTATTCTGTGATCTCGGCCAGCTCGTCGTCGGGGATATCCATCCCGTCGATCTGCATCCGCTCGTTGAAGCGGAGAATGAAGGGGGAGGTGTAGAGACCGACCCGATAGCCCGCCTTGTGAAGGATTGAAGCCAGCATGGCCGAGGTGGAGCCTTTGCCGTTGGTGCCGGCGACGTGGATGAATTTCAGACTGTCCTGGGGTCTGCCCAGGCGTTCGGTTAGCTCTATGGTGCGGGAAAGACCCGGGCGGCTGCCCTTCCAGCAGGTGGAGTGGATGTAGTCGAGGGCTTGGGTGTAGGTCATGGGGACCTCCTTGTGGGTTTTAAAAATCGGGTTTATCGTACTGTTTGTTTATGCCTTGCCTGCGTTATTGGCCCTCTCACCGCTACGCGCCCGAGCTTGCGAGGAGGCACCCTCGGAGGGGGTGCTTTGAAACGGTATGAAAACACTTTTCGGATGACAAACTTTTGTAGGGCTTGCACGAAAGACCCCCCCTTTGGGGGAGCTCCCGCCAAAGGCGGGTGAGAGGGCAAATTTCTAGAGGTGACACAAGTCAACAATGATTTACATCTTCTCAAACAATTTCCGAAACGACTTCTGCCTCCAAAGCAGGCACAGAAGCAGAATCTCCAGCGGCGCGATCACCAAGTACAAAGGGATCCGCACCAGCACCGCCCACTGGTAGAACTGGAATAGCCCGATGGGCTTGATAATCATGGAGCCAATGACGTGTGCCACGGCGGCGGCGAGGGCGATCTGCTTGGTGCCCCGCTGACGGACGGCGAATTTAGCCATGAGTCCCGAGGTGATCCCCACCATACAGGCTCCGAAGGTGACGATCAGGTTGGGGGGATAGATCTGGGGAGAGAGCAGATAGCTGGTGAGATCCGAGACCACGCCCACCATACCGCCCGTGATGGGGCCCAGGAAGATCCCCGACAGGATGATGGGCAGATTCTCAAAGGTGACCCGCCAGAGGCCTCCTCCGAAGTTGAGAAAGGTCTTGCAGAACATACCGATGACCACGCTCATGGCGGCCATCATGGCACCCAGAACCAGGCGTTTCAGAGCGGATTTGGCGGTGGTACGATTGCTTTTTGGGGTGGAATTTGCGGGAACGGACATAAAAAACCTCCTTCCCCGGCAACATAAGGCGGGAAAGGAGGTAGAGCTCCCCAAACGGGGACCGACGACACCTTCAGAGCCAAACGAAGCGGGATGCAAAGCGCGAACCGCAGGTTGCTTTCGATGAAAGCTCCTTTCGTCCGACCGGCAACTCCCCGTCCCGTCGGCACTTGACGCGCGCGCTTTTACTCTTCTTTAGAATGTACCATCATTATACACCCAATACGTCCGCGTGTCAAGATACAGCCCCTACAAAAAAGCGCGGATACCTAAGATTTTTTTGTGCGGGTGGCGAAAAGGTCTTGCAAAAGCCGAGGGGCTATGCTATAATAAACAAGTAATCACAATATTTCGTGTTCAACTCCGACGGAGGTTTCCATACATGGTCTTTTCCAGCCTGTTCTTTATCTTTGCCTTTCTGGTGCTGTGCTACGGGGTCTACCTGTTTGCGCCTACCGTCAAGGCCAAAAATACTGTCCTTCTGGTATTCTCCCTGATCTTCTACGCTTGGGGCGGGCCGCCTTTGGTGCTCCTGCTCTGTCTGGAGACCCTCATTTGCTTCGTGGGGGCTCACCTCATCTGGTCCTGTCATCCTGCGCCCTTCCATCCCGAGGGAGGCTGGGGGGGAAAGAAAGCATTCCTCGCCGTCACGGTGGGGATGTGTCTGGGGCTTTTGGTTATCTACAAGTACACGGGCTTCTTCACCGACACCTTCTGCGCTCTGTTCGGTCTGGAGAATCTCATCCCCAAGGTGGCCCTCCCCATCGGTATCTCCTTCTACACCTTCCAGCTCATTTCTTACGTGGCCGACGTCTATCGCGGTGAAACTCCGCCCCAGAGAAGCTACGCAAAGCTCCTGCTTTACGCCGCCCTGTTCCACCAGTGCATCGCAGGCCCCATCGTCCGCTACGTGGACGTCCAACGGGAGATCGATCGCCGTACCATGTCCCTCGACGAAGCGTGGAGCGGGATGCTCCGCTTTACCGTGGGTCTGGGCAAGAAGGCGGTGCTGGCCAATACCTGCGCGACGGTGGCGGACAGTCTCCTGAACCCCGAAAAGCTGGGGGGCGGTCAGGTCTCCTCCCTGGCGGTTCTGCTGGGCGTAACGGCCTATATGTTGCAAATCTACCTGGATTTCTCGGCCTACTCCGACATGGCCATTGGCATGGGCCGCATGATCGGCTTCCATTTCAAGGAAAACTTCAACTACCCTTACGCCGCCGACTCGGTCACCGACTTCTGGCGCCGCTGGCACATCTCCCTGTCCTCCTTCTTCCGCGACTACGTCTACATACCCCTGGGGGGCAACCGCTGCTCCAAGGGACGGCACATCCTCAATCTGCTCATTGTCTGGGCACTCACCGGCTTCTGGCACGGCGCGTCCTGGAATTTCATCCTGTGGGGGGTGTATTTCGTGGTGTTCCTGATTCTGGAAAAGTACGTATTCCGCTGGAAGAAGCATGGGAATGCCTTCACAAGCCACCTCCGCCGCATCTACACCTTGATCGTGGTCTGGTTTGGCTGGTTCCTGTTCCGCTTTGACGACATGAGTCTCATGGGACAGGCTCTCCGCTCCCTGTTTGGGGCGAACAACGGCTTTAACGGTGACAATGCTCACTATACCCTCAAGAGTTACCTGTTTATCCTCATGGTAGCTGTGCTCGCTTGCGCCCCCATCGTGCCCGTTCTGTCGAAAAAACTCACCGCTGCCGCCGAAAGGGAAGGGGTCGCAGGCGGTCTTGCCCGCGCTGTGACCAATACCGTGGCGGTAGCCGCGCCCATCGCACTCTTGATCCTGTCTGCCCTTGCGCTGGTGGGTGACAGCTACAATCCCTTCCTCTACTTCCGCTTCTGATCCGAGGTATCTATGAATCATCAAGACAACAACAACCACCCCCGCATCCCTGTCTCGGACAAGGCCAAGGCCATCGGTCTTTTGCTGCCCGTCCTGCTCCTGTGTGTGGGATTTGTCGCAGGCCTTTGCTGGTTTCTGCGCCCCGCGACCTCCGAGACCGAGAAGCGGGAGCTGACCAAATTCCCCGCCTTTACCGTGGATTCCTTCCTGTCGGGTGAATTCACCGATCAGGTATCCCTTTGGTACGCCGATACCTTCCCCGGACGGGAGGGCTTCATCAAGGCTTACCACGGCATTTCCTCCCTGTACGGCATCCGAGGCGAGCAGTTCCAGCAGGGGGAGGTCGGCGACACCATCCCCGAAGGCCCCATGGATCCCAATACCCCTGTAGACCGTCCCACAAACGGCGGCGAGGGCGGCGAACAGGTGGGAGGCTACTACCTGGTGGGGGATACTGCCTACGAGCTCTACTCCTTCTCCACGAGCGGCGCGCAGACCTACGCCTCCCTTCTGAACAAGGCCGCCGACACCCTGGAGGGGAAAGCCAAGGTCTACGACCTCATTATCCCCCTCCACTACAGCTTCGCCCTCAGCGCGGAGGTGCAGGATCAGCACAAGCTTCCCGATGCGGGAGAGGCCATCGAATATATGTATTCGGGCATGAACGACGGCGTGCATACGGTGGACGCTTACGCTGCCCTGATGAACCACCGGGACGAATACATCTACTTCCGCACCGACCACCACTGGACGGCCACGGGGGCCTACTACGCCTACGAGGCCTACTGTCAGTCGGCGGGTATCACGCCCACGCCCTTGTCTTCCTATGAGAAGCTGACCTTCGGCGGCTTCCTGGGCACCCTGTACAGTAAGACGGGTCAGCCCGTCGCCATGGGAGGAAACCCCGACAGCGTGGAGGCCTATATCCCCAAGGGCACCAACGATCAGTACATCTACGACGAAAACGGCGGCGACCGTACCCGCTACCGAGGCGGTGTGGTGCGCCGCGACACCGACACCTTCTACCAGGCCGCCGCCTCCAAGTACAACTGCTTCCTCATGGGCGACCATCCGCTGATCGAAATTCACAACGAAAACGTCAGCGCGGATCGGAAGGGGACCACCGTCCTGCTGGTCAAGGAGTCCTTCGGCAACGCCTTTGCGCCCTTCCTGGTGGACAGCTACGAATATATCTACGTGGTGGATTACCGCTCCTATCACGGCACTCTGTCCGAGCTGGTGGCCGCCAAGGGCGTGGACGACGTGATCTTCCTCAATAACGTGGTGGCCGCAACGGGCGGCGCGAGACTGTCCGAGATGGAGGACTTTATTGGGTAATGATCCCTATGGACGATCGCAAAGTGTTTAAATAGGGGTTTATCGGTGAGTTTATAAACCAATATGTAAAGAAGAGACTGCCATGTTACGGGCGCACACATAGGTGCGCCCCTACCCTCGATTTTTTTGTTGTGATCGTAACTTTTTGCACTCGGTAGGGGCGCACCTATGTGTGCGCCCTCTAACGAAACACACCAGCCTGTTCTGTCAAACAGACCGACAAACCCAAATTTGAAGTATTTCCTATTGATTGCCTTATCCCCGATAAGGAAGAAAGGAGCAACCGTGACCCATACCGTGAGCCAAAACACCCGCCTGCGGCTGGGCTACGGTCTCGCCGCCCTCCTGCTCCTTGTAGCCGAGGTGCTGATCGCCCTCTTTGTCCGCGACCGCTTCATCCGCCCCTACGGCGGGGATATTCTCGTGACCCTGCTGATCTGCTGTGCCATCCGCGTGATCCTGCCCCGAGGCTACCGTCTGCCCATTGGCGGCGGGGTGCTGCTCTTTGCCATCCTGGTGGAGGTCGGGCAGTATTTCGGGCTGGTCTACCTGTTGGGGCTGGGGCATATCGAGTTCTTCCGGATCCTGATCGGGACGGGGTTTTCTTGGTGGGATATGGTGTGCTACGGGGCGGGGTGTGCGCTGTTCGTGGCGGCGGACGCGGTTGCGGTGAGACTTGCGCGGAGCAGTGGCGATTAAATGGATAAAGGGGCATGGAGAGGATTCCATGCCCCTTTAAGGTTGTGTTGGCAGATGAACGCGGGTGCGGTGGAAAAACTCCTTCATAAGATCGAGGACGTCAAGGAGGCTCTCGTCCGGCGGAAGGATGCTGCGGCGAAGGAGGCATTCGAGGGGGTTCGGAAGGCAGAGCAGATGTTTCTGGATGCGCTGGCGGAGAAGGGAATGAGGTTTGAATGGGGGAAGATTATTGGGGCGAACGAGGATGATGATGAGGTAAAGAAGTCGAATAAGAAGCAGAGTGGCGAAAAAAGTGTTCGTGATACGGTTGACAACGAGGGCGGGCAGGCGTATAATAGAAACGACGATGCCAGAGACCGAGCGGAATATGATTCATGGCGCTGGACAAGAGAACACGAAATCATCGACGCTACAGAAATGGACGATTTCCATACAAAACTGGCAAGTACCAAATTCGGGGATGTTTTTACTCGAAATAAAAGAGGCGAATTGATAATTCCGATTTGTCCTAAAACCAACAAAGGGCATGGAATCAATAGGAAATTGGCGTATGTTAATGGAGAGTTAGAGGATTTTTATATTTCAAAAGTTGTGGTTATAAACTATGAAACGGAAACTGAAATAGACGAGATTAGAAAGGATATCTTAAAGTATGAAGAGAGCGGAACAGGCGATGCGGCTAAATATGTTGCGCACATGGCGGGAGAAGGATTTGTCACCGTTTATTTTCGAAGTGATATGCAGTATAACGGGCAATATTCGCGAAGAACGGGGAGATATGGAAGCAGAGAGAATAGCGAAGCAAATAACGGAAATTCTCAGTCTGGATATTCCAGAAGAGGATATGGTAAAAAGAATAAACCAATTAAGCACATAACATTTGACTTTGAGAAGGAAATAGAGATTACTTACTATAAGGACGGAAGTAAATCGATAGAGCCTTTTAGAAAAACTGTGAAGAAATCCCGCAAGACCGTCACCGCGACTCCCCCGGAGGTGGATCACCTCACCCCCATGCAGAAGCAGACCATGGCCAACTACACCCGGGCAAAGGTCTACACCAAGGCCGAGGCCTTGGCGGTAGTGGAGGATATGGCTCACTTCCTGGACGAGACCTACGGCTTCGACGGCGGCATGGGCGAGGCGAGTGGCTTTGTGACTCTGACCAAGACGGTCAAGGACGGAGCGGCGCGCCTCTTTTTGCTAAAAACAGCCAAAGCAAGAAAAAGAAAAACGATCATAAACGATTTGTCAAAAATAAATTTCCGATTTCGGAAAATAATATTCCGAAACCTATTGACAAATCCCCCAACATGGTGTATAATGGTGCCAATGAAACAACCGCCGTCCGAAACAGGAACGGCCGCTACGGAGGAATTACTATGGCAACCAAATCCAAGAAGCCCATCACCCCCCTGGTCACCTACGACGCCGACCGCGAGGAGAAGCGCAAGGCCCTTAAGACCGCCATGAAGCAGATCGAGAAGGACTTCGGCGAGGGCTCCATCATGAAGCTGGGCGACAACGCCCGCATGGCTGTGCAGGCTGTCCACACGGGCTCTCTGTCTCTGGACATGGCTCTGGGCATCGGCGGTGTTCCCCGTGGCCGTATCATCGAGATCTTCGGGCCTGAATCCTCGGGTAAGACCACCGTGGCCCTCCACATCGCCGCCGAGGTGCAGAAAGCCGGCGGTGAGGCCGCCTTCATCGACGCCGAGCACGCGCTTGACCCTGTCTACGCCAAGGCCCTGGGCGTGGATATCGACAACCTGCTGGTGTCTCAGCCCGACTGCGGCGAAGACGCTCTCTCCATCTGCGAGTCCCTGGTGCGCTCGGGGGCCGTGGACGTGGTGGTGGTGGACTCGGTGGCCGCCCTGGTGCCCCGCCAGGAGATCGAGGGCGACATGGGCGCCGCTACCGTAGGTATGCAGGCCCGCCTCATGTCCCAGGCTATGCGTAAGCTCTCGGCCGTCATCTCCAAGAGCCAGGCCGTGGTCATCTTCATCAACCAGCTCCGCGAGAAGGTGGGTGTCATGTACGGCAACCCCGAGACCACCCCCGGCGGCCGCGCTCTGAAGTTCTACGCCTCTGTCCGCATCGACGTCCGCCGTACCGAGCAGCTCAAGCAGGGCAACGAGATCTACGGCAACCACGTCCGGTGTAAGATTGTCAAGAATAAGGTGGCCCCCCCCTTCAAGGTGGCCGAGTTCGACATCATTTACGGCCAGGGCATCTCCCGCTCCAGCGAGATCCTGGACTTCGCCATCAATCTGGACATCATCAAGAAGAGCGGCTCCTGGTTCTCCTACAACGGCGAGCGTCTGGGGCAGGGCAAGGACACCGTCCGCAAGCTGGTGGAGTCGGATCCCGCCTTCATGGCCGAGCTGGAGGAGAAGGTCCGCGCCGCTTCCGCCGAGACCGATCTCTTGGCCGCAGGCGAGTTCGAGCTGGACGAGGATGAGGACGGCGATGAGGAGGATTTTGAGATCCGCACTCTGGGTGACGCGGGCGAGGACGACGAGTAATGGCCCCCCGCTATACGCATCCCGAAGACTTTGATATACCCGCGACTCATGGGGGGGAGGCGAGACCTCGCCCCCTGAAGTCGCGCCGTTTGGTGGATATGCCGGAGTTTTCTTCGGAGAGCTTCCCAAAGGGGAAGAACAACGCGCCCAATAAGGATGCCGAAAATCAAAAGGAAAAGCTCCCCGCGCCCCATAAGAATATGGTAAACCAAAAGGAGAAGGCTCCCCTGCGGATGCCTTCTCACACACCGGAAAGCACGTCTCGTCCCCAACCTTGTCCTGCCCGGGATACTGCCCCCGCTCCCTCTCTTCCTCCCGATACCTGCGCCGTCCTGTCCGTCACTCCCGCCGGGGAGGGGGAGACCGTGGCGGTGGTGCTGGCCCTGCCCGAGCCCGAGGGGAAGAAGGCGCAGAGGGTCAGATTTCACTTGCTGGTGGAGCAGTACGTCGAGCTGGGGGTCAAGACGGGGACGATCACGCCCGAAGACGCCGAGACCCTGCTGGACGCGGGACGGCTCTGCGGCGCGATCCGACGGGGGATGGCTTTGCTACAGTACGGAGACCAGTCCGCCCGCCGTCTGGCCTACAAACTCACCGTTAAAGGTGTGGACCGGGAAATCGCTGCCCGTGCCGCCGCCTACCTCACCGAGAAGGGCTACATCCGCGAGGACGACACCGCCACTCTTCGCGCCGAACAGGGCATCCGCAAGGGCTGGGGGGAGCGCCGCATCCGAGAGGATTTGGTAGCCCACGGCTTTACCCGCGAGGCGGTGGAGGAGGCCATGGAGAGCCTGGCCGACACCGACTGGGAGGAGACCTGCGCCGATGCCATCCGCAAGAAGTACGGCGAGATCCCCGAGGACAGGGGCGAGAGGCAGAAGCTCATAGCCGCCATGATGCGCCTGGGCTACGATGCTGATACTATCCGCGAGGCCATGCGGCGGATCCTGCGGAAACAGTAAGCCTTTGGGCGGATCTTGTAGGAAAAATTCACGATTTGTGCGTATGTACGCCACATTTGGATGGTATACTGGTGGCAGTACGATAAGGAAGGTGCTTCCTATGAACAATCATCTCCCTCATAACCCTGCGGGAAGGGGCGTTTGTCTGCTTTTGACAGCCGTCCTCTTGTCTCTGTGCCTGTTGAGCTTTGCCGCCTGCTCGGATCAGGTCTACGACCCCACCCAGGATACGCTGATCCTCAACGAGGGTTCGGGCAAGGTCACGGGAAACGGCAATTTTGAGCTCCCCACCGAGCCCCCCACGGGAAGTGTCATCGAGATCCCCAACGCTGATCCCTTTGAGAACTCCCCCCATGTCCTCCGCGCCGATTTCCTGGACACGGGGAACTCCGACGCCATTTTGATCCGTATGGATGACACCATCATCCTCATGGACACGGGCGAGTCCGACGATTACCCCGCCATCAGCCGCAAGCTCACCGAATACGGCATTACCGAGATCGACTATCTCATCATCTCCCATTATGATAATGACCACATCGGCACTATGTCCCAAATCCTCCAGCATTACACCGTCAAGAACGTCTATATGCCCGATTACGTGCGGGACTCCTCTCTCTACCGCCGCATGATGACGGCCCTGGATGCTACCCAAGGAGTGACGGTCCACCGTCCCACCGAGGACGTCCGCATCGACCTGCCTTACGGCAGTCTGTGGATCAACCCCACAGGGCTTTACGAGCCGGGGGCAGTTCTTGGCTCAGACGATGCTCATGCCCTGGAGGAGAACAACTACTCCCTCATCACCTCGATCTATTTCGGGGATATTTCCATCCTGTTGGCGGGAGATGCTGAGCAGGACCGTATTACCGAGTTTATGGGACTGTTGAGCGAGGGGGACACCTATGACGTCATCAAGATCCCTCACCACGGCGGTTACGATAAGGCCTTGGGTGAGCTTCTGCGGAAAAGCAAAGGTGTCGTGCGCTACTGCGTGGTCCACGCGGGAGACAAGTCTCTGGTGGAGGCCTCCTTAGTCACCGCCATGCGTACCTCGGGCGCCGCGGCGAAGTTCACCTACGATGGGGATATCGCTTTTTCCACCGATGGTACGAGTATGACCGTCAACCAGAATTGAAAACAAACGGCTGCCGCTTTCGGAAAACGGTAGCCGTTTTTTTCAAAATTCAACCATAGTCCAACCACAGGTTGGGAGAAAAGTGCCCGCATCAAACAAACGCGTTATTGATTTTCCGCCGCAGATGTGGTATCCTAATGATGTAGCTACGATACCAAGTGAAAGAAAGGAGATACCATGAAGCAAACGTTGAACGAAAACATCGCCGCTCTCCGCAAGGAAAAGGGCATGACCCAGGAGGAGCTGGCGGCGAAGCTGGGGGTATCCGGCCAGGCGGTGTCCAAATGGGAATCGGGAGTGTGCTGTCCCGATATTGGACTTCTGCCCGATCTGGCTGACATGTTCGGGGTCTCGCTGGACGCGCTGATGGGGCGGGAGAAGCCTCCGACATATCCTTCTCCCCCGGAGGAATTTGAGGCCATGTTCCGGGGCGTAGGCGATATGTCTCGAGAGGAGGCGTACGACACGATCCTGCGGACAGTGTTTACTGTTCACGCGGGACTGTTTGCCGCCGAGATGAAGATGCCCTACCGATCCGAGACCGTAGCCCGCGCCGTGGCGGGGGAGTGGGGGCTGTCCTCCATCAGCGTACCCGCCATTACCACCCGTATGTACCGTGACACCGTTTTTTTCTCGGCGAACCGTCCCCACGGCTCCACATGGATGCGCCCCGAAGAGGTGCAAGCCCTGCGGCAGCTGCTGGCTGATCTCGCGGAGGGGGAGAATTTGGCGGTGCTGCTGGCTCTGCACCGCTTGACCGGACTCACCGATGAGACCGCAACGGTGGACGCGATCGCGCGGGAGTGCGGACTGCCCGAGGAGCTGGTTCAGCGCGCGCTGGACGGCGGACTCCGCCCTCTGGTTACAGCCTCTCGCGACGGTCAGATGAATCACTGGAACATCCGCGGTAAGGACCGCGATCTGATCCCTCTGCTGTCCCTCCTGCAACGGTTCTGAATCAAAAAGAGGAGTGTTCGTATTTCGGAACACTCCTTTTTTGGGAGAAGTGGGTCAATCCGTTACCGCGTACAGATTGATATCCCAAGCCGGCACTCCCGCCATACGCCGCAGGTACAGCTTGTAGCCGGGATTCAGCTCGTGCACCAGCAGAGGCAGGCGGAACAGATCATGGGATCGGTGGTAGGCTGACACCAGCAGGGCGGGAGCGTCCCGCTGAATCATGGCGCGGCTGCCCAGCAGAGCCTCGGCCTCGGCACCTTCTACGTCGTATTTGATATAGTCTATGCGTGTGCCATCATCCAATATATCCTCTGCAACCGTGTCGAGAGCCATGACAGGCACCTCTGCGGTCTTGCCGAAGTAGGGGTTATCGGTGGTGGAGGGGAGGATGTTGCCCTTCGTCTCGGCGGGCGCGTCGGTGAGACCGGCGTTGCGGTTGCCGCTTCCGTGGAAGGTCAGGGTGGCGGTGTGGCTCCACGCCCCTGCCTGTACGGGGTGGACGGTGAGGCTGTCCCCCGCCTCCCCCAGAGCCGTGGCGTACTCGGTGAGCTTACGGAAATTGCGGCGGTCTGGCTCCAGGGCGATGACCGTCCGCAGGTGGGAGGCGTACTGCCGCAGGTCGCGGATGCTGTCCCCGTTGTAAGCCCCCAGATCGGCGGCGGTGGCGAATTTCTCGGCGTGGAGTATGTGACGGTATGCATCAGAAGGCTCCGACTCGGTGGCGCGGAGGATATCCATGCGGCCGGTCAGCTTGTACTCGATGATGCCGTCGTAGACGCGACGGGATTCCTCATCGGCAAAGAGGGAACGGGCAATGGCGATCTCGGCGAGGTGGGATTCATAAAACTCCGCATTGAACAGCTCGGTGCCGCAGACGGGGACGTCGGGGATATACAGCTCACAGGTGTGCGCCACACGGTCGATGGTTTCCAATACCTCGGGGCGGGAGGAGGCGAAGGAGAGCAGGACGATCATGTTCCCCGCGTCATACTTCTTGCAGACTTGGGAGAAGGACAGCACCACCTTGCCGTGGAAGCTGTGACCGCGCACGAAGCCGTCGCTGGCGAAAAAATCCGCCACGGGAATACCGTAGGCCTCGCAGACGGTGAGGATTTTATCCGCACCGTTGCCCATGCCGTAGAGCAGGATGGGACGGCCGCCGTCGGAGGCGGTCTTGAGAGTTTGCCAGAGGTCGGTCATGATGGGCTCCTTTTCTTCAAATTTGGGTTTGTCGGTGAGTTGGGTTTCCGCGTTGAAAGCCTTCCCTTGTAAGGGAAGGTGTCACGCCCTTAGGGCGTGACGGATGAGTAGCCACACGAAAAGTTTTTGATCTGCGCTGGGAAAAGCACTATAAAA
>JAGBAS010000076.1 GCA_017938885.1 Clostridia bacterium
ATGCCGGATTGGTCGAGGATATCTACCACAATAAAGGCTACAACACGACCTTCTCAGACGGATATGATCTCGCATCCGAAGTGATCTATTTCCTCTGCCATTACATTGGTCACAACCTGGATGACCTGGCCTGTCAGAATCGTAAAGGTGAGCTACTGACTGTCCGTTTCGCTTGCTACCGTCACGCCCTGCGGTACATCGAAAAAGAGTATCTGTCAGTCTATAAGACCATCAGTATCGAAGAATGCTCTCCGGCGTGTGCTTGTCTTGATACAAGTGGCGGCGCTACGCGCCGCCAGACAAGCACACGCCTACCACAACTCAACCGTCGCAACGCGAAAAATCAAGCCTGTAACGGCCGACGGATGCGAGGTCGCCGCTGAGCCGCTTGGCGAGCCTTCGCATTTTCCCGTCGGCGCGGGGTTGATTCATTAAGCTCTAACGCTATGTTGGCGGGACAGATTCCCTTCACGAATAGACTGCCCCGTTCTTATAGACGATCCCTGTCTCCATATCGATCACCGCATAGCGCAATTCCCAATTGATTCCGGTTATTTTCTGATAACCGTTGTACACGTTATCAAAATCCTCGTACGTGCTGTACTCCACCACCAGGGTTTTTCCATCCATAGCCACGATACTGCGGATGGCATCGGGGATGTCGTTTGTCGTCAGGGTGGCCAGTAAGGTCAGCTCGTCATCAGCGCTTTTGCGATACCATATCTCACCTCCGCTGTAGTTGACCAGCCGGTTTTCTACCTTGTCGTTGTAGTAGGTGTAGTGGGGATCGTCCTTGTAGGCAGGTGTATTATGCTTTAAGAAGAAATACTGCCCCGTCTGGTTCCAGGCATTCAGCTCCCCTGTTTCCTCGTCCATAAAGCTTTCCTTTGTCATGGTTTCCCCGGTACTGAGATCGTAATACAAGACACTATTGGCTGTTACGCTTTGACGAAGCACCATCAAATGGGAGGTTCCGGCACGCCCCACAACGATAAACCGAACGTCCCCGTCCTCCGGATTCAAAAGAGAGGCCTTCAGCAGGCACTTCCGCTCCTCTGTGTCGATATCATACTGCCATAATGCCCCGTCTGAAGCCGTGTAGTACAGATACCGGCCAAGCCCCCTACCGGATTGAAAGGTGAAATTTGGGTCCGTTGCGGCGGAGCAGGTGTTGGTTTGGGGATCAAATACGAATAGGGAGAACGAAACGCGCCCATCGTCCTTCAACACACCGCCAATCATGTAGATCATTCCTTGATGAACCGAGAAACAATCGGGAAAGTCCAGTTCATTCCATTCGTACACCTGCTTTACATCATCCAGCATCAAATTGAACGAGTACAGGCGGTAGCCCCCTCCAAACATTTCCATCAAAAGATAAATCCGATCCCCCAACACCACGCATTCATCAATTTGGCCGTAGAACAAGCAGGAGTCACTATAATGATCGCAAGCCAGATCCTTGCAAAGCGTGACGATATTCCCCGTCAGCTTGCTGTATGCCTGTCCGCCATTCCCAAAGGTTGCCAGACTGAAAATGTAGTAATACGGCGTATTGGCTACGATATCGGAGGAATATTCCGTGTAATCCGAGGTGCTGCGGTACATAGTGAGAAGCTCCTCGGGGGACATGGACTCGTAGGGGTTTCCGTCGGTGAGCTGAACACTTGACTCCGGGGCTTTGTCCGCAGGAGTGTCCGAGGAGGTTCCCGTAGGGGCTTCGGTGACGGTTCCATGATCGGGCGTGCCCGTGTCGATGGGATCGCGGTATTGATCTCTGCGGTTGCAGGACGTGAACCCGACAGACAGCAGTATGGATGTCAAGCAAACGGCTATACATTTTTTCATCGCGACGATCCTTTCTTTTCTATCTTCTGACATCATTTATAAACGGTTCCCGTCTCCAGATCGATCACGGCATAGCGCAGCGAGTCTCCGCTTGTCAGTTTATTGTAATCATTATAGACATTTTCGAAATCCTTATAGGTTTTGTAGGACACTACCAGAGTTTTGCCGTCGGTTGCTACTACGTAGCGGATCGCGTCCGGAATGCCGTCAGTCTGCATACGAACAAGCAAGGAAAGCTCGGAATTGCTGTCGGGACGGAACCAGATCTCACCGCCGCTGTAGTTGACAAGCCAGTTTTCCACCTTGTCGTTATAGTAGGTGTAGTGGGGGTCATTCTCGAAGGTAGGGGTATCGTGTTTCATTTGCAGGTACTGCCCCGTGCTGATCCATACAAGATTTGCCTTGTCCTCTCCTAAGAGAGATTCCTCGGTGATGATTTCGCCTGTGGTCAGATCATAGTAAAAGTACGTGAACACCTGAACACTCTGACGAACAACACAAATATGATTGGGTCCCGCGGCTTTCAATGCGTGAAAGCGCACGTCACCCTCCTCGGGGTTCAGTAGCGAGGCCTCCAACAAACAGGTATGCGTGCCGTTCTTGAAGTCATATTGCCAAAGCGCGCCGTCTATAGCGGTATAATAAAAGCAACCATCCAGCAAACCGACATTGCTGCC
The DNA here is from genome assembly GCA_017938885.1 of Clostridia bacterium. Classification (GTDB taxonomy): domain Bacteria; phylum Bacillota; class Clostridia; order Oscillospirales; family CAG-272; genus CAMEON01. Next base: position 2,526 of record JAGBAS010000076.1, read on the forward strand.
GACCCAAAATATGAAATCCTCTCCCAATGCATAGTCGTAGGTCTTTTGTTCGGGATCAAGCACAAACAGCGAGCTCCTTACTTCATCTCCTTCGTTAAGCACCTTGCCGGCCATGTAAAGCTTACCGTTGTATACGCTAAATGATTCAGGATAATCATAGCCATTCCACTCGTAAATGAGCTCAGCATCATCGAACATGTAATTGAACGAATACAGTCTGAACCAGTTGTCAAAGCCATTCCTAATACCCAGATAAATACGGTCACCAATTAAAAAATAACCGGAAGGCGTACCGCTGAACATGCAATCATCGTGTCTGCATCCCAATTCTTTACAAAGAGTAACGTATTTGCCTGTCAACTTACTGTATGCCCGACCACCCGGTTGAAACGTATCAGACCGAATGACGTAATAGTAAGGAGTGTTGTAAGCCAAATCGGAGGAGTATGTAGCGCTCTCTGAGGTCTGCTGATATAACGCCAACAGATCATCCTTGCTCATACCCGCATAAGGATTCCCCGTTCCTTCCTGACTTGGAGGATTGCCGGGATTTGCGGGCGTTGTCCCCGTTTCGGTGTCCTGCCCGGTAGTTACATCCGGATCGGTGGGCTGATCGGTGACCGCATTGGTAGTAGGTGTGGTTGTTCCTGCGTTAGTTTCTATACCCACAGGGTCACGGTATTGATCTCTTCTTCCACATGAAGCGAGTACAGCAATAATCATAATAAATGCCAAAATGATGGCTGTCGTTTTCTTCATAAACTAATATCCTTTCGTAGCATTAGGCACTCTCTACGTAGTTATTTTTATACACAATACCTGTTTCCAGATCTATGATGGCGTATCTACTTGGATTGTCTCCTCTCGTTTCCTTGCTATAGTTATTGTAAACGTTGTCAAAATCCTTATAGGTTTTATACATCACAATCAATGTCTTACCGTCAGTAGCAGCAACAGATACGATCATATCCGGGATATCATCGGTCATCATGCGTGCAACCAGCGTCATCTCGTCATCTTCTGTTTCGCGGAACCAGATTTCTCCGCCGGTATAGTTCGTAAGCCAGTTCTCTGCTTTATCATTGTAATAAGTGAAATGTGGATCATTTTCATATGCGGATGCAGTATGATTCAAAAAAGCGTACTGGCCCTGTTGATTCCACATAGCCCATTTTTCTGGATCACGAAATACTTCTTCTTGAGAAAAGAAGTCTCCCGTGTTCACATCATAATACCATGTTTTATTCCGCGTGACATTCTGGCGTGCAACACCAATCAAGGAATCATTCACGAAACATTCCACAATAAATCGGATATCTCCGTTTTCAAAATCAAGATATGAAGCATCCAACAGGCAAGTATGCTCCTTCGTGGTCAAGTCCACCCTCCACAGAGTTCCGTCCAAGGCGGTGTAATAGTAACTTCCCTCGCAGATAAAGCTGCCATGTTGAATAATAAATTCCTCACCAAGGGCAAAATCATATGCTTTTGCTTGGGGGTCAATGGCAAACAGCGTTTTTCTGACCTCACCGTCTGAGCACAGGATATTACCTGTCATATATAGCTTCCCATTGTACTCCGACATGTTTTGCGGTGTATCAATATCCGACCACTCGTAAAGAAGTTTGGCATCATCCAGCATGAGATTAAAGGAGTACAAAAAGCACTTTTCAACCTTGCTGTTTGAATTGACCAAGGTCATATAAATACGATCTCCTGCAACCACACAATCCATCACGTATGCGTCAAACATACAGTTTTGATGCTTACATCCGAGCTCTTTACACAGAGTAACCATATTACCGGTCAGCTTACTGTAAGCCTTGCCGCCATTACCGTTTTCTCCATTGCAAAGTATGTAGTAGTATGGTGTATTGACAACTATATCACCGGATTGACTCACATACGTTGGGGTGTCTGTATAATGCGCGAGCAAATCTTCTGCCGACATACCCTCATAAGGATTTCCCGTTTTCTCGGGGCTTGGAGGATTATCGGGATTTGCGGGTGTTGTCCCCGATTCGGTTTCCTGCCCGGTAGTTTCATCCGGATCGGTGGGCTGATCGGTGACCGCGTTGGTGGTAGGTGTGGTTGTTTCTGCGTTAGTTTCTGTACTCACAGGGTCACGGTATTGATCTCTGCGATTGCAGGAGGCAAGCACAGTGAAAATTGACAACACTGCTAAAACAATAGCAATACTTTTTTTCATGGTGTTTTTCCTTTCATAAATTACGGATTATTTGTTGGCTTTAATTGCGGAACTCCGCTGTCGTCATACTCCCACGCATCCGCATAATACCACTGCGCCTCCACCGCCTTACAGGACGCGGCAAGGTAGGGGATATACTTGATCGCTTCCTCTTTGGTATCGGACAGATAGACATGAGTCAATCCGGTATTCTCAAAGGAATACGTATCCCCTGTGTAAACGGGCGAGCCCTTGAACAGCAGGTATTCAAGATTCACACAGCCCTGAAAGGAGCCCGTTCGCTCCACGCTTTCGGGAAAGACCACGGCGGTAATATCCACAAGCCCCTCCAGCGCGTTTCGCGTGACATCGACCACCCCATCGGGGAGTGTCAGAACACCTTCTATAAGCTGTCCTTGGATATACAGATGCCCCGCCACCGCTACGGGATTGGCAAGGACGAGGCCGAAGTCGATCCCGCACCAGTCCTTTATGCTCCCGTTATAGTTCACGGCGGTCAAGCCGTCGCAATTTGCAAAGGCATGGCTGTCGATCATTTGTACTCCTATGGGAATGGTGATCTCGGTGAGGGAGCGGCACCCCTTGAACGCCGAGCTGTGGATCTCGGTCAGCGTAGTGGGGAGGGTGACAGCCGTCAGATTGACACAGCTTTGAAAGGTTCCCTCATTCAGAGCCGTAATGCCCTCGGGGATCACGGCTTCGGTCAGACGCAGGCAATCCTCAAAGGCCTCCCGCCCGATGTGCTGAACCGTGGAGGGGATCTCCACACGGCGGAGCTTGGAGCAGCCCTGAAAGGCCCACTCTCCGATAGTGGTGGCCCCCTCGGGAAGATGTATGTAGGTCAGGGTTTTCACCTCGATAAATGCCCGGGGGTAAATGCCCAAAACGGGCAGACCCTCATGGGTGGCGGGGATCATTAGCTGGGTGTCCTTGCAGTCTCCCATCCCGCTGACGTAATAGGCAGACTGCCCCTCGCTAACCTCGGAAAGAATATAGGCAAGTCCCTCTGAGGGTGCATAGGTAACGCCGCATTGTTGACATACATCGTCCGTAAATCGGTGAGCCAGACAGGTATTCTCCGCCTCGTCGTAAGGGTTCACAAAGGGTCGCTCGGTCTCGCCCTCCAGAGGGAGTCCTGTTCTGCACCCCGTAAGCCCCGCAAGCGCCGAAAGGAGCAGAGCGGCGACTATGGACACAATCATCATTCTTTTCAAGCTCTTCATGGTAACACCTCCAAACGCTGAACCGCTCATGCCTTGGTCCATTTGCGCCATGCCCACCAAAGGACACCCCCACAGCCGCCAAGCAGGACAGCCGTAAACAGAATGCCGTAGAGAACAGCGCCGTGGGCCATGGTCATGTACTCGTTGCCCGACAGGAGGGCTGTAAAGTCCCCGTATTTGGCGATCTCCAAGCCGAATTTACGGAACACAAAGGGGATGACCGTCGCAAGTGCCACAACAGCCATGGTATTGACAGGCTTTTTCCCCATGACCGATATGGATACCGTCAGCGTTGCCAGAATCATCACGCCCAAGACACGCACGGCTTCAAATATCATTAAGTATTGATGGATGGTGATATTCCATTTGATCTCCGCCAGCATGGGTAGACTCTGCACGGGGGACAGGCCGCCCGTAAAGGCATACAACTCGGTCAGCTTGGTGTGGTCAGTCAGACCAAACAGAATAGCCAGCGCGCCGCAAACGGTAATGGCTAACAGGTACTTGGCGGCAAACAACCTCCCTCGTCCCCGCTTGGTGGAGCGCAGGATCTCGGTGACACCCGCGCCGTATTCGGTAGTGAAAAGCACCGCCGCGAATACCAGGGTAAAGCCGTACAGGATCACGTCAAAGCTACGGCTGAACATCCGATTCCAGCCGGTAACGTACACGAAATCCCCCTCGATCCCCCGATGACGCAGGGAGAGCAGATGATCCCGCTGGGCTTCCACGGACACGAAAATGGGGTCCTTGGCCTTTGCCGTATCCAGCTCGTCCTGGTATTCCATGTATTCGGCAAAGGAGATCTCCTTGCTCGCGTATTTTTCCTTCATGGTCTCCTCGGAGGAAAGAATACTGTCCAGATGGGCACGCTCGTCCTCCATGTAGGCAAGCTTTTCGTCGGTGACCTCTCCCGCCAACAGATCCATGTAGTCTTGATAGACCGCATCCGAGAAGGAGTAGGCCACCGATTCGGTGGAATACACCGTATAGCCCTTGACCAGCAGGATGGCAAGGATCAGCAGTAGCCATTTTCCTGCCACCAAATGCTTGTGCTGCTCGTATGCACCCATCAGACGGACGGGGCACGGGATGGCCTTGGTGAATATCGCCCACTTTTTCCGTGACTTTTTCCGACTTACCTTGTGAACACCGGGGGTTCGGCAGTACAGCAGCCCCGTCGTCAAAGCGGTGCCAAGCAGAAGCAAACCGAAAAACAGGAAAATAGCGGGCAGGTATGGCAGGCACCGCCCGAATACGTTGATGGCGTAATAACGGGTAAAGCACACCTCTGTATCCATAACGGTGAAAATGTTGAGCAGGTGTAGCGGATGATCCGTGTCCAGAAAATCTGTGAAGTGGACTACAAAGTTTGCCCCTCCGAAAATCAATCCCGCCAGGTAACTGAGCGCGTGATTCTTGACCAACAAGGAAACCGTCATGAGCAGAGAGCCCACCGAGAACAGGGTGAGTATTTTGATGAGCAGGGTCAAGCCGAGATATTCTCCCACCGTGACGATATACGGGCAGTACACGTTCACTTCGAAAATCTGCACGAAGTTGGAGAGGGAGGAATACCCGCCGCTCTCCAATCCGAAGATGACCCACGTTGCTCCGCTGAACAACAAAACCGATGCGGCCGAGACAAGCAACAGAGTCAGATACTTGGTGGTAATCAACGCGAAACGACCTTTTTTCGTTGCGCGGAGAATGGGAAAGGTGCCGTTCTTTTTTTCGTCCAGTAACAGTCCCGGGATGAGGACGAGGATGAACAACAGCATACAGATATTGCCGTCGGTATAGGTGAAATACATATCCCAGCCCTTGCGATCCTCAAAGCGGATGGGCAGATTCTTGTTTACGGAGTAAACGTCGATCACGTCGCTCTGGTAGCGGTATTCGTAGCTGTCCGCGCTCATGCCGTAGGCCAGGTATTCCTCCTGAAACAGCTTGGCGTTGTCGATCACACTCTTCAGAAGCGCGGGGTACTCCTCCGTGACGTATCCGCTGACGCGGTAGAAATACCGATAGGTATTGAAATAAAGATCCACCTTGGCTCGAATTTCATCATTATATTCGGGCCAGAAATCCTGTATGGTGTAGCTACCCTCCTCGCCCCGCATCATGGCTTCCATGTTCTTCTCGGTCACCAGAGAGGTCATTTCGATGGAGGTCAGATAGTACGCCCGACAGCTTGAGAATTCTTCCATGAACGTCTCGGGATCGGCCTCGTAGCGTGCGTACATTTCATCCACAATGGCCTGGGTCTCCGCATCCAGCTCGGAATGCAGGTTCAGCTCACCTCGTGAAAGTGGGGCGGCGTAGTAGGATAGCAGTAGGTTCAGGGCGAACATGATGATGAAGAATATGGGAATGAATTTGCTTCCAAGCAGCTTTTTGATTTCGTATCGGATCATGAGATCGCCCCTTTCGCGGTTATTTCATTATGGAATATAAATCTTTCCTGTTTCCAACTCAATCATCAGAATATGAGTTTCGGTTTCCGCATACAGGATCCTGCCATCACAGGAAACAAGGATACACGCCTGCCCATCGGGGAGACGGGCGACCATTTTGGTGTCAGCCCCATCCAAGTGTGCGGCATATACAATACCCTGCTTCACCATGTAGGCAGTCCCATCGTAAACAAGGAACGATTCGGGCGCGGTCTCCTCCCAAGCGGGTATATACGGATCAAGAGTCATGGTGTCCAGCGTCAAGGTACAGTAACGGCTCTCTCCCGTGACCGTGACGGTTTCGATATACAAGCGGCCGTTTTTCAAGGCGGTGAGAAGTGGATATCCGCTGCTGCTGTCCCGTTCCGGGAGATGGTAGACCTCATACCCCAGCTCTGCGGCAGAGAGCAGGGGGAAGATCTCTCCCGTTTGCAGGTTCGCTTGCATAATTCCTTCATGGGTAGAAAAGTACAAAAGCGCCCCGTCCCGTATGTGGGAGATCATGCTCGCAAACTCCTGTATATCCCCATTTTCAACGATGAAGAGCGCCGAATCAAAATGGAATCGGCCGTCTTTAGGGGTAATGCTCATACACACATCGTAGATGGTGCCGTTAGCCACAAGGAGATTCCGATAGGCCATATCCACGGGAGACGGTGACGTGTACGCTCCCCGCATCTGCGGATGAGTCAGATCCAAATCGAAGGTAAACAGAGCCTGCTCGCCCTGCCCGCTTTCCAGAACCGCGTAGATGCAGTCATTCGCCACCCGTAAAGAACCCGGAACAAGGCCTTTCGTATACGTGGCGGGACAGTCCTCCGGATTGGTGTGTTCACACCCCTCTATCTTGCAAATGCTCTCATATTTCCCCGTCAGCTTATTCAATACACGGGCTCCGTTTTCCGTGTCGCTCACAAACACGTAGTACGGGGTTTGGTACTGTCTGTTGGCATGATCCGTCACGGCCCGGGAAATGGCGGTCTCCTGTCTCGCGTAGAGCTCATACAGCTCCTCCCGGCTCATGCCCTCGTAGGGATTGGCATACAAGATCATAGGATCCTGATCGCCATACTGCGTGGCGGTGCTCTCCTGCATACTGCCATAAGGCGGGGGAACCTCCGTGGGTACCCTCTGCCCCATATATGCGATCCAAGAGGCCGTGCTCAAGGATACAATGGTGCATACAGCGGCAACAAACCAGTTGCTTTGCACCACGCGGCTGAGTCTGCTTTTCAGCCGCCTGCGTCTCATGCTTCTTTTCACATATGCCCTGGGCAGCTCGGCTTCGGTGATGTAATCGTCCCGTATACCGCTGAGCTGCTTGTAAGCCTCATAGTTGGTTCTCCTCATATTCGAATCCCCCTCTCTTCCAGATAATTCCGCAACCTCTCCCGAATCCGCCGCAACCGTCCGTCTACCGCATCCTCGGAAATCCCATAACCCTCCGCCAGCACAGCCATGCTGTAGCCATGCCAATACCGGCCCACGAACAGCTTGCGGTTCAGCTCGGTCTCCTTCTCCAGAAAACCGTCAAACAGCCCGGGTAATGCCTCCAGCACCGAGCCGGGGACCTCATCATCGCTCGGAATACAGTCCCCCAGCTCCTCCATCAAGCCCTCCAGAGACACCTCCAGATTGCTGTTGTAGCCCGCGCGGTGGATAGAGCGGTGGCGGTCAATGGACAGATTCCGCACGATCCGCCCGAGAAATGCCCGCAGGACTTTCGGGCGCGCGGGTGGGATACTGTTCCACAAGCGAAGATAGGCATCGTTCACACATTCCTCCGCGTCCCATTCATTGTGCAGAATATTCATGGCGATCTGCATACAGTAACGTCCGTACCGTTCCGCCGTCATTTCGATGGCCTTCTCATCACGGCTTTGAAACAGCTCGATGATCCCATCATCCTTCAATTGACCGCGCCTCCCTTCCTGTTACCGCCCCCTTCACTGATAAAGACGGAACCGAAAACGGGAAACCGTCGTTTTTGAAAAATATTTCTCATTTTTTCGTAAAAAGGGGCGTGGATCACGAAAAAACGACAGAGCCGGCTTGTCAGTAGGATGGCCTACCTCAAGTCGGCTCTTTTTGCCACAGGGCCGGAATCCTCTTAATCCAGCCCGTCAAAGCTCAAAATGGTCACGTTCTGTCCCTTCAGATCCGCCACGGCGTAATGAGGAAGTACGTATTGACCCATTTCGTCAAAATTCTGATTGTAGAAATTCTTGAACTCCTCGTGGTTTTTGAAGGTGAAATAAACCTTGTCACCGTCCACCTCAAAATCCTCAATGCGGACGGGGATATCCTTGTAGGCAAAGCTCACCACGCATTCGATTTTCTCACTTCCAAGCTTCATGCGGTAGATTTTTCCCGCGCGGGTGGTGGAGGCGTTCTTGATCCCGCTGGTGATGACCATGCCGTCGGGCATCTCCTCCCGAGTCTGCCAGGTGTATTCATAGTAATCCTTCAAGGGGGAGCCTTGGATCTCCTCCGCCGAAAGGGGCTTTTCAAAGAAAACGCAGTCCCCCGACAGCTTGAAGTTCACGGCTCCGTCACCTGTGGGCAGGGGGATATAGGTGCCCGTGTCCATGCAGTAGGCATAGACGGGATTGAGTGTTGTCCAGCCGTAGCCGTTTTCGTACTTTTCTATCAGCATATATTCGTTGTTGTAGTCACGGATGGTACAGGCCTTGAAGGCTTCCTCCGCATTCGCAAAGGACAGATCGGTCTTGTAGATCACCGTATCCTCCGCCGAGGCAACACCGCGCAGAGAATAGTAGACCGTGTCCCGAACAACGGCCTCGATCTGTACGCTCTTGTCTCCCGACAAAACCGTGATCTCCTTGGAAACCGCGTCCAACACCTTGAAGGCGGTCACGCTCTTTCCTTGGGACTTGTATTCGCTCTGGACGAAATAGACCTTGTCCCCCTTCTCGTAGACCACCTCAATATGGTCATAGTAGGTAGCCTTGTCCTCGGCCACGCCGGGCAGCTCGTACAGAAGCTCGATGTTGTTCCGCTGTAGGTCGCAACGGTACAGCTTGGGCACCATGTCACCGTAGTCGGATATGAAATAGATATGCTTGTCGCTTACGTATTCCAGCTTGGCATACAGATTACTTGACCAGATGCAGGTATCGTCATGAGGGCATAGGGGATCACTGCACCAATGGCTGATGTTGCCTGTCAAATTATTGTAGAAATATGCTACCGAGTTCACGTAGTATTTCTTCCCCGTGGGCAGGAGTGTGCCGCCACGGTAGAATGTAGAGCCTTGGGGCTCGGCGGCGGGCGTATCCTGGACGGTATCCGAGGCTGCGTCCTTGGTCTCGGCTTCGGTGTCGATCTCCATAATCACGTCATAGTCATCCTTGCCGTCACCGCGAACGGGGCCCGTGTCCATAGCCGCGTCCTTGGACGCCGCCTCCTTTTGGCTGTCCAATTGATCCTCGTATTGGTTCCTGCGGGAGCAGGAGGCAACAGAAGCAAGCAGAATCGTGGCGGCCAGCGCCAGCAAAAGCAGTTTTTTCATCATGGGTATCCTTTCTCTTCACACAAAATCGGATCGTACGGCTTCATTATACCATACGATCCGATTTCGCGAAATACCCGATCGGCACGATTTTACCGATCGTCAAGGAAAATGAGCTTTACCTACATGTCGCTATCCATAGGGATTCTCCGCCGTCTGCCGAGACAGATCCACCCCCGTATCAAATGCCTGCCCCGTGGTCAGATCCACCACCACATACCGCCTGCTCCTGACCCATTCGGGAACCGTAGGACTGTAGGGGTTGGTGAAGTCCTTGTAGGTCTGGTATTCGATCAAAACGAATCGGCCATCCAGAAACAGCGAATTGACAAAGCAATCGGGAATACCGTCGGTTTGCAGATTCACGATGACGCGGGGCTCACCCGTCTCGGGATCGTGCATATACCATTTACCCCCCCAGCGGGTGCCGATGCCGTAGGTATTGCTGTTGAAATAATACTCATAATGGGGATCGTCCCGATTCTCTTCCACGGCATGGGAAATGTTGAGGTAGACCTGCTCCCCGTACAGAACAGCCTGTCCCCATCCCGTGTCGGTCAGCTCCCCCGTCTCGGTATCATACCGCAGAATATTTGTGGTCGCACCGTCCGCCGACCGTTTTCGCACGTATATGATTCCCTCCGAGGCCGCCAGAAACGCGAATGCGGTTTCCCCCTCCTCACGGTTCAGAAGACTTCCCGAAAGGATAACGGAATCCTCCCCTGTAACGCGATCAAACCGTCTGAGAGAGCCGTCTTTGCGTGGCGTATACCATATAGAGTCCCCGGCGTAGCGGATCGCGTTACAGTCCCTGCGATCCTCCCACAGGGGAGTTGTGGTTTTTTCCCTGATGTCGTAAACCATGCCGCTGTAGACGGTCTTGCCGTCATCGGTTTTCAGGCGCGTGTTGTAGTAAACCTTTCCCTCATAGACCGTGGCGTTATCGGGAGCATCCTTCCACTCACAGATTAGCTTGGGGTCATTCATGAGCAGGTCGAAGGAATACAGGACGTATCGCATTCCGATGGCATCCAGCACGACCAGATAAATGCGATCATCGATCACCTGACATACCCGATGATAGAGGGTGTTGTGGCTGAAAATGCAGGTGTTGTGTTCACAAAGCGGATCCTTGCACAGGGGCACCACCTCACCTGTCAGCTTACTGAACATATATCCGCCATGCTGCACGTCGAGGATCACGTAGTAGGGCGTATTCCCGAAAAAGCCGTACTCATTGTTATAGACCGAGCGCTCGGATTCCTGCTGAAAGGACGCATACAGCTCCTCCTTCGTCCAGCCCTCGTAGGGGTTGCCGGTGGTCTTCTCGGTTACACCACCAACGAGAGGAGGCGGAACGATCGGATGATCAGGCGGAGCGGCGGCATCCGAGTCGGTTACATCCCCGCCGCTTTGATTGGTGTCGTTAGAGGTGGTTGCGCCGGGATTACTTACATCGGTCTGTCCTGCCGTCGTGGTTTGCTCCCCTGTGAGGGCATCAGTCTCGGGGGGGCGGAACTGGTCGCGGCGGGAGCAGGAGGCAAGGGTAGATGCCAGCAGTAGGGCGGCCAGGATGGCGGTTAGAATTCGATTGCTTTTCATGCTCGAACTCCTTTTATGATCTTCCCGGGCGGTTATGATAGGATTGGGTGGACAAATCAACCCCCAGTTCATACACTGTTCCGGTCTCCAGATTCACAACAACATAACGCTTACTCTTTGCCCATTCAGGGATAGAGGGGCTGTAGGGGTTTTTAAAATCCTTATAGGTTTGATATTCGATCATCAAGAACTTTCCGTCAAGAAGCAAAAAATTCGTTAAGGAATCGGGAATACCATCAGTACGAAGGTTAACAACCTCGTGCAGATCCCCCGTTTTTTCATCTGTCCGATAAACCTTACCTCCCCAACAAGTCTTCCCGACAGAATAGTATTCGTAGTATGGATCATCCTTGTATGCATCAACATCATGGCGCACGATCGGATAGAATTTTCCGTCGTATATGAACGGCGTGATTCCTTCTATCTCCTGTAATTTGCCCGTGCCCATATCATACAGTAGCCAGTGCTGACTGTAGTCGCTGACCATTTTTCTCACGTATACCGTTTGACCCGATACTCCCAAAAAGCTGAAATTCAGATCTCCCGCCTCGGCATCCAAAAGAGATGACGATATGATTACCTCATCCTTACTCGTATCCAGATTGTACCGTCCTAATGCACCATTCTCTGCATTCGTGTACCATTCATAGGCACCTACATAACAGATTGCTTTGCAACGAACAGGTTGTTCACGGAGCGGATGTGTTGTTTTCTCTTTCATGTCATATACCATGGTAACGTTACCATATTGGCCGTTATCAAACTTTATCTCTGCGCTATAGTAAATCTTACCCTGATACACGTATACGGAGCCGGGGCAATCCGTTCCCTGCCATTCAAAAACCAATTGCGGATCATTCATAAGAAGATCGAAAGAATATAAACTGCACGTATTAATATCCCCTTTATATCCACCCAATACAAAATAACAGCGGTCATCCACAACCTGACACGATTTCTTCCAAGATGTAAGGTGATTGAATATACAAGTCTTATGGTCACAAATAGGGTCCTTGCAGATCTGTACCACCTGTCCTGTCAGCTTACTAAACATAGAGCCACCGTTCTGGACATCGAGAATCACATAATAGGGGGTATTGCCAAATGTGCCGTTTATGTTGTTATAAACCGACCGCTCCTGATCCTCCATAAAGGACGCATACAGCTCCTCCGCCATCCAGCCCTCGTAGGGGTTGCCGGTGATCTTGCCGTTTTCGGCATCACCCGTGGATGGGTCTCCAATGGGAATATCGGGTGTTGTGGTGCCCGGATCGGTCACATCCCCGCCGCTTTGGTTGGTGTCGGTGGGATTGGTGTCGGCGGGATTATTTACGTCGGGCTGTCCCGCAACCGTGGTCTGCTCCCCCGTGGACGCATCGGTTTCGGGAGGACGGAATTGATCGCGGCGGGAGCAGGAGGCAAGGGTGGAGGCCAGCATAAGGCCGGCCAGTGTAGTAGCAAAAATTCGTTTGGCTTTCATGAAATACTCCTTTTCTTATCGCTCGGAAGAATTCTGTACTTTCTGGTTAGCCAAATCGACCCCCAGCTCATACACTGTTCCGGTCTCCAGATTCACAACAACATAACGCTCGCTCTTATCCCACTCTTTAAGTGTGGGGCTGTAACAATTTTTAAAATCCTTATATGTTTGGTACAGGATCATCATGTACTTTCCATCAAGAAGGAAAAAGTCCTTTACGCAATCGGGAATACCGTCGGTTTTAAGGCTGACAACCTCTTCCAGTTCTCCAGTCCCCGCATTTCTCCTGAAATATTTCCCCCCATAACGAGTATCGCTATCCGTACTATTGCAATAATATTCAAAATGCGGATCATCCTTGTAGGAATCAACATTGTGCTTTACGCCTTGGTAATATGTATCGTCGTAGATACAGGTAGCAATACTTTCATATAATTCACCTGTTTCCATATCATACCGAAAAGTGCCCGTAATCCCGGCTACCAAGCTTTTTTTTACATATACCGTTTGATCGGTCGAACCCATAAAAAAGAATCCTATTTCACCTTCCTCAAGGTTTAAGAGTGTTCCTGAGATGATCTCTTCGTCCTTTGTAGTATCCAAATTGTACCGCTTGAGCGATCCATCCTCCCGAAGAGTGTACCATTCATAGGCTCCCTCGAACCAAATCGCTGTGCAACGAATTGGCTGCTCACGAAGAGGTGACGTTGTTTTTTCCTTTATATCATACACCATTGTGCTCTGACCGTATTGACCATCATCAAACTTTATTTCCGCGGAATAGTAAATCTTGTCCTTGTATACATATACATTTTTCGGAGAATCAGTGTCACTCCACTCATAAACCTTCTTCGCATCATTCATGAGCAGATCAAATGAATACATGCGTGTAGTCAATATTCCATCTTTGTAATCATTCACAGTAATATAACAACGATTATCCACGACTTGGCATAACTGCATATAGCAGGTAGTATTACTAAATATACAGTCTTCATGATTACAGAGAGGGTCTTTACAAATCTTTACCACTTGCCCGGTCAGCTTACTGAACATGGAGCCGCCGTATTGGACATCAAGAATCACATAATACGGAGTATTACCAAATACATAGTTTGGGTTGTTATAAACCGACCTTTCCTGATCCTCCATAAAAGACGCATACAGCTCCTCCGCCGTCCAACCCTCGTAGGGGTTGCCCGTGATCTTGGGCGTCTCGGTGCCGTCGCCTACGGGAGGCTTGGGAGTGGGGGTGTTGGGATCAGTGGGTGTAGTTTCGGGCGGAGCGGTGGGCTCGGTTACGTCCCCGCCGCTTTGGTTGGTGTCGGTAGGTTTGGTTTCGGCGGGATTACTTATATCGGGCTGTCCCGCGACCGTGGTCTGCTCTCCCGTGGGTGCATCCGTTTCGTCGGGACGGAATTGGTCACGGCGGTTGCAGGAGGCGAGAGTCGAGGCCAGCAAAAGAGCGGACAGAATAGCGGTTATGATTCGATTGGGTTTCATGAGAAAGCCTCCTTATCTATGGCTTTCCAGCCATTTGTGGTAGGATGAGTCATCCAGATCGACACCTAATTCATACACCGTTCCTGTTTCCAAATTCACTACAACATAGCGGCGGCTGTTTGCCCATTCGGGAATATTGGTGTTATAGACGTTAGTGAAGTCCTTGTAGGTCTGATATTGGATCAAGGCATATTTCCCATCCATAATCAAAATCTGCTCTAAGTTATCGGGAATACCGTCGGTACATAACTGGAAGAGAATCTCATACTCTCCCGTTTGGGCATTGTAACGGTATAATTTTCCGCCCCATTTCGTCCCGTTGCTTGAAGTGTTATTGTTATAAGTTTGATAATAATCATAATGAGGGTCATTTTTGTTTTCTTCTACGTAATGATTGATTCTTGTATATATGTTTTCATCGTATATAAGCAATGTTCGGCTTCCCATATCATGCATTTCACCGGTACTCATATCGTATTTCAGCCAGTTCGAAAAGATGTGATTGATGTTTTTCCACACGTAAACCGTTTGATCCGATACCCCCGCAAAACGAATGTCAATTTCGCCCGCTTCACGATCCAGCCAGCTTTCGTCAAGGATGATCTCGTCCTCGCCCGTATCCAGATTGTACCGTCCAAGCGTACCGTTTTCTTTATTCGTGTACCATTCATAGGATCCTTGGTGCCATGTTATGAGATGAACAGGCTTTTCACGGAGCGGACACGTTGTTTTCTCCTTCATATCGTACACCATGGTGACCCTATCGTATTGTCCGTCATCAAACTTCATATTCGCGTTATAGTAAATCTTATTTTGATATACATACACCTTCGTGGGCTGGTCTGCACCGTTCCATTCATAAACCACCTCCGCGTCGTTCATGAGCAGATCAAAGGAATACATGACGGTTTTGTCGTTGGCTTTATCCAATGTCAGGTAAATACGGTCATTTATGACCTGACAGGCTGATTGCATCATCAAGGTTACATTACTGAATATACAGGCTTCATGATCGCAGAGGGGGTCTTTACAGATTTTCACCACCTGCCCGGTCAGCTTACTGAACATAGCTCCGCCATACTGGACGTCAAGAATTACGTAATAAGGCGTGTTTCCAAAAACACCGTTTGTGTTATTACCAACCGACGACCGTACTTGATCCTCCATAAAGGACGCATACAGCTCCTCTGCTGTCCATCCCTCGTAGGGGTTTCCCGTGATCTTGCCGTTTTCGGCATCGCCCGTGGAGGGGTCTCCGATGGGAATATCGGGCGTGGTGGTATTGGGGTCGGTTACTTCACCACCGTTGGGGTTTGTTTCGTCGGGATTACTTACATCCGGCTGCCCCGCAATCGTTATTTGCTCCCCCGTAGGCGCGTCGGTTTCATCGGGACGGAACTGGTCGCGGCGGGAGCAGGAGGCGAGCGAGGAGGCCAGCAGAAGAGTGGCCAAAATAGCGGTTAGAATCCGATTGTTTTTCATGCTTGAACTCCTTTTCATGATCTGCCCGGGCGGTTATGATAGGATTGGGTGGACAGATCGACCCCCAGCTCATACACTGTTCCGGTCTCCAGATTCACAACAACATAACGCTCACTTCGCGCCCAATCGGGAATAGAGGGGCTGTAGGGATTCTGAAAATCCTTATAAGTTTGATATTCAAGCATCAAGAACTTTCCGTCAAGAAGAAAAAATTCCGTTAAGGAATCGGGAATACCATCAGTACGAAGATTCACAACCTCGTGTAGTTTCCCCGTTTTCTCATCTGTCCGATAAAACTTACCTCCAAAGCGAGTTTGTACAGCGGTACTATTGCAATAGTATTCATAGTGCGGATCGTCCTTATATTCATCAACATTATGAAGCACTACTTGATAGTATGTACCGTCGTATATGAACGGTGTGATTCCTCCTATCTCCTGCAATTCACCTGTTTCCATATCATAACATAGATATAAATGGTTATAGTCGATCATGTTTTTTCTCACGTATACCGTTTGACCTGATACCCCCACAAAACGGAAATCCAGGTCTCCCGCCTCGGCATCCAAAAGGCTTGACGATACGATTACCTCATCCTTACCCGTGTCCAGATTGCACCGTCCAAGCGCGCCGTTCTCTGCATTTGTGTACCATTCATAGGTGCCTACATACCAGATTGCTGTACAACGAACAGGCTGTTCACGAAGCGGATGCGTTGTTTTCTCTTTCATATCGTACACCATGGTAATGTTACCGTATTGGCCGTCATCAAACTTTATCTCTGCGTCGTAGTAAATCTTACCCTGATACACATATATGGAGTCGGGACAATCCATATCCTTCCACTCACAAATTAACCGTGCATCGTTCATGAGCAGATCGAAAGAATACAAGCTGCACGTACATATATCCCCCTTGTACCCTTCCACCGCCAAATAACAGCGGTCATCCACGACCTGACACGATCTCATCCATGATGTACGGTGATTGAATATACAAGTCTTATGGTCACAGATAGGGTCTTTGCAGATCTGCACCACCTGTCCCGTCAGCTTACTGAACATGTAACCGCCGTACTGAACGTCAAGAATCACATAATACGGGGTATTACCAAACATATCGTTTACGTTATTATAAACCGATCGCTCCTGATCCTCCATAAAGGACGCATACAGCTCCTCCGCCGTCCAGCCCTCGTAGGGGTTGCCCGTGATCTTGCCGTTTTCGCCGCCGCTTACGGGAGGCGTCACAATGGGGATGTCGGGAGGTGTAGTGGTATTAGGATTGGTCACGTCCCCGCCGCTTTGGTTGGTGTCGGTGGGGTTGCTTTCGCCGGGATTACTCACATCAGGCTGCCCCGCAACCGTGGTCTGCTCCCCTGTGGGCGTGTCGGTCTCGGGCGGGCGGAATTGGTCGCGGCGGGTGCAAGAGGCGAGGGCAGAGGCCAGCAGAAGAGTGGCCAAAATAGCTGTTAGAATCCGATTGTTTTTCATGCTTGATTTACCTCTCATGTTTTTCATGCTTTTCCAGCCATTTGTGGTAGGATTGGTCAGACAGATCGACACCCAGCTCGTACACCGTTCCTGTTTCCATATTGACGACAACGTAACGATCACTCCTTGCCCATTCGAGGATTGAGGGACTGTAGGGGTTCTGAAAATCCTTATAGGTTTGATATTTAATCATCAAGAAATTTCCGTCAAGAATACAGAAATCCATTAAGCAATCGGGAATTCCGTCGGTAGAAAGGCTCACAACCTCGTGCAACTCTCCTGTTTTCAAGTCTCTTTGAAAAAATTTGCCTCCGTAGATGCAGCCTGCGTTATCTTTCGTAGAATAGTACTCATAGTGCGGATCGTTCTTGTATTCCGTGACATTGTGCCTCACTCCCTGATAGATTATATCGTCGTATAGCAACACGGTCGTATCCCCTATGTCCTGCATATTGCCAGTTTCCAGGTCATACTCCTTGCAATTTGTATTCCCTCCTACGGTTAAATATTTCATAACGTATACCTTTTGACCGACCGAACCCATATAATAGAAGCCCGTTTCGCCTTCCTCATGATTCAAGAGACTTCCGGCAAGGATCTCCTCGTCCTCTCCCGTATCCATATTGTAGCGTCGGAGAGAACCATCCGACCGTGGCGTGTACCATTCGTAGGCACCTTCATACCAAATTACGCCGGAACGAATCGGCTCTTGGTGGAGAGGGGCGGTTGTTTTCTCATTCATATCGTAGACCATTGTGACTCTGTCGTATTGTCCGTCATCAAACTTCATTTCTGTAGAATAGTAAAGCTTATCGTTGTATATGTGTGCTTTTTTGGGAGCATCGGCACCGCTCCACTCACAAACCAGTTTTGCGTCATTCATGAGCAGATCGAAAGAATACAGGCCGGTGACATAAACATCCCCTTTGAAACCCTTCATAAGCAGATAACAACGGTCATCCACGACCAAACATGATTCCAATTGTAACATGCTAAATATACAATTTTCGTGGTCACAGATGGGGTCTTTGCAGATTTGCACCACCTGTCCTGTCAGCTTACTAAACATAGAGCCACCGTTCCGGACGTCAAGAATCACGTAATATGGGGTATTTCCGAACTTATCGTTTACGTTGTTATAAATCGACCGCTCCTGATCCTCCATAAAGGACGCATACAGCTCCTCGGCTGTCCAGCCCTCGTAAGGGTTGCCCGTGATCTTGCCGTTTTCGCCGCCGCTTACGGGAGGCGTAACAATGGGAATATCGGGAGGTGTGGTGGTATTGGATTCGGTTGCTTCTCCACCGTTGGGGTTAGTTTCGATGGGATTACTTCCATCCGGTTGACCTGCCGCCGTGGTCTGCTCCCCTGTGGGCGTATCGGTCTCAGGGGGGCGGAATTGGTCGCGGCAGGAGCAGGAGGCAAATACCGCCGTGACGGTCATAAAGGCTAACAAAATAGCTATGATTCGTTTCATATTCGTGATTCCTTTCATTCTTCTTTCAACTGCGGCACACCGTTCTCGTCATACTCCCACGCATCCCCGTAGTGGAACTCCGCCCCTGCCGACTTGCAGGCACCCGCCCAGTAGGCGATGTAGGAAAGGGCGTCCTCGCGGGTGTCGGTGAGGTAGATGTGCTTGACCGCCGTGTTCGGGAAGGGGTTACTGCCCGCGTGGGTAGAGCCCTGCAAGACGAGGTAGGCCAGCTTTTCGCAGTCCTTGAAGGCGTTGTCGCCAATAGAGGCCACCGAGGCGGGGACGGTCACGGAAGTGACGTTGCGGAGTCCCGCCAGCGTAAAGCTGCCAATGGCGGTGATGCCCTCGGGGAGGGTGATGTCTCCCTCGATCCGTGCGCCCTCCACGTAGAAATTCTCCGCAAGCATGGTGGGGCTGGCATCCTGAAAGTCGATCCGCACACTGCACCACTGGGCAATGTTGCCGCTGTAGTGAACATCCGTCAAGGATTCGCAGTCCTTGAAGGTGGTTCCGCTGAGGGTGGTGAGGGTCTTGGGGAGATGCAGAGTGGTCAGGTCGCGGCAACCCTCAAAGGCACCGTTGCCGATCTCGGTCACCCCCTCGGGGATGGTGATCTCGGTGAGGCGCAGGCACTTTTTGAAGGCCCATCCGTGGAGATTCGTGACGGTGGAGGGGATGGTGATGCTTTTGAGAGAGGAACAGCCCGAAAACAAGGAATCGGGGATGGACGTGATGCCCTCGGGGAGGACAATATCTGTTAGGCGGAAACAGCCCTCGAACAGGGCGCGGTTGAGGGTCTGGACGGTGGAGGGGAGTTCCACCGAAACCAAGCGGTTACAACGGCTGAAAGCGGAGTCTCCGATCACGGTCATGCCCTCGGGGATCACCACATGGGTCAGGGTCTCGTCCCCCGTAAACGCCCCGATGGCGACACCCATGACGGTGTTTCCATCGTGTGTGGTGGGGAGGTAGATCTGTGTGTCGGTGCATTCCCCGCGACCCAGAACGAGGTATTGACCGCTGTAGGTGTCCACGCCAATCTCCAGGCCCTCGGAAACTTGGTACTCCCAGCCACAGGTGGCGCAAACCTCATTCTCCAAGGTATGGACGAGGCAATCGCCGGTTTCGATGGAATGGGGATTGACAAAGGCGGGCTTGGTCTCGCCCTCTGTGGGCATACCCGTTTGGCAGGCGTTAAGGGTGAGCATGGTGAACAGAACCGCAAGAATAGCGATAAGTTTCATGTAGTGTTTCATATCAGTGCATCCTCCTTTCCTTTCCGGGTACTTTTCGGCGGAATCCCACCCATTGTCCCAAGCTGACCGCAAACAGTACGGCGCAGACCACCAGAACGGCTACGGTGAACAGGGCAAAAAAGAGAGCCGAACCCGCCGATTGGGTGAGGTATTCGTGACCCGACAGGAGGGTGGTGAAATCGAAGTAACGGGCGAAGTCCAGCCCGAAGCGGCGGAACACGAAGGGTACGACGGTGACGAGAGCCACGGTGGCCATGGTGTTGACCGACTTCTTGGAGGGGACAGACACCGCCACGGTGATGAAGCCCAGCAAGACGACACCCACCACGCGGAGGGTCTCAAAGAGCATGAGATACTGATGGATGGTCATATTCCACCCAATGCCGCCGAGGATCGGGAGGCTTTGGACGGGCGCGGTAGCTGACGCGAAGGTGTACAGCTCGGTGAGCTTGGTGTGGTCGAGATAGCCGCAGACAATGGCCATAAGGGCACAAGCGGCCACGGCGATGACATACTTGGTGGCGAACAGCTCTCCCCGTCCCCGTTTGGTGGCGCGGAGGATACCCGACACGCCCGCACTGTACTCGGTGGTAAAGAGCATAGCGCCAAAGACCAAAGCGAAGATGTAGAGCAGGTAGTCAAAGCCCCGCCCGAACATCCGGTTCCAGCCTGTGGAGTAGACGAAGTGGGCATCGTGACCCGCCTCGATCTGTTCCAGCAGGTAATCTCTGCGGGCCTCCACGACCTTGAACACGTCGTCTCTGGCCTTGGCATCTTCTAACTGCCCTTGGTACTCCACGTACTCGTCGTAGGTAATGAGGCCGTCACGGTAGTTGGCCTCCATCTCCTTCTCCATGCCTCGGATGGTGTCGATCTCGGCGCGCTCGTCGGTGATGAAGTCCAGCTTTTCTTCGGTGACCTCACCCTCCAGCATGGTCATGTACTCCTTGTAGAGGGTATCCGAGAAGGAGTAATTGACGGGATCGGTAGTGTAGATCTGGTAGCCCTTGACCAGCAGGATAACGGCAATGAGCAGGATATACTTACCCGCGAACAGGACCTTATGCAGCTCAAAGCCCGCAAAGCCGGGGATGAAGCAAGGAAGCGCCACGTTGGGGATCTTAAAGAGCTTTTTCCCCTTCCGCAGGGAGCGTCCTCCCGCCGAGCGGCAGTAGAGCAGGGTCGCCCATATCCCGAAGATCACCGCAATCAGCCCCATGAACAGGAAAACGGCGGTGAGGTAGGGCAGACAGCGGCCGAAGACGTTGATGGCGTAGTAGCGGGAGAAGCAGACCTCGGCGTCCATGATGGTGAAGATATTGAGCAGGCGCAGGGGGCTGTTGATGTCCAGGTAGTCGGTGAAGTAGACAAAGAAGTTTACGCCGCCGATGACAAGCCCCGTGAGGTAGGTCAGGGCGTAGTTGCGGAGCAGGAAGGAGGCGGTGAGGATGACTGTCCCCAACGCGAACAGGGTCAGGATCTTGATGAGCAGGGACAGACCCAGATATTCACCTACCGTGACAATGTAGGGGCAGAACAGGTAATCATCAAAGATCTGAATGTAATTGGACAGGGACGAGTAGCCAAACTCTGCCCCAAACAGGATCAGGGTGGTGGCCGAGAAGGTGATGACCGCGATCACAATGACCGACAGCATGGCCGCAAGCTTGGCCAGCATGGTGGAGAGCCGTCCCAACTTGGTGGCGCGGATGATGGGGTAGGTGCCGTTCTTTTTCTCGTCCAGTAGGAGTCCGGGGACGAGAACCAGCAAAAACAAGATGAGGCAGATATTGCCGTCAGCGTAGGCGAAATAGTGGTTCCAGCCAATGTCCCGCTCGATTTCCAAGGGGACGTATTTGCCCACGGTGTAAATGTCGATGACGTCATCCTGATAGCGGTAGTCGTAGCTGTTCTCGCTCATGCCGAAGGCCACGTACTCGATCTTGGCGGCCTCGGCGCGGGCGATGACCTCGTCATACTTTTCGATGCGGGTGACGTCTATGTAGTTCTTGACGTTGCGGAAATAGCGGTAAGTGCCGTTGTATTCCTGGATCTTCTCCCAAATCTCGTCGTTGTACTCGGGCCAGTAGTCCTGAATGGACAGGGTGGACAGATCCACCCCGTTCATCATGGCATCCATGGTCATCTGCACCTGCACCTCGGTCAGCCTTTGGGAGTAGGCGTACAGGGTGTCCATTTCGGTGAGGAATGCCTCGGGATCCTCCTCGTAGCGGGCAAAGATCTCCTCAATGGCGGCCAGCTCCTCGGCGGACAGGCCTGTCTCGGGGGAGGCCGGGATGCTCATGACCGAAACCGCCGACAGGATGGCGTTGACGGCGAACATGAGGAGGAAGAAGAATACGACGAAGCGGTTGCCGAGAATTTTTTTGATTTCATAGCGGAGCATGGGAAATCCCCTTTCGTGGATGTTGCTTGATAAGCATGGGCATTATGGAGCTATTGTGTATCAATACCGGCCCGGGCGGTTGTGCAAAGACATTTGTGAGATATCCACGCCAAGCTCATAGGCCTGCCCGGTCTCCATATTGAAAACAATGAACCGATAGCTGTCGGCCCACTCGGGAGCAGACTCGTTATAGGGATTGCGGAAGTCCTTATAGGTCTGGTACTGGACAAGGATAAACTTGCCGTCCATAAACTGGGTGCCTTGAATACAATCGGGGATCCCGTCGGTTTGGAAGTTATATACCATTTGCAATTCTCCCGTCGCAGCATCCTTTCTGTACAGCTTACCGCCATTGCGGACTCCGATCCCATCGGTGGTATTGTTGAAGTAATACTCGTAATGGGGATCGTCCTTGTATTCCTCTCTGTCAAAACGGATCTCAACGTACGTATTCCCGTCATATTCCAATGCGTCTATATTTCTTTCGCGCAGCTCACCGGTTTCCATATCCAGCACGTAATACTCGAAATAACCGCCGAAGATCCATTTTTCAACGTATGCGATCTTTTCTCCTCCGGAATCGTATACGAACCCGCTTTCTCCCTTTTCGCGGTCAAGGAGGTCGCCCGAAATGATCAGTTCATCCTCCCCGGTATCCAGATTATACCGACGGAGCGAGCCGCTCTCTCTGGGGGAATACCATGCATATCCTCCGTCGAAACAGATCGTATAGCAAAGCTCTGACTGTTCCCATAGAGGTGCCGTGGTTTTTTTCTTCATATCGTAAGTCATAGCACCGTAGCCGGTTAGTCCGTTGTCTAAATCTACGCCCGTGATATAGTAGACCTTATCCCGATATACGTACATATTTTGGATATAATCGCTCCATTCACCAACCACCTTCGCGTCGTTCATGAGCAGATCAAAGGAATACATGATGTATCCTTCCTCTTTTCCGTCAGTGGTGATATAGATTCGGTCGTCCACGACCTGACACATGCACAATTGTGATGTAAGCTTACTGAAAATACAGTCTTTATGGTCACAGATGGGATCCTTACAGATCGGGATCACCTGTCCCGTGAGCTTACTGAACATATGGCCGCCGTACTGCACGTCAAGGAGCACGTAGTAAGGCGTATTGTAGAAGTAATACGCAGATTCATAGGTTTCCGACCGCTCCTCCTCCTTCATGAAGGAGGCATACAGCTCCTCGGCCGTCCAGCCCTCGTAGGGGTTGCCTGTGATCTTGGGAGTCTCGGAGCCATCGCTCAAGGGGGGCGCGAAGGTGGGGGGATCGTCGGGGTTATTGGGGCTATTGGGCTTGGTGACTTCTTCGCCGCCGAGGGTGGTTTCATTCGGGTTGGTTTCGGTGGGATTCGTTTCGGTAGGATGATTGACATCGGGCTGTCCCGTCACCGTTGTCTGCTCCCCCGTGGGGGCATCGGTCTCGGGAGGCCGGAATTGGTCGCGGCGGCTACAGGACACGAAGGTAGTGGCCAGCATGAGGGCAGCCAGAATGGCGGTTATGATCCGTTTGGTTTTCATATATGTACTCCTTTGTTTCTTACAGAATATCTCCGAACACGTGGAGGTAGTAATCCTCCAGAGAAGGCACCACCGTCACGGAATCCTCGGTGGGCTTGCTGTCAGACAGAATGCGCAGGATCACACCCTGCTCGCCGTTCTGGATGTTAACCACACGGAATTTTTCCTGCATAGCTTGAACTTCCTCGGCGGCTACGACCGTCTGCCAAACCTGACCCTCGATCTTCTGAGTCAGCTCGTAGGGGCTACCGCTGTCCGAGATCACGCCCTTTTTGAGCATGATGGCCTCGCGGGCGATAAACTCCACGTCGGAGACCACGTGAGTGGCAATAACGACAGTCTTATTGAGGGCTACGCTGGCTATGTAATTACGGATGGCAATGCGCTGCTTGGGGTCAAGACCGGCGGTGGGCTCGTCAAGAATGACGATCTCGGGATCGCCCAAGAGAGATTGAGCCAGGGCAAGACGCTGCTTCATACCGCCCGAGAAAGAACCGATACGGTGGGTTCTCACGTCGTGAAGCTCCACGGCGTGCAAAAGCTCGTCGATCTGCTCGTCGGCCTTCTTCTTATTAAGTCCCTTCAGAACGGCCATGTAGCGGAGGAAATCAAGAGCCGAGAAGGAGGGGTACATACCGGGGTACTGAGGCATGAACCCCAGCTTTTCGCGGTAGGATGCACCCAGCTTGCCGATGGGGGCGCCGTCCAGCAGAATGTCGCCGTTGTCGGATTTGAGGTTCTGGGTGATGATGTTCATGAGAGTGGATTTTCCCGAGCCATTGGGGCCCAGGAGGGCGTAGATGCCGTGGTCAAAGCTGTAGGTGAACTGATTGAGGGCGAGATTGGAGCCGTAGGATTTGGATAGATCGCGGATGGTGAGCATGATGTGTATCTCCTTTTACAAGAGTTCCCCTGTGAAGCACAGGTAGTAGTCCTCCAGATTGGGGTCAACCGCCACGGCCTCGGGGGCGGGACGACGGTTGGAGAGGATGCGGAGGGTAACCCCCTCTTTCGTGTTGGTCATGGCGGCGATACGGAAGCGTGCCGTGAAGGTTGGCACCTCCTCGGGGTAGACCGTGATCCCCCAGACCCGTCCCCGTACCTTTTCGGTCAGCTCGAAGGGTGTCCCCGAATCCACCAGCCGTCCGCGGCGGAGCAGCAGTACCTCACGGGCGGCGGATTCCACGTCGGATACGATGTGGGTCGCCAGCAGGACGGTGCGGTTTTGGGCTTCTCTGGCCATGAGCTTGCGGGCGCAGGCACGCCAGGCGGGGTCCATGGAGGCGGTGGGCTCGTCTAAAATGACCACCTCGGGGTTGCCCATAAAGGCCTGCGCCAGCAAAAGGCGACTCACGGTGCCCCCCGAAAAGGAGGCGACGCGGTCATGACGGCAGTCATACAGGTCAATATCCCGCAGGATGGCGTGGCTCTGGGCTTCTGCCTCGGTGCGGCTCGCGCCCTTGGAGACGGCGACGTAGCGCAGAAAATCCTCCGCCGAGACGTCGGGGTAGCCTCCGCCGTTCTGGGGCAGATAGCCCAATCGGGCGGGGTAGCCGGTCTTGCGTGATCGCACGTCCTCCCCATCCAGAAGCACCTGCCCACCGTCTGGATGCAGATTGCAGGCGAGAATCGACAGGAGGGTAGATTTTCCCGCCCCGTTGGGGCCCAGGATCCCGTACAGGCCGTGGTCAAAGGTATAGGAAAAGGGCTCCAGAGCCGGAGTGATACGGCGGAAGCGGCGGTAGGATTTGGTGATCTTTTTTACGGTGAGCATGGGGGCTCCTTTTCTTATCGTCCAAAGGGATTCTCGGCGGTCTGCTTGGAGAGATCCACGCCCAGATCAAAAATCTGACCCGTTTCGAGATTGACGACAACGTAACGTCTGCTCTTTACCCATTCGGGAAGATTCGGACTGTAGGTATTTCTGAAATCCTTATAGGTCTGGTACTCGATCATCACAAAGGTACCGTCCAGGTATATCAGCGTGGTCAATGCATCGGGGATCCCGTCGGTGTAAAGGTAGACCGCCGTTTCGGTCTCTCCTGTTTCCGGATCTATGCGGAACAGCTTTCCTCCAAAGCGGGTTCCGTGGGACGTGTTTTGATAGTATTCGTAGTGCGGATCATCCTTATATGCTTCGCTATTGTGCAGAAGAAGGGTGTAGAAGGTGCCGTTATACTCGGAATAACGTATTGCGCCCATGTCACGCCTCTCGCCTGTCTCCATGTTCAGACACATCATATTGGATGTGTCGCCGTTCGGCATGACGATTTCGTAATATACAAGGTTTTTCGAGACGGTTTCCACCTTAAACCACAGTTCTCCGTTCTCGCGATTCAATAGGTCCCCCGACAGGATGATCTCCTCCGTATCATTTTCCAGATCGTATCGGCGGATGGAGCCGTCCTCGGTGTTTGTGTACCATATATACGCATCCTGATAAAATACCCATCTGCAAGGCTCGGCATTATCCATAAGAGGCGCCGCCGTCTTTTTTTCAAGATCGTACACCATAATGGTGTGTCCAACACGCCCGCCGCTCAATTTCATGTTGGTCATATAGTAAGCTTTTTCCCCGCAAATATACATCAATTCAGGTGGATCGCTCCATTTACCGATCACCTTGGGATCGTCCATGAGCAGATCAAAGGAATACATCGTATATCCCTCGAGAGCCCGATCCATGACCAGATAAATACGGTCATCCACAACCTGACAGGTTTCCAACGGACCCGTCAAGCTACTGAAAATGCAGGATTCATGATCGCAAAGCGGATCCTTGCATATCGAAACGACCTGTCCCGTCAGTTTACTGAACATCTTTCCACCGTCTTGCATATCTAAAAGCACGTAATACGGTGTGTTTCCATACCACGTGTTATGGTTCGGTTCGGGATCATGCTGATAGAAGGAAGCATACAGCTCCTCCGCCGTCCAGCCCTCGTAGGGGTTACCCGTGATCTTGGGCGTCTCGGAGCCATCGCCCACGGGAGGCTTGGGGGTGGGGGTGTTGGGATCAGTAGGGGTTGTTTCGGGCGGAGTGGTAGGCGAGGAGTCATTTCCGTCGCTTGTGTTGTTTTCGCCATGATCGGTTTCGACAGGGTCGCTTTCGCCGGGATTACTTACATCGGGCTGTCCCACCAGCGTGGTCTGCTCCCCTGTGGACTTATCGGTCTCGGGAGGACGGAATTGGTCGCGGCGGGAGCAGGAGGCAAAGGTAGTGGCCAGAAGAAGGGCGGCCAGAACGGTAGTTAATGTTCGATTGGTTTTCATGTAAAACTCCTTCTTAATATACACCTTACTGTTTGTGCACAGATTGAGTTGAAAGATCAACCCCTAAGTCATACGCTCCCCCTGTTTCCAGATTCACGACAACATAGCGCTTACTCGTTGCCCATCCGGGAAGTGTGGGGCTGTAGCAATTATTGAAATCCTTATAGGTTTGATATTGGATCATCAAAAAATGACCGTCCATGAACAGCCGACTTTTCATAGCATCGGGGATTCCGTCGGTACAAAGCCGGACTAAAGCCTTCATCTCTCCCGTATTCGTTTCTTTTTGATAGATTTTTCCGCCATCTCTCGTAGAAAAACTATCATGAGCATAGTACTCATAGTGCGGATCGTTTTTGTTTTCCTCAACGTAATGATTGATGCTTATGTACACACGATCATCGTATAAAATGAAATTGCCAAATCCCGTATCCAGCATTTCGCCGGTGCTCATGTCATATTTCAAAATGTTCGAGAAATCTTGATTCGCCAAACGTTTCTGTACGTAAACCATTTGATTCGATTCCGCCCAAAAAATAAACTCCGTTTCACCTGCTTCGCGATCCAAATGGCTTGCCGTAAGGATCACCTCATCCACGCCTGTATCCAAATTATACCGCCGCAGAGAGCCGTCCTCCCAAGCCGTGTACCACTCGTAGGATCCTTCATACACGATCATGCTACAACGAACGGGATCGTTGTGCAAAGGTGCCGTTGTTTTCTTGTTTATATCGTACACCATTGTCACGTTACTGTATTGGCCGTCATCAAACTTAATATCTGCGTCGTAGTAAATCTTACCCTGATACACATATATGGTATCGGGACAATCCATTTCTTCCCATTCACAAACCAACTGCGGATCATTCATAAGCAAATCGAAAGAATACAAGTTGCACGTATATACATCCCCCTTGTACCCTTCCACCGCCAAATAACAGCGATCATTCACAACTTGACAAGCTATCATCCGTGTCGTTAGATGACTGAATATGCAACCATTATGGTCACAGATAGGGTCTTTACAGATCTGCACCACCTGCCCCGTGAGCTTGCTGAACATGGAACCGCCGTACTGGACATCAAGAATCACATAATACGGAGTGTTACCAAATCCATAGTCTAGGTTGTTGAAAACCGACCGCTCCTGATCCTCCATAAAGGACGCATACAGCTCCTCCGCCGTCCAGCCCTCGTAGGGGTTGCCTGTGATTTTGCCGTTTTCATCACCGCTTACAGGGGGCGTAACGATGGGAACATCGGGGGGCGTGGTGTTACCCGGGTCGGTCATGTCCCCGCCGCTTTGGTTGGTGTCGGCGAGATTGCTTTCGTTGGGATTACTTCCATCCGGTTGACCTGCCGCCGTGGTCTGCTCCCCTGTGGGCTTATCGGTCTCGGGAGGACGGAATTGGTCGCGGCGGGAGCAGGACGCCAAGGTAGTGGCCAGCATAAGGGCGGCCAGAACAGCAGTAAAAATTCGTTTGGTTTCCATAAAAAACTCCTTTCAGCCATTTAAAATATAGTTTCATACGCTCTCATTATAAGATAAGGGAAGGAAGCGGTCAAGGCGGGTTTCGCATTCGTCGGTTTTTCCGCCCCATTCGTTGTCCCTTGGGAAGTCTTGACGTATTTACAAAAGCCGCGGAATGTGGTATAATGGTGTTATCTTATAATGGGAGAGTATGACCATGAGAATTGCTGTATGTGACGACGCTTCCACCGACGGGGAGATGCTGGCGGGGCTGTGCCGACGCTTCGACCCCGAGCTGTCCCCCGAGGTCGCCGTGTTCACCTCGGGTCGATCCCTATTGGACGCCTACGATCGGGGCGAGCGCTTCGATATTCTGTTTTTGGACGTGGAAATGCCCGGGCTCACGGGGCTGGAGGTGGGACAGCGCATCCGTGAGTTGGATGCGGCCGCCATCCTCATTTTCGCCACGGGATTTCCCCAATATGCCATTGAGGCCTACGACTGCGAGGCCTTTCACTACATACTGAAGCCCTGTACTCTGGAGAAGGTGCATCGCATCCTGGAGCGAGCCTCCGAAAAGTACCGTATGCTCCACCGCTACCACGTCATCCGCACGGGGGGACAGTCCATCCGTCTGCCCGTCAGCGACATCTTCTACGTGGAGTGCAACCGCAAGCACATCCTGTACCACACCGCCGATCGGGTCTTTGATACCCTTGGGCGGCTGTCCGATGCCATGGAAGCCTTGCGGGATTATGGCTTTTATCAGGTGCATCAAGGGTATATTGTCAATCTGGACAAGGTATCCGAGTTCGATGGCTACGATGTGATCCTACAGAACGGCGAGAGGGTCATGATGAGCGTGCGGAAGAAATCCGAGGTGCTTCTGGCCTATGCAAGCTACGTGGAGAGGTATTCATGATGGAAAAGCCCATATTCTGGATCTTGGCGGCGGGACTGTCGCTGTTGCTCCTGCTGCTTCTTTCATGGGTGCTGGTGTCCACCCTCCGTTTACGGAAGGAGCGGGAACGGCTCAGGGATGCGCGAGATAAAAAAGCGCGGGAGACGGCGGCCACCCAGGCCGAGCAGTACCGCCTTATCATGGACAACCATCGGGATCTTCTGAAAATGCAGCACGATCAGCGGCATTTCCTTATGGGGCTGCTGGCGACCCTCTCGCAGGGAAATACAGCCGAGGCGATCACCTCGGTGGAGGCCGAGCTGGAACGGCTGGGGGAGATCCGTCTGGTGACGGGGGAAAACGATCTTATCACCACCCTCATCAACACCAAAGCGGCGTTAGCACGGGACAAGGGCATCGGGTGGGAGTATCACGCCCACAAGCTCCCCTCGGTGACGGTGCCCTACGTGGATCTGGCCATCCTGCTGGGGAACGCCCTGGACAACGCCATTGAGGCGGCGGCAAGGATCCCGAACGAGGGAGCACGGTGGGTCTCGGTGACGGTGACGGTCAAGCATGAGACGTTGGTGATCCTGGTGAAAAACGCGGTGTTGCGGGACGTGGATATTCAACGTCTGGAGACCGCCAAGGGCTCCCCCGAACGGCACGGATTGGGAATCCCCACCATGCGTGCTTTAGTGCGTAAGTACAAGGGAGAGCTGGTATTTTCCTGCGAGGAGCGGGTCTTTACCACCCTGATGGTGCTGAAAAACTTGGATAACCATTCCTAACCAAAGGAGTGCTGCGGGCAAAACCGCAACACTCCTTTTTGTTTATAGAATCAGAGGATATCCCCGAACACGTAGAGATAGTAATCCTCCAAGGACGGCACCACCGTCACGGAATCCTCGGTGGGCTTCACATCGGACAAAATACGCAGAATGACCCCCTGCTCTCCGTTCTGGATATTGACCACGCGGAATTTTTCCTGCATAGCCTGCACCTCCTCGGCGGCTACCACCGTCTGCCAGACCTGGCCCTCGATCTTTTGGGTCAGCTCATAAGGGCTGCCGCTGTCCGAGATCACGCCCTTTTTGAGCATGATGGCCTCGCGGGCGATGAACTCCACGTCAGAAACTACGTGGGTAGCAATGATGACGGTCTTATTGAGGGCAACGCTGGCTATGTAATTACGGATAGCGATTCTCTGCTTGGGGTCAAGACCGGCGGTGGGTTCGTCGAGAATGACGATCTCGGGATCACCCAAGAGAGATTGAGCCAGGGCAAGACGCTGCTTCATACCACCCGAAAAGGAACCGATGCGGTGGGTGCGGACATCGTGAAGCTCTACGGCGTGCAGAAGCTCGTCGATCTGCTCGTCGGCCTTCTTCTTGTTCAACCCCTTCAATGCGGCCATGTAACGGAGGAAATCCAGTGCCGAGAAGGAGGGGTACATACCGGGGTACTGAGGCATGAACCCCAGCTTTTCGCGGTAGGATGCACCCAGCTTGCCGATGGGGGTATCGTCCAACAGAATCTCACCGTTGTCGGATTTGAGGTTCTGGGTGACGATGTTCATAAGGGTAGACTTGCCCGAGCCGTTGGGGCCCAGGAGGGCGTAGATGCCGTGGTCGAAGCTGTAGGTGAATTGGTTCAGGGCAAGGTTGGAGCCGTATGATTTGGAAAGATTGTTGATGGTGAGCATGGTATTTTCCTTCTTTCTTAATGGTGTTTACGGCCCACCCACATCTGTTTGGCAAGCCATGTGAGGATCGTGATAGCGGCGGCGAGAACAGCAACCGTGAGCGTCAGATAGAGTCCGGAGCTTGCCGCCGTGGTCAGGAAGCTCGTACCTTCCAGCAGGTAGGTAAAATCGAAATACTGTGCCACGGCCAGGCCGAAGCGGCGGAGCAGGAAGGGCATGAGGGTGGCGGTGGCAACGATGGCCATGGTGTTGAGCACCTTACCAGACAGGAGAGAGATTCCCGTGAGGGCGGTGACCAGCAGAACGACGGCCAGCCACTTGACGGAAATCCAGAGGGCGACGAACTGAGCCACGGTCATGCTTGGCTGATTTCCGAACAGGGTAAGGCTTTGCACGGGGGCATCCCACGCGGGGAACTCAAAGGACTTCATGGCGGCG
>JAGBAS010000077.1 GCA_017938885.1 Clostridia bacterium
TTCTCTTGGCGTATCAAGGGTTTTACGTATACACCCGTATGAAAGACCAAACCCGCTCTCCTCATCCACCACCTGCGGTGGTCCCCCTTCCCCGCTGGGGAAGGCTCACGGATAAACCCACCGACAAACCCAAATTTGAAAAAACATCATGACCAAAAACCAAGTCTTAAAAACTTACTTCGGCCACGACACCTTCCGCCCCGGGCAAGAGTCCGTCATCGACGCCCTCCTTTCGGGCCGTGACGTCATGGCCGTCATGCCCACGGGGGCGGGCAAGTCCGCCTGCTATCAGATCCCTGCCCTGATGCTGGAGGGGGTGACCCTGGTGATCTCCCCTCTGATCTCCCTCATGAAGGACCAGGTCAACAGCCTCACTCAATCGGGTGTCCCCGCCGCCTATGTCAACAGCTCCCTGACCCCCGCCCAGTACGATCGGGTCTGCTACAACATGGCCAACGGCGCCTACAAGCTGGTCTACGTCGCCCCCGAGCGGCTGGACGTCCCCTCCTTCGTGGACATCTGCCGAGGGCTGACCATCCCCCTCATCGCCGTGGACGAGGCTCACTGCGTCTCCCAGTGGGGCCAGGATTTCCGCCCCGGCTACCTCCATATCAGCCGCTTCATCCAAGAGCTCCCCCACCGCCCACCCGTGGGGGCCTTTACCGCCACCGCCACCGATCACGTCCGCTCTGACATCGTGCGGCTTCTGGAGCTGGAGGATCCCTTCTGCCTCACCACGGGCTTTGACCGCCCCAACCTCTGGTTCGGGATCAAGCGGGCCCGCCCCAAGGAGAAGCCCGTGGCCCTGGCCGCCTTCCTCCACGAAAGAGAAGGTGAGAGCGGCATTATCTACTGCTCCACCCGCGCGGGGGTGGAGGAGGTCTGCGCCTCTCTCTGTGAGGCGGGCTTTGACGCCACCGCCTACCATGCGGGCATGAGCGACACCGACCGCAAGCAGAACCAGGAGGATTTCCTCTACGACCGCAAGACGGTCATGGTGGCCACCAACGCCTTCGGCATGGGGATCGACAAGTCCAACGTCTCCTTCGTGGTCCACTACAATATGCCCAAGAGCATGGAGGCCTACTACCAGGAGGCAGGCCGCGCGGGCCGCGACGGTACCGCCGCCGACTGTCTCATGCTCTTTACCCAGGGAGACGTCTCCACCGCCCGCTTTATGATCGAGAACAGCGAGCCCAATCCCGACCTATCCGAGGAGGAGCAGGCCGCCGTCCGCTCCCGCGACCTGGAGCGGCTCTACCGCATGGCGGACTACGCCAACACCCCCCATTGCCTCCGCGCCTACATCCTGAACTACTTCGGCGAGGATCTCCCCGCCCACTACCAAAGCGAGGACGGCTCCTGCGGCTGCGGCAACTGCTCCAACTGCACGGGCGGCCTGGCCACCGCCGACATCACGGTGGAGGCCCAGATGGTCCTCTCCTGTATAGCCCGCACGGGTCAGCGGCTGGGCCAGGCCCTCATCGGACAGATCCTGCGGGGGGCTAAGACCGAGCGCCTGCTGGAGCTGGGCTTGGACAAGCAGACCACCTATGGCCTCATGAAGAAGTACAGTACCCCCTATATCAAGCAGATCATCAAAGCCCTCGTCGGTCAAGGCTACCTCCGCGTGACCAACGGAGACTACCCCATCCTGGTGCTGACCGAACGTTCGGGGGAGATCCTATACAAGCGCATCCCCGTGACCATGCGCTATCCTGCCGATATGGAGGTAGAATCCAAATCGGCCAAGAAGGAGCGGCAGTTGCAGGAACGTCCGGATACACGCGCCAAAAAGGGAAGCGCCGCCACTCGCACTGCCGCCGGCTCTGCCGATCCCGACCTGTACAAGGCACTCTCCGACCTTCGCTTCGAGCTGGCACGCGCCCAGAATGTCCCCGCCTTCTACATTTTCAGCAACGCAACCCTGGAGGATATGTGCGCAAAGCTCCCCCGTAACCACGACGAATTTCTGGATGTGTCCGGCGTCGGAGAAGCCAAGCTTCAAAAATACGGCGACGCCTTCTTAGGGTGCATCGCCTACTATCTGGATCAAAAAGAAAACCAATAAAGGAATCTGCCTATGCGAAATCGTTTCATAACCGCCGTGCGCCTGTTTTGTATGGTGGCATTTTGCGTATCTGCCGCCTGTATCCTGATCCTGTCCGCCGCTGCGGAGGAGACCCATACCCCAGCCGTCATCAACGTCAAGGACTTCGGTGCTTTGGGTGACGGTGTCAGCGACGATACGGCGGCCATCAATCTGGCTGTTTCGTCTCTGCGCGACGGGGATACCCTCTACTTCCCGTCGGGTACGTATCTGTTGCGGGAGCACGGAAGCCGCTCCATCATCCTCATTCAGGATCGAAGAGATCTGACCATTCGCCTGGAGAAGGATGCCATACTCCAAATGGATGAGGTTCCCGATCAGTCCACGGGAAGCGAGACCCGTCATTACATATTCCATCTGCTCAACTGTGAAAATATCACGCTGACGGGAGGCCGCCTGTACGGCGACCGCCTGCGCTATACGGGAGAAGCCTTAGTCCAACACGGCTACGCTATCCGTCTGGCGGATTGCAGGAGCGTCACGGTCAGCGGCGTTGAGATCGCCTTTATGCGGGGCGACGGTATTTCGGTGTTTTCGGATACCAATGGCGAAAACGGCCTGCGGGGACGCTGTTACGACGTCACGGTGGAGGACTGCCACATCTATAATTGCCTGCGCAACGGCATCACCCTGACCTCGGTTACGGGCTGTGTGATCCGGAACACCGAGATCCACGGCATTCAGGGCACCATGCCCCAGGCGGCCATTGACATAGAAGCCGAATACGAGGGCTCAAGCGACGAAAACGTGCGTATCGAGGATTGCTATTTCTACGACAACGGCTCCTGGAGCATTGCGACCGCAGGGAACGTTTCGGGCTTGGAGCTCGTGTCCTCTGTACTGGAGGATCGCATCACCATCGGCCCCGAGACGGTCGGTGTCCGTGCCGAGGACTGCACCTTTGGCATGGTAGGGGTATCCGGATCGGATACCGCCTTTACGGAATGTCGGATCGACGGTCTGACGCTGTACGGCGGAGAGGCTGTTTGCGACAACTGTACTTTTGACGGATTCCGCGCCATTTCTTACCGTGTCCTCGTGACCGATGTGGAAGGTACCGCCAAGGGAAGCTTTTTGAATTGCAATTTCTACGGGCGCGGTCTCAGTGCTTTGGGCGGCTGTATCGTTTTCTGCCATACGCCACCCGATTCGCTGGAATTTTCGGACTGTACCTTCCGATCCTGCGGGCTGATCCCCTTTTTGGGCTATTTGAAGGATGTTGAACGGGACGGCTGCTTCTTCGATCTGGGTTGGGCCTGCTGGCTCTGTATCCTGGTCTTCTCTGCCCTCGTTGCCTTCCTGATCCGCAGACGTATCCGGAAAAAGAAAAGGGTCTGCCGATGAAACTTAATGATATTAAGTTTGGCAAAATCTATTGACAACAACAACGTTCTGTGCTATAGTATAAGTGCACTACTTCAGATGGTGCACTTTTACTTTTTTTCGAAAATACTGTAACCGAAACGAAATTTTCGCGTCTATATATGTGAAAACAATCGCAAAGAAAGGAGCATCCATGAGCAAACCGTTATTGGAACTCAAGAATATCGGCAAGATCTACGTCTCGGAGAACAACGTCGCTGTGGGCATACGCGGGGTCAATCTGTCCTTCGGGCGCGGAGAATTCGTCGCTGTGACGGGTAAGTCTGGGTCGGGTAAGTCCACCCTGCTCAACGTCATCAGCGGCATGGACACCTACGAGGAGGGCGAGCTGTACGTGGAGGGTGAGCCCACCTCTCATTTTCTTCAGAAGGACTGGGAGGAGTACCGCAAGCAATACATATCCTTCATTTTCCAGGAGTATAACATCATCGAGAGCTTCACCGTCCTCCAAAACGTCGAGCTGGCTCTCATGAACATGGAAAACCCCCGTGAGCGGCGTGAGCGTGCGCTGGAGCTCCTTCGCCGTGTGGGGTTGGAAAAGCATATTCACCAAAAGGGAAGCAAGCTCTCGGGCGGTCAGAAGCAGAGAACCGTCATCGCCCGCGCTCTGGCCAAGGATTCTCCCATCCTGCTCTGCGACGAGCCTACGGGCAACCTGGACAGCAAATCCTCCGAGGAGATCATTGAGCTTTTGCGCGAGGTCTCCCGCGATAAGCTGGTCATTATCGTAACCCATAATTTCGATCAGGTAGAGGCTCATGCAACCCGCCATATCCGCATCTTTGACGGCGCGGTGGAATCGGATCACACGGTTCGCCCCGCCTCGGCCGTCGCGGAAGTGCCTGCTTCCGAATCCGTAAAACCCGTTAAAAAGCTGTCCCATACCCTGCGGAGCGGCCTGCACCTGGGTCGGGTGCGCTTTACCGCCACCCCCAAGCTGTCGGTCTTCCTCTGCATCCTTATGATACTCACGTCCCTGACCCTCACCCTCGTCACAAGCCTGACCTACGAATCCCGCACCCTCTTTGACGAGCGCACTATGTTTACCTACGTCAAAGGCCGTACCGTCATCGTGCGCCAGGACGGAGGGATCATCACCGAGGAGGAGCTCCAAAAGCTGGCCGCCGACGTGGGGGCGGAGGATTACCTCCACTACGACAATATGCTGGACGAGACCGTTGGCATCCCCATCGGTGACGACTACAGCATGGATTACTACCAGTTCTCCTTCGGCTATCCCGCCGAGAGCCTCCGACTGGACGCGGGACGCTACCCCGAGGCCGATAACGAGGTCATCATAGAGGTGCCGGTTTCGGTGAAGCCCTATCTGGGAGGAGACAGCTTTGAGGAGAGCGATTTGGAGCTCTTCCGTATGGCCAATTACCGCGTGGTGGGTGTGCACTACTACTACGACAATACCCGCCAGCCCCGCTTGCTCTTCACAGAGAGCGGTTACCGCATTGCCTCCGCCCTGGCCTTTTACCAGAGACAGATGTATCGTTTCTCCTACAGCTTCACGCTTTCCGATCCCTCGGAGCAGGCGACGGCAAGCGAGCTCGGCATGAGCTCGGATACCTACGTGGACTTTGACATGGAGCCGGGCACCT
Source organism: Clostridia bacterium (assembly GCA_017938885.1). Lineage (GTDB taxonomy): Bacteria > Bacillota > Clostridia > Oscillospirales > CAG-272 > CAMEON01. Next base: position 5,101 of record JAGBAS010000077.1, read on the forward strand.
ATTTCATCAATTACGAAGCCATGGATCGGATCGCGGAGAGAATGGTCAAGGAAAGTACCGCGCTTACCTCTCGAGAGAGCATTGCCGTCTCGGGCGTGCTGTCGGGGAGCTTCCGCAGTTATAATCAGGACTTCTACTACGAGTATTATGCCCGTGACGTCATGGTGGAGATCGTGCCCGAATATGGCTACGACGAGGAAGCTACCATTCGCTACTCTTTGGACGGCTACCGTCACGTTTGGATGCCGACCGAGTCCATGAAGTCCTTCCTGTCCCGTAACCGATACGATCAATGGAACGAGGAGATGAACTGCTTCCCCGGTATCCAGGCGGTGATCCTGGCCCCCGACGTGCTCATGGATTTCCTCTATGAGAATTACTATACCCAAGCCTATACCCAGGCATCCCTTTTCTTTGCGAGCGACCGCGAGGCCCACAATACGGTGGAGGCCCTGCGTGAGCGGGGGTATATTGCCGTGGTATCCGACGAGACCATCGAGCCCGACGTGTTCGATCTGTTGGAGACCAAGATCCTGGCGGGGGCGATGGCTATCCTCTGGGTGCTGGCCATCATCTTCATCACGGTATTCCTCTCTCTCTGCTCTTCCCGTGCTATGAACGCCACCCGCGGAGACGTGGGGATCATGCGTTCCATGGGCATTCCGACCGCCGTAGTCAAAATCAGCATCTTTGTCCAGACCCTCATGGCCCTCATTCCGGCCGCCATCGTTACCGCCGTCACCTGCGTCGTGGTGTATATACTTCCCAAGACCAACTATATCTTCCCCTTCCTCCATGTGGGTGACTACGCCTTGATCGCCGCCGTGACGGTGCTCATCGCCCTCAATCTCTCCCGTAAGTACGTCAAGAAAATGTTCGACCAAAGCGTCAAGAAGACCCTACGCTCCGCGAAAGGAGGCTCCAAGTCATGACCATACTCCCCGTGCGCATCACGAACGCCCATAAATACTACAACCGTGGGAAGAGTAACCAGCTCCATGTCATGGATAACGTCAACCTGGAGCTCCCCGCGCGGGGCATGGTGGCCATTTTCGGACGGAGCGGGTGCGGTAAGACCACCCTGCTCAACGCCATTGGCGGTTTGGATAAGATCGCCTCGGGCTCCATCGAGCTCTTCGGACGGAATATCCGCGATGATACCGATACCCTGCGCAACCGATTCGTGGGATATATTTTTCAGAATTACTATCTCAGCGTAACGGATACGGTCTACGAGAACGTAGCCGCCGCCCTTCGCCTGTGCGGTATGACCGATGAGAACACCATCTCCGAGCGGGTCATGGCCGCCCTCAGCAACGTGGATATGGCCAAGTACCGCGACAGAACCCCCGATACCCTGTCGGGCGGTCAGCAGCAGCGAGTTGCCATCGCCCGCGCCATCGTCAAATCCCCAGACATCCTCCTTTGCGACGAGCCCACGGGAAACTTGGACGAGGCGAATACCGTCCTGGTTATGGACATCCTTAAGGAGCTCTCCAAGACCCGCCTGGTGCTCCTGGTCACGCACGAAGCCCACCTGGTGGATCACTACTGTGACCGCATCATTGAGATCGTGGACGGTCACGTAGCCTCCGACCGTCAAAACAGCGAAGCCAACGGGTACATAACCCGCAATAAGAATCACATCTACCTCGGTGAACTGCCCTGCACGAACAGCGAGACACCCGGCGTCACCGTGGAATACTACGGCGAGCCTGCGGAAAACCTTCTTCTCCGCGTGGTGAATCAGAACGGAAAGCTCTACCTCAAGGTAGAGGGAGGTACTGTCAAGCTCCTGGACGAAGGGAGCGAGGTCAAGCTTATGGAGGGAGTTTTTGATGAGACTCCTCGGGAAAAGGCCTCCGTACACGGTCAGACTTTGGATATGTCCCGCCTCACCCCCATAGAGGGGAAGCATTACGGCCGCTTATATCATTGGAAGAATTCTCTTAAAGCAGCCTGGCGGGAGAACTTCAGCAAGCGCAAGAAAAAGGGAAGAGGCCTCCTGCGCGCCTGCCTCGTTCTGTTGGCCGCCGCGCTGGTATTTCTGACCGCCGCCTTCAGCGCTGGGTTGGGAACCTATGCGGATATGCGGAAGGATCACAACGAGAACCTGTTCTATATCCCCCTTGAGCCCGATACCGACTACGGCTTTCTGCGCTCTGAGATGGGAAGCCACGGTATGGATTTTGCCCGGATCATCGGAAGCTCGCCCCTGTACGATACCGACTACCTGGATTTCAATTCCTCAGCCTTCATGACCGCCGACCGCATCGTCCTCCAAACGGATGCGAGAGCCCAGGACGTTGCCAACGCCGAGGGCCTTGTGACAGTAGCAGGCTCGCGGGACATGAAGACTCCCTCGGATATCCTCATCACCACCGCCCTGGCGGATAAGCTCTTGGAGACCGCTACCGTGGGCTACCTAAACGGGTACGCCGACTTGGTGGGCATGATCTCGGGCGGTACCTACTACGAGCTGGGTAATATCCGCCTGCGCATTGCGGGCGTGGTGGAATCCGACGAGCTGTTCTACTATCTGAACAGCCTCACCTTCGCTCGCTATATCCAGAACCGCTACTTCTATATGCCCGTGACCTATGCCTCCAACGCCGGCATGGAGGACGCCGTCCGGGACGGCGAGGTGGTGGTCATCGACGAGGGCATCACCTCGGTAGAAAACAGCGTGGGCGCAAAGCTCACCATCAACGGCTTGCCCTTAACGGTCAAAAAGGTGATCTCCCGCTATACCGATATCGGTCAGTATCCCGATTTCGTCAAGGATGCCTACGGGGAATACCTGATCCTCACTCCCGGGGAATACCTCAAGACCCTACCCGAGGGTACAGACCCCGAGGCGGGGGAGTGGGCTTGGCTCTTTGACCACTATTTCCGGTACATCCCCGACTTCTATCAGAGTAAGCTGGAGACCCTCCAGCCCTACGACGACATTCTGTTCGAGGAATGGGCCGTGGCCGAGCACGAAAGCATCGCCGCCTTTGTCGGCCTCATGGGCTACGACCAGATGACCGCCTGCGCCGCTTATCTTTACCATGAGGATAACGGTACCTATCCCGTTCGCGACGAGCTGAAGCCCTACATGGAGCAAAACATTGAACGCATTGAGCAGATGACGGATTTCCGATCCCTCTATAAGCAGTACGATCGATACATGGAGCAGCACTGGAACGGTATGTCAAAGGAGAACTACTACTACGTCGTCAGCGATGCCGACTACGTCAGACTGGCCACGGGCGCAGGCCTCTTTGATAACGTCATCATAGAAAGCCCCTACAATGTCTGGGACTACGGAAACGGCCCCTTTCACACCAATCATCTCATGATCCGGTCGAGCGATCCTGCCGCCACCGCCGCCTACCTCACCGAGACCCTGGGTGAGGTAGGCTTCATCCCACCCGCAGGCATCTTCGACCAGCTCTATGCCGAGATCCGTACCGCCGTCGTCATCACGGTGGTGACCGTCGCGGTGATGATCGCCCTCATGTGCCTCTGCGTGTTCTTCATTATGCGCTCCTCCTTCATGAGCCGTGTTCGCGAGGTGGGCATCCTTCGCGCCATCGGTGTCACCAAAAAGAATCTCACATTCCGATTTGCCATAGAGACCGCGCTTCTGCTTCTGCTGACCGTGGTGCCGGGGTACCTTCTGTCTGCCTGGTTCATCGGCTCCCTGGCCGACGCGCCCTTCGTCTCCGATATCTTCTATTTCCCGCTGTGGATGGCTGCCGCCCTCTTTGCGCTGATCCTTGCCGTGTCTATGTTCTTCGGCATTCTCCCCGCCAGCTCCCTTCTCCGCAAGACCCCCAGCGAGATCCTGTCCAAGTACGATATCTGACCCTTACCCAGGCCATCGCCCCGCGCGGTGGCCTGTTTTTGCAAAAATTCAGTCGATGAATGCAACAGACATGTGAAAATGTGACGGATATATGAAAATTGCTTGGACATTTTTTGGAAAAACGAAGGAACGTCTTGACTTTTCATTCGGTTTGTGCTATGATATACACGTGAAAATCGAGCGGTAACGTAAGATTTTGACAAGCATGGCCCTTTGAGCGCGATGCTCATCCCAAGAAAGGATAACGAAAACCATGAAAAAGACAATGAAGATTCTATCCCTGCTCTTGGCTGTTATGATGACGGTGCAAATGGCTCCGATCAGTGCCATCGGCGACGTCACCGATGCCGATACATACGAGAGCCTGGCGCAGGATGAAACCAATGAGGCTGAGACCTCCGAACCCGAAACCTCTGAGCCCGAGGCTGTTGAGCCCGAGACCTCTGAGCCCGAGGCTGTTGAGCCCGAAACCTCTGCGCCCGAGGCCGAGGATGAGACCGAGAAGACTGGTACGCCCCTGTTTATCCGCGCCATCCAATGGAGAGATAACTCCGAGGATTCGGTTCTCACAACGCTGACCGACGGCATGACCGTGTACAGCAACGCCATCGTCATCCGTTTGAACCTGAACGTCGCTCCCCAGGACGTTGACGTAAAGGTGAACGGTGCCGCTGTGGATTATGAGGTCAAGGATTCCTACGTGATGATGCACCTCGAGCTGCTCAACGGAACACACCGCTTTGACATTGCCGTCACCGGTGAGATCAACACGGTGAAAAAAAGCTTTGAACTCAACGTTGAAGGGGAAGAAACCACCTATCCCACCTTCTCGATTGAAGGAACCGAAGGAATGGTCCTGGGTCAGAGCGACAGCTTTACCTTTACCTGCGATAACCTGGATAAGGTCGCTTCCATCGAGATCCGTGCAGAGCTGTCCACAGCCTTCAAGCTGGAAAGCTTCGAGTTCGCTCCCGGCATCTCCGGAGCCTGCACCTGGTTCCGCGGCAAGCTGACCATCGTCGTCGAGGTCACCGATGAGGCGGCCGTTACCGGAGACGAGGTCGTGACCATCCGCCTACGCGCTCCCGCTACCTCGGCTTCTACGGACGACTTTTCCCTGAAGCTGGAACAGGCGATCATCACCCCCAAGGCAGATGACGCAGAGGATGGCTATCACGGTGCGATCACCATTCCTGAGATCCAGATTCCCGTTTCGGCTGCATATACGGTTACCATGCTCAACGAGTACAACATCGCCGGTATGCCCCACGTTCTGGTGGTGAATCACAACGACGGTACCCCCGCCGCCGGCGTTTCCCTGTACGTTATGAACGGCAAGAAGGCTGTCCTGCTGGGTACCACCGATGCAGAGGGTCAGCTTTCCACGGATGCCTTTGACGCAGTCGGCACCTATCAGGTATACGCCGAGGATAGTGAGGGTCAGTGCTCCTTCCTTTACACCTTCTACTGCTTGGATCCCGTCGGCCCCGAAGACGGTGCTCCCTACGGCATCCTGTATAACGGTGTACCCGCATACGGCATGAATTTCACTTGGATGAGCAACTTGAAGGCTGCTGACGCCTCCGCTGTCCTGCTCCTGGCCACCAACCCCGAAATGACCGATGCCGTCACCTATACCGGTAATTCCGTCATCCACTACTACCTGGACAGCCGCGCTGTCAACCGTGTCAATAACGTAGGCATCGAGGGCCTGACTCCCGGCGTGTACTACTACTGCGTCGGCGACGGCAACGTCTGGTCTGAGGTCAAGGCCTTTACCGTCAAGTCCTCCAATACCGTAAACGTAGCCATCCTCGGCGATATGATGAATTCTTCCGCAGAGAATATCTCCCTCATCGCCAATGCAATGGCGAACAGCGGTGTTTCCTATGATCTCGGTGTTCAGACCGGTGACGTTATGCAGAACACCCTGGATCACGTTGCTCTCGAGCAGGTTATCAATGGCTTCGCTTCCTTCGAAGATCTGGATATGATCTTCGCGCAGGGTAAGAATGATGCCGCCGATTCCTCTGAGAATATGTATTTCAAGAACTACAGCGGCTACGTCGGTTATGAGATCGGCAACCTCTATGTGGGCGTGATCGGCTACACTGAGGACGAGGATGCTCTCTACGATTCCCTGTACGCTATGCATAAGGATGTGGATAATAGCCTGTCGAGATGGCAGATCCTGGTCATACAGCAGTCTCCCTACTCCACCGATCCCGAAAAGGCTGATTCTCTTGTAGCCGGTATGGTTCCTAATTTCGTCGAGTCTGCCGGTATCGACTTCGTGTTCTCGGCCGATGAGGCTGTCTACGCCCGCACGAATGCTCTGAAAGATGGTGTCGAAGACGTGGACAACGGTGTGTATTACGTGGTCTGCGGATCCTTCGGCGAGCATAGCGAGACGCCCGACGGAGAAGGCTTCGCTGTCGTCCGCTCGGATTATAACGCCGTGTATTTGTCTCTCACCTCCGGGGAGAATGAGATCATTCTGACCGTCTACAACGTCCTGGAGGACGGTACGGTTGAGATTCTGGATACCGTCGTGCGCAATACAGCCTATTGTGCTGACGGCGAGCATAAGTATGTGTCCAGCACCTCCTCCACCATGCTTGTCTGCGACGTTTGCTCTCACAGAATAGACGTGTCCGAGTATGTCGGCCTCGTGTCCATCTTTGACTCGGTCTACTACCTGGAGTACGGTAGATTTGTCCACGGCTGGAAGCATAACGACGGAAAGGCCTACTATATCCCCGATAACTCTTACAATGTCGTCAACGGCGCTGTGACCATCAACGGCCATAATTACGTTTTTGAGGATTACGTTCTGGTGGAAGGCTCCTGGGAGACCGAGGACGGTGTTACCAAGCTGTACTGGGCCGATCAGATCCTGACCAATACCTGGCATACCCAAAGAGGCATCACCTACTATTTCCTGGAGGATGGCTCCTACGCTGTCGGCGAGGTGGAGATCCCCGCCATTGCTGAGAACGGCGAAACCGTCTATGAGACCTATCTCTTCGATGAGAACGGTGCTCTGATCGGCAAAAAGGATTCCGAGTAAGCTCTCGGTTCCTCCACAAAAAGAAACGGAGCTGTCGGATCTTCTTGACAGCTCCGTTTTGCAGGAATTGCACGTCATGAAAACAGTTTACGTACCGAATTACTATACCCGCTTCAGCTGTATAGCCGCCGCCTGCCGCCACACCTGCTGTGTAGGCTGGGAGATCGACGTGGATCGGGAGGCCCTTGTCCGCTACGCGTCCGTCGGCGGAGATATGGGCCGACGTCTGGCCATGTGCATCGACCGCGAGGCCGACCCGCCCTGCTTCCGGCTCACTCCCGATGAGCGGTGCCCGTTTCTCAATCAAAATGGACTCTGCGACCTGATTACCGAGCTGGGCGAGGATTCCCTCTGCCAGATCTGCTCCGACCATCCCCGCTTCCGCAATGTTCTCCCCGACCGCGTGGAGCTGGGTTTGGGTCTGTGCTGTGAGGCCGCCGCCAAGCTGATCCTGTCGCAGACCGAACCTTTTTCAGTGGTGGAGCTTTCTCCCGATAAGGCCGTCCGTGAGCGCTACGCTCATGAGGAAATGCGGGAGCTTGACGAAACGGCGGCTGAGCTTCTGGAGCGCCGCGAACACCTCTTCACCATTCTCCGGGACCGTTCCATGCCGTTGTCCGACCGAATTCGTCACATTTTTCACCATAGCGACGTAGACTTAAGTGAGAGTACTGCGAATGCCTTCAAGAGCTTTCCGCAGATCGGTGCGATCCTACGGGATATGGAGCGGCTGGATCCCGCATGGGACACCTGCCTGGATGCTCTGGAGACGCTGACCGAGGATCCCCTTTGCGAGCTGGATCGAGAGACAACCGTGGCTTACGAGAATCTGGTCTGCTACTTCCTCTACCGCTACATGACCGCTGATGCCACCTTTTGGCCCGATGCGCACCGTACCCGTGCTGCTTTTGCCGTCCTCTGCACCGTCATCATCCATGCCATCCACCGCGCTGTGGGAGGGAAGGATCTTGACTCCCTCTGCGAGATCGCCCGTATGTTCTCCTCAGAGATCGAGTATTCCGAGGAGAATCTGGAAAGACTTATGGGCGAGGTGGAGGACGCGGTTTTCTGATATGAAATAATTCCATGCAAGATAAGGAGAACAACACATGAGAATGGTTCTGCTTACTGCCCTCGGTGTGGGCGGTGCCACCGTCATCGGCGCCCTCATAGGCTTTGTTTTCAAAAAGGCCTCCCACCGCTTCGCGGATATCATCCTGGCCTTCGCCGCAGGAGTCATGCTGGCCGCCGCCGTGTTGGGGCTGATTATTCCTTCGGTGGATTACGGCTTTGCCATGTTTGCTCCCGCACCCGAGGAGAGTGTATCCGAGCTCCCCGCCAAGCTCATCGCTTTGGGTATGACCGTGGCGGGTATCTTTGTGGGAGCCCTCTGCCTCAATCTGGTGGATCGCCTTGTGCCCCATCTGCACAAAATGGCCGACGTAGACCAGGAATCCCACCCCACCAATCGCAACGCGGGCAAGGTGCTCCTCTTCGTCATGGCCATCGCCATCCATAATCTTCCCGAGGGCATTGCCGCAGGCGTGGGCTTCGGCTCCGGCAACACCGCCGAAGCACTGCTCATAGCGGGCGGTATCGCCCTTCAGAATATCCCTGAGGGCATGGTCATCATCGGCCCAATGCTGGCTGCCGGCATCAAGCCCGGTAAGACCTTTGCCATCGCATTGGGTACGGGGCTGGTTGAAGTGGTGGGTACCCTCATCGGTTACTTCGCCGTTACCGTCTCTGCCGCCATCCTGCCCTTTGCCCTGGCCTTTGCAGGCGGCACCATGCTCTACATCATCAGCGACGAAATGATCCCCGAGACTCACGCACATGGCTGTGAGAGAGGCGCAACCTACGCCCTTTTGGTGGGGTTCTGCGTCATGCTCATTTCCGATATTTTGCTGGGATAATCCCCATGTGAGAAACGACGGGAACGTCGCTTCCTACGGTGTAAAGAAAGAGAAGACCCCTATGGCTGTAGAGGTCTTCTTTTTGCATCCTTTGAGTGAATTTTCACAAAACTCTTTACACGAACGACGAAATATGCTATAATAAAGCGATATTTGAAATCCATCTCCCGAGAAAGGAGCTCCTATGAAAGATACCACCGTACTCGCCCGCTGTAATCTCTACGCCGTACTGGGTGCGATCCCCCACCTTCTGAAGCTCGATCCCGAGGCCGCCGCTCTGGTGGCAAAGAAAAACGTAAAGGTCGGTTTTTCAGTCAAGAATGGCCCCAAGGCTACCCTGATCTTCAAAAACGGCGAAGCCGAAATGGTCAAGGGCACCGAAGGGTGCTCCATCAAGCTCTGGTTCCCGTCTCCCGAGAAATTCAACGCCCTCATCGACGGTACCGGTACCCCCATCCCCGTCAGCGGCTTCCATCACATCGGGTTCCTCTTGAAGGAATTCACCAAACTGACCGATATTTTGTCAGCCTACCTCCGTCCTGAGCCCGAGAAGCTGGCGGATCCCGTTTTCTTTGAGCGTTCCACCACCCTCATGCTCTACGTCATCGGACGCGCCATTGTCCAGATCGGCAACCACGATAAGGTGGGTATGTTCTCGGCCTCCAACATCACCGACGGCAAGATCAAGCTGGGTATCGGACAAGACCTCGCCGTGGCCATCCATTGCCAGGAGAATCATCTCTTGTTCAACCCCGCCCCCAATCATCGCGGCGTCACCTCGTCCATGACCTTTGCCGACCTCAAGACCGCCCGTGACCTCTTCGACGGTAACATCAACGCCATTGCCGCTGTGGGCATGGGACAGGTCCGCATTAGCGGTATGGTTTCCCAGGTGGATAATATCAACCGAATCCTGGACCGCGTGGCCATCTATCTGGCGTAAGGAGGGTAATACTATGAGAAAGATCAATACCTACGAAAAGTCCCGTGCCGCCTTTGAGCGCGCCGTTAAGGTCATCCCCTCGGGCATCTACGGCCACCAGGGTCCCGCTGAAGGCTGCTACATTCCCATTGAAGCCTTCCCCCTGTACTCCTCCAAGGCGCAGGGTACCTACCTCTGGGACCTGGACGGCAACCGTTTTATCGACTATATGTGCGCCTACGGCCCCAATATCCTGGGCTATCACGACCCCGACGTGGACGCCGCCGCCGCCCGCCAGCGGGCTATTTCGGATTGTACCACCCTCCCGAATACCGTCATGATCGACTTTGCCGACCTTCTTGTGGACACCGTGGCCTGCGCCGACTGGGCCTTCTTCGCCAAGAATGGCGGCGACACTACCACCCTGGCCGCCATGACCGCCCGTGCCTACACCCACCGTAAGAAGATCATCTTCTTCAAGGGCTACTACCACGGTGTGGCTCCCTGGACACAGAAGATCGACTACGCAGGCGTCATCGAAGAGGACGTCATGCACAACCTCTACTGCGAGTGGAATAACTTCGAGCAATTGGCCGAGCTCTTTGACCGCTACAAGGGTGAGATCGCCGCCATCATCGCACAGCCCTATATGCACGGCAACTTCATGGATAATCAGCTCCCCGACGAGGGCTTCTGGCAGAAGGTCCGCAAGCTCTGCACCGATACCGACACCGTCCTCATCGTGGACGACGTCCGCGCGGGCTTCCGCCTGGATCTGGCCGGCTCCGACCACTACTTTGGCTTTGAGGCCGATCTCATATGTTTCTGCAAGGCCTTGGCCAACGGCTACAACGTCTCGGCCCTGTGCGGTAAGGACTTCCTCAAAAATACAGTATCCTCCATGTCCTACACAGGCTCCTACTGGATGTCCGCCGTTCCCTTCGCCGCCGGCATCGCCTGTATCGAAAAGATGAAGCGGCTGGACCTGCCGAGGTTCCTCATTGAGAAGGGGACCAAGCTCACAAAGGGCCTAATCGAGACCTCCCATAAGTACGGCTTCGACCTCCGCGCCACGGGCGTCCCCTCCCTCTTCTACCTCCGCTTGGCGGACGATCCCACCCTCCGCCTGCACCAGGAATGGATCGCCGAGTGCGTCCTGCGGGGCGTGTTCTTCACCAACCACCACAACCATTTCATCAACGCCGCTCTCACCGACGCCGATATCGCCGAGACCATCGAGATCACCGACGAGGCATTTGCGGTGCTCCGTGACCGCCATCCTGTGTAAAAATCTCCGCTCAGCGAAATTTTTGCGTATTTTCAAAAAATCCTCCTGCGTGAGGTATTGCTCGTAACGCCGCGTCATGTGCTATACTAAAGGCGTAAGGAGGTGAAAGCTATGTCACAATCCATGGAAAAAAACAATCTGTATACAACGGGAGAGATCGCTAAGCTCTGCGGGGTGTCGGTGCGCACGGTCCAGTACTACGACGACCGCGGCATCCTCATTCCCAGCACCCTGTCCGAGGGAGGACGCCGCCTCTACTCCGAGGAGGATCTGGGTCGCATGAGGATCATCTGCTTTCTGCGGGAGGCGGGACTGCCCATCAACAGCATATCAGCCCTCTTCGCCGAGGAGAAGCCCGAGAGCATCATATCCCTCCTCCTTGAGGAGCAGGAGAAGACTTTGCGGGAGGAGCTGGCCGAACGCCGCGCCAAGCTGGAGCTTTTGGAGGGGATTCGTCGTGAGATGAAGACCATTGAGCATTTCTCGGTTGATTCCATTGGTGATATAGCGCAGATTATGAAGCAGAAAAACAAACTCAACAAATTGCGGTGGTTCATGGTGCTCACGGGCATTCCCGTGTCCGCGTTGCAGGTGGCATCTGTCATTCTGTGGATCGTGAGCGGATACTGGTGGCTCTTCGCCGCGTGGGCCGTGATCGCCGCCACGTGGGGGACCTGCGTGTCTCTCCACTACTTCAAGCGGGTGGCCTACATCTGCCCTGAATGCCACACCGTGTTCCAACCCAAGCTGAAGGAGGCCTTCTGGGCCTACCACACCCCCAAAATGCGCCGTCTGACCTGCCCCGCCTGTAGCCGTAAGGGCCTGTGCGTGGAGGTCTATCGGGATCCCGTGAAAAAGGAGGACACCAAGCATGACTGATCTCAGCCAACTCATGGAATTTCTCCCCTTCCTCATCCCCCTCATCGTGGCGGAGTTCGCCCTTCTCGGCTATACCCTCTACCACATCCTCACCCACAGGACCTACAAGCGGGGAAGCCGCGCCCTCTGGCTGGTCATCACCCTCGTCTTCATGAACTTCGTAGGCCCCATCCTCTACTTCCTTCTGGGCAAGGAGGATTCGTGATGGATATGCTGCGCATCTGCGGGCTCCGCAAACGCTTCGGCGACAAGGAGGTTCTGCGCGGACTGGATCTCACCGTCCCTGAAAACAGCATCTTCGGTTTCATCGGCCAGAACGGCGCGGGGAAGACCACGACCATGAAGTCGGTGCTGGGGCTTTTGAGGGCCGACGGCGGCGAGATCTTCGTGAACGGTGAGCGGGTGGTCTACGGCCAGACCGCCACCAACCGCTATATCGGCTACCTTCCCGACGTCCCCGAATTCTATTCCTTCATGACTGCTCCCGAGTATCTGGACTTCTGCGGTGCCATCAGCGGTATGGGCAAGCGAGAAACTTCCAAACGCCGCGACGAGCTTTTGGAGCTGGTGGGACTGCGGGAGGAGACCCACCGCGTGGGAGGCTTCTCCCGTGGTATGAAGCAGAGGCTGGGCATCGCCCAAGCCCTCCTCGGCCGCCCGAAGCTCCTCATCTGCGACGAGCCCACCTCTGCCCTCGACCCCCTCGGCCGAAAGGAGATTCTGGACATTCTGCTGGCCGTCCGCGAGCAGACCACCGTCCTGTTCTCCACCCACATCCTCACCGACGTGGAGCGCATCTGCACCGACGTGGCCTTCCTCCACGGGGGCACCGTCAGGGTACAGGGCACCCTCGGAGAGATCAAGTCCCGCTTCAGGCAGGACGAATACCTCTTGGAGACCGACAGCGAAGCCCACCTCACCGCCATCACCGAGGCCTTCCCGGCTGTGCGCCGCAGGGAGGGGAACCAACTGATCCTTTCGGTTAAAAACACCCCCGCCTTCGAGGTGCTGGGCTTTGTCTCGGCCCACCGCATCCCCCTTGTGAGATGGGAGCGGGTGGAGCCCACGCTGGAGACCATGTTCATGGAGGTGATCGAGTCATGAAGACCCTGCTTGCCTTTCTGAAAAAGGAGTTGACCGAGCAGCTTCGCTCGGGACGCGTCCTGTTTTTGGGGATCCTGTTCGTCCTGTTCGGCATCATGAACCCCGCCGTGGCCAAGCTCACCCCGTGGCTCATGGAGCAGCTGGCCGACACGCTGGCCGAAAGCGGCATGACGGTCACCGAGGTCAATATCACCGCCATGGACTCCTGGGTGCAGTTCTTCAAGAACGTTCCCATGGCCCTTATTGCCTTTGTCCTTTTGGAGAGCAGCATCTTCACCAAGGAATACCGCTCGGGCACCCTCATTCTGTCCCTCACCAAGGGACTTGAGCGCTACAAGGTGGTGGCCGCCAAGACCGCCGTGCTGATCCTTCTGTGGTCGGCGGGCTACTGGCTGTGCTACGCCGTCACCTACGCCTACAACGCCTACTACTGGGACAACGCGATCGCCAAGAGCCTGTCCTTCTCCGCTGTTGTGTGGTGGGTCTTCGGCCTGTGGGTGATCGCCTTCACCGTACTGTTCTCCACCCTCTGCACCGCCAATACGGGGGTTCTGGTGGGCACGGGAGGTGTGGTGCTGGCCTCCACCGTCGTGGCCATGGTCCCAAAGGTGAGCAAATTCCTCCCCACCCTCCTGACCGATGGAAACTCCCTCATCTACGGCCAAAAGTCCCCCGAGGACTACACCGCCGCCCTGGTGATCACGGGTGTCACCTCCGTGGCCGCCCTCACGGTCAGCATTGTCCGCTTCAACAAAAAACAACTGTAGGTAACTATGATCCGTATCCTGTTTATCTGTCACGGCAACATCTGCCGCAGTCCTATGGCGGAATTCGTCTTCCGCCAAAAAGCCGCCGAGAGAGGGGTATCCCCCCTCTTTTCGGTGTCCTCCGCCGCCACCTCCACCGAAGAAATTTGGAATGGCGTGGGTAACCCCGTCTACCCGCCCGCACAGCGCGAGCTGAAAAAGCACGGCATCACCTGTGACGGCAAGCGGGCTGTACAGGTCACCAAGGCCGACTATGATGCCTACGACTACCTCCTCTGCATGGACGGAAGCAATATCCGCAACCTCATGCGGATCATCGGAAGCGATCCCGCAGGCAAGGTCCACCGCTTCATGGAGCCCACCGCAAGGGGCGGAGACGTGGCCGACCCCTGGTACACCGACCGCTTCGATATCACCTACCGCGATATCGAGGAGGGCTGTGAAGCCTGGCTGGACCGCCTCATCCCCGAAGCACGCAAAAAGGGGGCAGAGTGATATGACCTACTCTACCCCCATCGTCAAAGCCGGATTTCTGAGCCGCCCCAACCGCTTCATCGCCCTGGTAGAGCTGGACGGCGAGACCGTCATGGTCCACGTCAAAAACACGGGGCGGTGCAAGGAGCTTTTACCCGCCGGTGCTACCGTATACCTCGCCGCCGCTGAAAATCGCGCTAAAGCGCAACGCAAGACCCCCTACGACCTCGTCGCCGTGGAGAAGGTCAAGCCCGACGGCACCGCCCTGTTCATCAACATGGACTCCCAAGCCCCCAACGCCATCGCCGCCGAGTACCTACCCGTCAGCGGTCTGTTCGGTGAGGACGCGACCTATCGCCGGGAGATCACCCACGGCGCCTCCCGCTTCGACTTTGCCATCGACACCCCCGACCGCCCTACTGCCTACCTGGAGGTCAAGGGCTGTACCCTGGAGCGGGAGGGCATCGCCTATTTCCCCGATGCCCCCACCGAGCGCGGCGTCAAGCACATCAAGGAGCTGACCGCCTTTGCAAAAGCGGGCCACCCCGCCTACATCCTCTTCGTCACCCAGATGAAGGGCGTTACCGAGCTGCGCCCCAACGACGAGACCCACCCCGCCTTCGGAGAAGCCCTCCGCGAGGCGAAAGATGCGGGCGTGCAGGTCATCGCCGTGGATTGCGTGGTGGAAACCACACCCAATCCCGACGGCACCCTGACCCTCTCGGTCACCGCCGATCAGTCCATCCCTGTCATTCTGTAAGGAGAAATACCATGATCGACTTCAAAAATATGCCCGACACGATCCTCCCTCACTTCAAGGGCGGCGAGGGCGAGATGGTCGCCAAGATGTACAATGACGACCTCAACCGCATCCTCCTGGCCCGCCTCGCCCCCGGCCACACCGTGGGTCTTCACACCCATGAGACCTCCAGCGAGATCATGTACTTCCTCTCGGGCAAGGGCACCGTCACCACCGACGGCGTATCCGAGACCGTCACGGCGGGGGACTGCCACTACTGCAAGAAGGGAAGCAGCCACACCCTCGTCAACGACGGGGAGGAGGAGCTGGTGTTCTTTGCGGTGGTGCCGCAGCAGTAAATTGAGGTTTATAGAACAGATACAAGATACAAAGATACAAAGATACAAGATACAA
>JAGBAS010000078.1 GCA_017938885.1 Clostridia bacterium
ATGCCGGATTGGTCGAGGATATCTACCACAATAAAGGCTACAACACGACCTTCTCAGACGGATATGATCTCGCATCCGAAGTGATCTATTTCCTCTGCCATTACATTGGTCACAACCTGGATGACCTGGCCTGTCAGAATCACAAGGGTGAGCTACTTACTGTCCGCTTTGCCTGCTACCGTCACGCCTTGCGGTATATCGAGAAGGAATATCTGTCCGCGTTCAAGACCATCAGTATCGAAGAATGCTCGCCGGCCGATGCTTCCATTGACTTCGAGACACAGTATGAGATTGAGGACTATACCAAGGTCGATACAATTATCCATCAAATGCGATTGACCGTTGCGGAAACTGAAACTCTGAACCACTACATGGCCGGACTCGGATTCGTTGAGATCGCGCAGATGCAGAACGTCAATAACACGACTGTCTGGCGCAGAAGAAAGAGCATACAGAAGAAATATCAGCGATATGTGATCATGCAAGGCTGATCCGATTCACTCATAAAAACAAAAGGGAGCTTTACGGCTCCCTAAAGTTATGTGCTATTGGAATGCATCGCGCGAGGCGCTGTCGTGAAAATTATTTCGCTACAGCACGGAGCATTGCAAGAATGTCCTTGAATTCATGCGCATCACGAATGAAATCGTATTGAGCATTATCCTTGTTGAGCATCTTTTGGAGTAGATCGTAACTGCTGTTATGTCCGTCGTGCCACCAAACATCTCCGGGAACAATCCCTTTGGCCGCAGGAGAAATATGCTCATCCTCGGGGTTTGTCTTATCAAACATGATCGCGAATTTCGCCGCAGATTCCAAGCAGGCAATGGCATTGTCTGCATCCCTCCGGAAAGCATAAATATCAGCCATTTGACGATAGGCACTTTCTACATATTGTGCGTGGAAGAAATAATCGCCCTTGGGGAAATACAGAGCAAACATATCAATGCACATCTGATTTAGTTCAAGGATCTCGTCGTCAGAATACATATTGTTGCCGCTATCATCCTTGGTTGCGAGCAAATCATCCAACAGCCCACCGATAGCACTGGTAAACTGTCCCAGCATTTCATCGCGAATGACCTCAAACTGCCGTTTGCCAGTATAGATACGCCCTAACAATTCACCGCACGTCCATGTAGCACCTTCCAACGTCTTGGCCAATCGCTCGGCTTCCTCGGTACGACCCAATTTTGCATACCACAAGCAAGCCATAGAAAGGCTATTGTTTCGAATGCTTGCATCTGTGCAATCGCTGAGGATATTGTCAATGTACATCAAAGCGCGGTTTCGATTGATTTCACGAACCTCTTCCGGGAAGATTTCGTTATACAGAAAGATCTCGTTGGCATAGAAATCCATCAGCTTATACGATGAAGGATGAAGCAGTAATGCCTTTTCAATCAAAGCGATGGCTTGCTTGTGATCTCCGCTGGCAGCAATCGTGTATGCTTCATCGTACAGCAGATCGATCTGCTTGCTCTTGCTTCCGATGTCAACACCCAAAAGATGATCGGTGGTGACATCAAATACACTGGCAAGGGGAGCCAGGAGGGAGATATCGGGAGCTGTTCGATCGCATTCCCATTGTGAAACTGCTTTGGGAGACACCCCAAGGTATTCGGCCAAATCCTCTTGTGTCAGATTTTTGGCGCGACGGAGAGATTTAATGGTAGAGCCTATGGACATAATTTTGTCCTCCTAATTATGATGATAGTCAAAAGCGCTTTTGCACTTATAGTATAACCCAAGATTTCTGAAAATGGAAGGTATCATTTTGATAGAGAAAGTATAGTGATGCTATACGCCATTATATCACACATTTTGGGTATAAGCAAGATAAAAATGAGCAGTTGGCACCGTGGCGTGTGCTTGTCTTATACAAGTCGGCTCGCTGCGCTCGCCGAGACAAGCACACGCCCGCACCGCAAACAAACGAAAAAGAAAAATCCAAAGCCGAGCGGTCGCGGAGTCGCCCGCTGAGCCGCTTGGGCGTACGTCCGCGATCACGCTCGGCGGCTTTTTGGATAGATTTCGTTTTTAGCCGTTTGTTGGAGCGCCGCCGTGTGGGATTGTCAGCCCTCGCATCATCACCATCAGTTTCCGAGTGAGATTTGTCCAGTAGATAATCAAAACCCGCCAGTTACGAAAGTTGACAAATCTGATCCCCATGTGCTATCCTTTTTATGCACCATGGAAGTTGTGAGTAGTTGTAAAAGGTTGGGTAAACTTTGGATTTGTTATAAAAGATGTGAGAAAACATAGGTTAAGTTTGCTTGACAAACTCGAACTTTTGTGGTATAATAGCAGTACATTTCACTGAAAAAGGAATAGTCCAAGTATAGTTAGTTCGTATGCAAAGTGTCAAGCCAAGAATGATGATGCCTAATTGAAAAGGCCGAGCCCGTGTTCCGAGGGCAAAATCGGAAGGTTGCACTTAAAAGGCGTAATACGTTTTCATGACAGAAAAGCGTATTGCGCTTTTTTCGTGCCTTTTTCTCTGGAAAATTCAAAAAAGGAGAAAAACATTGACAGAAAGAGAGGTAAAAATCATCATTCACGGCGACGTGGTCATCAAGCAGATGGGCGAAGCGGAGAGGGCGGCGTTCATTGCGGCTTTGCTTGCTCGTATGCTGGAGACCGCAAACAAACACGAAAGGGGGCGTGACCATGGCTCATGAGAAAGCAAAGGTCTACTTCGACGGTAGCCACTATATCGCCATCCCACAAAACGAGGGCAAGAGTCCCGGGAAAGGCGGCTACCGCGGCAACAAAAATGACGAAATGAGAACGGCTTTTGAAAAGGCCTACAAGGGCGCAAAGGCCAAACGACGAAAAGAGAAGGTTACGGAGATCGTAGCGGAATTGAAACCGCAATTTGAGAGCGAAGAACAGGCGACCGAATACGTAAAGGCCGAGATGGAGCGAATCAAACGGAATCTGATCGAGAGGCGGAAGAGGCTGGTGAGGAAGATCAATCTTGGGACTTGGAATTACTTCTGTACCTTCACCTACGATGATCAGAAGCATACCGAAGCCAGCTTCAAGGTCAAGCTACGGGATTGCTTCAAAAAGATGTGCCACCGTAAGGGCTGGATTTACATCGGCGTTTGGGAGCGATCCCCGAACTCTGACCGATTGCATTTCCACGGGCTTTTCAATATTCCCGAAAACGCTATGATCGGCGAGCTGATGGAACATCGGGATTATAGCACCAAGAACCACAGGATGCAGACCACCTTGCAGAACAGCTACTTCACAGAACGCTTCGGCAGAAACGATTTTGAGCCGATCAATAAGCAGGAGCTACCCAACGCCACCGCTTATCTCATGAAGTACATTGACAAGTCCGGTGAGAGGATCGTATATTCCAAGAACACCCCGGCATATTTCGTCTCGGACATTCTTGACGATGATGTGGTGTGTACCATCGGGCAGGAGGAC
Organism: Clostridia bacterium; assembly: GCA_017938885.1. Taxonomy (GTDB): domain Bacteria; phylum Bacillota; class Clostridia; order Oscillospirales; family CAG-272; genus CAMEON01. The sequence continues at coordinate 3,445 of JAGBAS010000078.1, forward strand.
AGAAAGCTCCTACTGTTCGATAATTTCATTTGTTTTGACGATGGGGTGTATATCGGTGAAGTCAGCTCCGAAGTCATCAAGCAAATGCCCAAGAAGAATTAACAAATTAGTCTTTCGCCTTGGTGGAGCGTAAACGAAACCGCCGTCGAGGTCAAGGGGGCGAAAATATCGCTGAAAAGCAGAAGTCGACCAACTAAAATGCAATATTTTCGCCTGTTTCCCTTGACCTCTTTGGGCGGTTCCGTTTGGTCCGCTCCCGTCGAAAGACAAATCTAAAGACAAATCAGAAAGGAAAAACAAAATGAAAACAGCAGTTATCTACGCACGTTATTCCAGTGAACGGCAGACAGAACAATCCATTGAAGGTCAACTCCGTGTTTGTCATGAATTCGCTGAACGTAACGATTTGAAGATCATCGACACTTACATCGACCGAGCCATGACCGGTACAAACGACAATCGAGCGGCGTTTCAGAAGATGCTCTCAGACAGCGATAAGCCTCAGCCATGGGAGATCGTATTGGTGTACGCACTTGACCGCTTCGGGCGAAACTCCATCGAGGTAGCGGTCAACAAGCAGAGGCTTCAGAAGAATGGCAAGATATTGATCTCGGCCACCCAGAGAACGTCGGTCAACATCGACGGCACGCAGAATCTGGACGGTATCATTCTTGAAAATGTCCTAATCGGTCTATCCGAATACTACTCCGCCGAGCTATCACAGAAGATCCGACGTGGTCAGAATGAGAGCCGCTTGAAGGGCAACTTCGCAGGCGGCAAGGTGCCCTATGGGTACACGACGGCTAATAAGAAAATTATCGTGAATGAAGAACGCGCAGAGATCGTGCGGTGGATGTACCAGTCCTATTCTACCGGTAAGATCGTGCGGGAGATCATCGAGGAGTTGACGGCGAGAGGCGTCACACACATGGGAAAGCCCTTCAAAGCGAATACCATTTACAAGATTCTCCGCCTTGAAAAGTACATCGGCATCTACCGTCATGGAGACGAGGTGTTTACCAATATCTACCCCCAAATCGTTCCTACCGAGCTGTTCAACCGTGTGCAGACGATGCTGGCAAAGAACAAGCTTGGATCGTCCAGCAGAGAAGTGGCGTTCTTGCTGAAAAAGAAAGTCATCTGCGGCATCTGCGGAAAGCCTATCAATGGTGAGAGCGGCACATCACAAAACGGCACAACCATGTATTATTACAAATGCTCCAACAGAAAAAAGCACCACTCCTGCTCCAAGGAAAGCATCCGAAAAGCCGACTTGGAGGAAATGGTGCTGAACACAACGCTCATGCTGCTGAATAAGCCCGAGAATCTGTCTGCAATAGCCGAGGAGGTGATCGAGGTACATCGGAAGCGTGCCCGCGAGCAAGCCGTCCTGGCGCTTCTACGGGACGAAAGAAGCAAGGCGCAAAAGGCTTTGAATAATCTCATGAAGGCTCTGGAAGCCGGTATTTTTACCGCGACCACCAAGGATCGAATCACCGAATTGGAATTGCAGATCGATGAGCTGAACGGGCGAATCCTGAGCGAGGAGTGCAAGGAGGCCAATCTGCTCACAAAGGAGGACGTTGAAATGTTTTTACTTGACGCACTAAAAGCAGAGCCACAGCTACTAATCGACACTCTCATAGATAAGATCATCCTGTTCGATGACGAGGTTGAGATCTTCTACAAATATTCGCAAAACAATAATCCCGACGACCTCACTAAAGAGATCCGTCGGGATTTCTGTTTGCCTTGGGGGAAAAGAATAGCGGTCACTGACAGGCATATCATCTACGCCGCAGACCTCGGGACATAAAGAAAAACCAGCCAAACCGTTTGGTTCGACTGGTTCTACTATGGTGGAGACAGTTGGAATCGAACCAATGACCTCATGCATGTCAAGCATGCGCTCTAACCAGCTGAGCTATGCCTCCGCAACGCAATATATTATAGCATATGCAGAGGGATTTGTCAAGGGGTTTTGGGAAAGTTTTTTGAGATTTTACGAGATTTTTTGGCTTTTTTCAGAGGACTCGGTTCTGTACCGGATCATATTACGAAATGATCCCGTATTCGTACACGACTGTAGAGGAGGATACAAGCTCCGAGCTCATGTAGGCATACCGAAGCTCCTTTGTCATCTCGCCGTATTCATTGTATTCGTATGAATGGACTGTGGTGATATCGTCCTCGTCGGAGGTGATGGTGGTGCGGACAAGGTTACCACTTTCGTCGTAGTCATATTCGATCACGTTGCTCATAGACGCGGAACCGTCCGTAGAGCATAAGTAGCTTTTGATTTTCTGGTTCTTCTCGTTGTATTCGTACACGTAATCACGGGTCAGCTCCTCGTTGCGGTAGTGACGCTCACGGACCATATTGCCGCGCTCATCCGTGATCCTCTCCAAACGGGCCACAGTCGCCTCGTTTTTGTATTCTGTCAGGACTGTATAGCTACCGTTTTCGCCGTAGTTATAGGTAGTGACCGAATCCGTGCTTTCTTCTTTGGAGATGCGCCCGAGCGCGTCGTACTCGGTGCGTACCTCTTCTGCGGGTTTATCGCTGTCATAGGCGGTGTACCTCCGAATGACGCGGCCTTGTTCGTCGTATTCGTAGGTGTTTGTCCAACCGGCAGAGGCCACCTCGTCAAACGTATATTTCTCTTGAATGACGAGACCGTTTTCGTTGTATGTGTAGACCTTCATGTCGGTTCCTCTGCCGTCCAGATAGTTTCTTTCTCTGACGAGCAGACCGTTCTCATAGGTGTATTTGGTACGATACGTTTCATTGCCCTCTGCATCGTAGACCGTTCGCTTCATGAGGCCTCGCTGCGCCATGATGGCCTCGGTGACGGCTTCGGTCGGTTCCTCCCCCGTCGTCTCGCTTGGCCGTGTCCCCACGGGCGGCGTGATCCAACCGGGGCCTTCCTGCCCGGCCAGCACAATGGCTATCAGCACGCCCAGAGCCACGACACCGGACACCGCCGCCACGAACCACCCGCTGGAGGCGATCTTTTTCCACGCGGCGCGCGGGGGGACATGGGGAAGCAGGACCGCCCCGTTGTCGGGCAGCTCGCTTTCCAGAATATAGCTCGCGCGGATATCGTTCAACCCGCGCAAAATGGTCGTGGATCGTTTCATACGGGAAATCCCCTTTCTGTAAGATGCTCCCTCAGCCGCTCCCGCAGTCGGTGGAGCTTGACCGAGGTGTTGTTTGTCGTCAGCCCGTAGGCCGCTGCCAGCTTGGACACGGGGTAGAGGTGCCAGTACCGTCCCACAAAGAGCTTGCGGTCGGTAGGCTCCAGACCATCCAGAAACTCGTCCAGAGCGGCGGTCAGGGAGGTCACGTCTGCCTCGGGCGTTTCTTCGGGCAGGGCGCAATCAGCCAGCTCGTCCAAGGCGACCTCCAGCTCCCGATTCCGCTTCAAGCGGGTGATCGTCCGCAGGCGGTCGATGGACAAATGCCGCACCAGCCGCCCCAGATAGACCTTCAAGGAGGGCGGATTTTGGGGCGGGATGCTGTTCCAGGCCTTGAGCCAGGTGTCGTTGACACACTCTTCCGCGTCGAGGGCGTTTTGCAGGATGCTGATGGAAATGCCCGTCACGTATTTACCGTACTTGACCGAGGATTCCTTGATGGCATCCTCGTTGCGGGCAAAATAGAGGGCTATGATGTCTCTGTCTTCCATAGTACATCCTCCTTTCAATGTATTTGAGGAGCGCGCGCCGACCCCTCTACTTACATTACCGACGTTTGGTGGGCTATCTTACAGTTTTTGGGGGATTTTTTGAAAAAAGTGGGATTGACAATGAATCATCTGCATGATATAATAGGCGCAAGGGACAAATGCCCGTCATTTGTCGGAATCGGAAACGGTTCCCGTAGGTCTGCCGACCTTGAAAAAGGTAACGGTGGCGGTGACTTCCTCTGTGTATCCACAGGGAAGCGCAAATCTTTTTCCTTCCCTGATGCTCTGCAAGGGGGAGGTGATGCTTTGATGTATGTTACTTGGTATGAGCTGGTCGAGTTTTTGATGGCTCTCATCACGCTGGCATTCGTCATCATGTCTTACTTAAACAGTAAAAAAAGATAACCGCCCAACCTTCCAAGTTTACGGTTATCTTTTTTAACATATAACGAGGAAGCACCGTCATCGGTAGCTCCTACGCCCTTATTATAACGGATTTTCTTCGGTTTGTCAAGACCTTTCCGATAAATTGCTCCCGTGAGGGGGCTTTTTTATTACGGAAAATTTCGTTCGAATATCCAATTACTTTTAAGGATCTTTTTTTGAGGTGCATTGAATAAATGGGATATTGCATTTTGCACATACATTTTCACATTCCGCTCCCAGTGTTCCGCACCGCGGACAATACTTTGCCGCACGGTCATTTGATAAATTCACGGGAATATCGGAAAAAACATAATGGAACACACGATCCCCTACACGGAAATAATCGTGCGCGAACAAAGCTTCCTCCTGCCGAAATGTGAAATGATGTTCAATGTCGAATTTTGATATTACTGTAACAGTACACGTATCCACTGTTCCCTTTATACTTCTGTCGTAACCTGTCAGCACTCTTGCATCTACGGTGCGGCTGATTTTCACGTCCGTGACTTCGCCATAGTACGTAGGATTCAGTATGAGGCGGTAGAGCTTGAACATCCATATCGGTGCAGTCAAAATTATGACAAAAACGCCCCAAAACCAGACGGGCTGACTTTCTTTGGTGAACAGAGTATTGTATTCGGAGCCCTCTATGTAGAACAGAGCAGAAAATAATATAGCATAAAACAGAAGGCTTTTCACACCGTTTACGATCAGACTTTTGATCCCCTTCTTCTTCATCTTTTCGATCATTTCATCGGTGATGATGGTTGGTTTCATCGGGAACCTCCTTGTAAGTTTGTCGTTATGCTAGATGAACCTTTAAATTGCTCCCGTGAGGGAGCTTTTTTGTTACCGAAAAGCAGGCGCGCCAAAAGACACGCCTGCCTGTAGGTGAACTCTTATGCCCAGCTCATGGTCGTAGGCTTCTCCTCAAAGATGCAAACGCCCTTCAGGAAAGCCACGGCCTTGGAGAGGCCCTCGTCGATGGTCATGATGCTGTCCTCGTGCTCGATGGACAGGACCTTATCGTAGCCGCAGAGGCGGAGGTTGGAGATCATGTCTCTCCAGTAGGTCTCGCCGTTGCCGTAGCCCACGGTGCGGAAGATCCAGGAGCGGTTCAGCTCGTCGGAGTAGTGCTTGGTGTCCAGCACGCCGTTTGCGGCGGTGTTGTACTTGTCGATCTTGGTGTCCTTGGCGTGGACGTGGTAGATGGCGCCCTTCAGCTCGCGGATGGCGGCCACGGGATCCATGCCCTGCCAGACCAGGTGGGAGGGATCGAAGTTGGCACCAATGACGGGACCGACAGCCTCGCGGAGGCGGAGCAGGGTAGCGGGGTTGTAGACGCAGAAGCCGGGGTGCATCTCAAAGGCGATGTGGGGGACGTTGTGGGCCAGGGCGAAGGCGCCGGCCTCTTTCCAGTAGGGAATGACCTTCTCGTTCCACTGCCAGTCCAGGATGGCCAGGAAGTCCTCGGGCCAGGGGCAGGTGACCCAGTTGGGGTACTTGGCCCCTTCATGGTCGCCGGGGCAACCCGAGAAGGTGATGACGGTATCCACGCCCATCTTCTCGGCCAGCAGAACCGCGTTGCGGAAGTCCTTGTCGAACTGCTCGGCGATGGCCTTGTCGGGGTGGAGGGCGTTACCGTGGGCGGCCAGAGCGCAGACCTCCACGTCGTACTTCTTGAGGGTGGCCATGAACTCGTCGTACTTGGCGGAGTCGGCCAGCAGCTCCTCGGGGTTGCAGTGAGCCTTGCCGGGGTAACCGCCCGCGCCCAGCTCAACGGTGTGGACGCCCAGGCCTGTCAGGATCGAGAGGGTCTCGTCCAAAGACTTGGAGCCGTACAGATTGGCTAAAACACTCAGTTTCATAGGGAAAATTCCTTTCAGTCATTGTGAAGGCTCTCCCTTCGGGAGAGCTCCCGCCAAGGGCGGGTGAGAGGGCGGTCTCTCTCGCCCTCTCCGGCACGCCCGGGTGGGCGAGCCACCTCCCCTGGAGGGGGAGGCTTGGAAATATCAGTCGAAGTAGTAGGGCTGACCGGTCTTGGCGGACTCGTAGATGCCCTCCAGGATGCGGGTGACGGTGTAGGCTTGCTCGGGGAGGACGCAGGGATCGGTGTCATTGATGACGGCGTTGATCCACTGAGCCGCCTCCATGGAAGCGGGATCGCCGGCGTTTGCGCCCTCGTAGAAGGCCGCGCCCTGGGGATTCAGGTTGGGCTTCAGGAGATACTGGGCGTTGTTGCGGATGCCGTTGATGCGGACGCCGTCATACAGGTCGCCGCCTGCCTTGGTGCCGCAGATGAGGGTGGTCGCCTCGCGGACGTCCAGCATATTGAGGGCCCAGGCCGACTCCAGATTGATGGTGGCGCCGTTCTCCATGACCACGAAGCCAAAGGCGGAATCCTCCACGGTGAACTTCTCGGGATCCCAGTTGCCCCAGGCGTTGCCCTGGTTGGTGTCCTTGTTCAGCTTGTGGTAGGTGGTGCCCACGCAGTACTTGGGCTTGTAGTTGTCCATGATCCAAAGGGTCAGGTCGAGGGAGTGGGTGCCGATGTCGATCAGAGGACCGCCGCCCTGCTCGTACTCGTTGAGGAACACGCCCCAGGTGGGAACGGCTCTGCGGCGGAGAGCGGTAGCCTTGGCATAGTAGATGTCGCCGAAGGTGCCGTCAACGGCCTCTTGCTTGAGGTACTGCGCGCCCATGGACTGGCGGGACTGGTAGCCGATGGTCAGCTTCTTGCCGCTGCGCTTCTGGGCATCCAGCATCTTCTTGGCCTCGATGGAATTGATGGCCATGGGCTTCTCGCACATGACGTGCTTGCCTGCGTCCAGAGCGTCCACGGTGATGAAGCTGTGGGAGCGGTTGGGGGTGCAGACGTGGACCACCTCGATGGACTCGTCGGCCAGAAGCTCCTTGTAGTCCTCGTAGACCTTGGCGTCGGGGGTGCCGTACTTGGCGCGGGCGGCCTCGGCGCGCTCCACGATGATGTCGCAGAAGGCCACCATCTGTACGTTGGGGAGCTTGGCGAGGGAGGGCATATGCTTACCGTTGGCGATACCGCCGCAACCGATGATACCGACTTTTACGATTCTCTTTTCTGCCATGATTTCGTACTCCTTATATTTCATAGTATAGACCGAATTTGCCCGAGCTTGCGGGCACTTACCAACATTTTACCGCATTTTGGAGGGATTTTCAATGGGTTTGGGTAGGTTTTTGGAAGTTTGGCGGGTTGCACAAAACAGGGGCGGGGGTTTTGGGCGAAATGGCGGTTGCATTTCGCGGGGAAGTGTGTTATAATGATCAAACATGGACGGACGAAATGAGTGTGTTTCGTTCCACAAGGAGGTAACTATGAAGAGTAGACGGATTTTTATGTGGATCCTATGTGCCGCTATCACGTTGGCTATGGCTCCCATATTTCTGACTGTTGTCGGGGCGGATGCGGTCGGCGAGGGAATGTGGACAACGTACCGATTCGCCAACGAGTACCCAAATCCCGACGTGGAGGATGAGGAAATCTACAAGCCTGAGGCGGGTTATCGATATACCGAAGAGGGATTTGCCGTTGTTCCTGCCGACTATTCGGCAACGAGTCCTTCCATGACGGTTCAGACCAAGACTCCTCAGTCTGTGAAGGACGGCGTTTACCTTCAGTTCCGTATTGACGATTTTTCGTATAACGGCGGTATGAACGCTGATGAATGGATAACCATTTCATTGACCGATCGGGCAAAGGTCGCAACCGGCTCTACCCAGTACGGCGGAGGTTGGATGGTTTTGATTCGAGGCAACGGCGACGGAAGGTTAAATCAGATTTTACCTTGCTTGACCGCCCCGCAAACTGAAGAAGACGCGGGTACTTTCTTTTTTCCCGGAGCATACGGGCAGGGCACAGTTCCTTTGGACGAGGAAGGCCGCGAAATCTATACGCTGGAAATTACCTGGGACGGGTCGGCTTATGAGATGAAATTGAACGGTACCGTCATCTCCGGAGCGAAAGAATCCACCGAGTTGCTTGAGAAGCTAAACTCCGACGGCGAATTTTTCGTTGGTATCAATATGCAATCTGTGGTTAAGAATGGTACGGCAGCGTTAACCGTTCTCAAATACGGAACATCCGAGGCAACCGCAACCGTTCCTCAGGGAACCGATTCCAAGGAGCCCGAAGAGAACGAGCTGAACCTCGCTCCTATTGCGGACCCCGACACGGTTCCGATGAATACCCCTGCCATTTTGTGGGATCCCTCTACATACGAACTGAAAGCAGGCTATAACGTCGATTTTACACCCACGGAGAATGATGGATGGCAGGCGACGGTTACGGATTCAGTGATGTTTTTTAATTTGAAATCCAAAGCTAAATGGTCTTATGATGCCACCGACTTCCCGGTGGTGGGTATTATGTTCCGCGATCTTTGGGTGGATGGCGGTCATCTGTGGTATTCTGCCGGTGAATGTGACAGAGCCACCGACGGCTTTTCTTTGCCATTCTCAATTTATGAAGGAGAGTTTTACGGTGAGGATGAGGAGTATATTTTTGTCCCCATCGATCTGTTAGACCTGTGGGAAGGACGCATCAACAATATTCGATTGGATTTGGTGTTTAATGATCCCGACTTGAGAGAATTTAATCTCTGCTTCGTCGGTATGTTCCGCTCGACAGAAGAGGCTTATGCGTATGCAGAGGACTATCTGGAAGAAAGACAGGTTATCTGCGGGCACCAATATGAGACCCAAGTCACAGAGCCTACCTGTTTGGAGTGGGGATATACCACGTATACCTGTGTGCTGTGCGGTGACAGCTTCCGGGGCGATTACGTTGAATCTCTGGAGCACGATTTTACCGCGGAGGTGATCGAACCCGCCTGTGACGAGTGGGGCTACACCCTCTTCACTTGCTCGCTGTGTGGCTACGAATATGATGACGAGTACGTCCATCCTCTGGATCACGACTACGTTGAAGAGGTTATTTTACCCACATGCACGGAGTGGGGCTATACCCTGCACGCATGCTCTCGCTGTAACGAAACTTATAGAGATTCGTATGTCGCTGCCCCGGGACACACTCCCGGCAGTGCCGCGGACTGTACTCACGAACAGGCTTGCCAGGTCTGCGGAACAGTGATACAGAACGCGCTGGGTCACCGGTATGCGGAGACGGTAACGGCTCCTACTTGCACGGAGCAGGGCTTTACCACGCATGTCTGTGAGCGTTGCGAGCACAGCTACGTTGACGGACATGTATCGGCTCTCGGACATACGCCCGGAAAGGAAGCCGATTGCACACGAGGGCAGCTATGTGAGACCTGTGGGGAAGTATTGCAGAATGCTCGGGGACATGAATACATTGAGCAAGTGACGAAACCCTCCTGTACCGAGCAGGGCTTTACCACCAAGACCTGTACAGCCTGCGGCGAGACCGAGAAGAGCGCATTCCAGCCGGCTACGGGTCATACCCCCGGAAGCGCGGCAAGCTGTGTGGCGGATCAGATCTGTACATCCTGCGGTTGCATTCTGCAAAATGCTTTTGGCCATAATTATACATCAAAAACCATAGCACCTACCTGCGTAGAGAAAGGCTACACCGAGCATCTGTGTACTCGTTGTGAGGATGCCTATCGGGATACCGAGATTGCGGCGAAGGGACACACGGCGAGCGATTGGATCGTGGATGCCGAGCCGGCTGTTGGAATTCCCGGAGAGCGTCATAAGAAATGCACGGTTTGCGGTGAGAATATGGAGTCCGAAACCATTCCTGCCTTGGAGGAGCAAACGACCCTTGAGCCGGACTCTGTTGACACCCCTGACGAACCCGTTGTTACCGATGAGGTGACTAAGGAGGATACACCAGTGCCCGGTACCACTGAGCCGGAGACCACCGAATCCGAATTGAATTCCGGGTCTGCGGGTTGCGCCGGCGCGCTCGGCTTGGGCGAAATGACCTTGTTCATGATTCTCGCCGCTGCCTGCCTTATCACGCGCAAAAGATCCAAAGAGTAAAGGCTTATCCCACGGATTATCATAAGCGGGAGAAAAACAGTTTGTCCGATGTTCTTCGAGCACAGGATAAACTGTTTTTCTTTCATTTTCCTCTTGCAAAATTCTTTCATCCATGTTATACTATAAAAGATGAGAATCTTCTCTACGAAAGGAGAACTCCTATGAAAACCACCCGCATCGGACTGCTGATCCTGTCCGTCCTGCTCCTTCTCTGCCTTGGCCTCGCGGCCTGCACCGGCGGAGACACCCCCACTGACACCACCGTGGAAGACACCACCGCCGCTCCCACCGACGCGCCTACCGAAGCTCCCACCGATACCCCCACCGAGCCCGAGACCACCGAGGCTCCCACCGAAGCCCCTACCGAGCCCGCCGAGACCGAGCCTCCCATCGTGGACGTCATGATCGGCGAGACCCTGGACGCCCCCCACGCCACCCAGTTCACTGTGTCCAACGTCTTTGCAAACGATATGGTCGTCCAGAGAAACGAGCATATCCGCGTCTGGGGCTGGGCCGACGCCGCCCAGAACGGTAAGAAGGTCACGGGCGAGTTCAAGGGCATGTTTGCCGAGGCCATTATCGAGAACGGCGCCTGGGAGATCACCTTCGGCGCCCGCATGGAAGCCTCCGCCGAGCTGGGGCATACCATGAAGATCTACGCCGATGGCGTGTCCTACGAGTTCAAGGATGTTCTTGTGGGCGACGTCTACATGGTCATGGGTCAGTCTAACTGCGCCTACTCCGTGTCCAACCACCATGCCTACGTCAACACCCCCGACAAGGGAGGCAAGGACACCTTGAACTATGACGCACCCATCCGCCTTCACTACAGCTCTCTGACCCAGATCGCCGGCTATCCTCAGCGCGGTACGGAAGAGGTCTGCCCGGAAGTCAAATCGGGCTCCACCTGGCAGCGCGCTGACAGCTATGGTGACATCCAGCATTTCACGGCCATCGGTTACCTGTTCGCGCATAATTATGTGAAGCTTACCGACGGAGGGGTGCCCATCGGTCTGATCGAGATCGACGGCAACGGCCAGCCCCTTGGTGCGTTCATGTGCAACGAGGTGGCCGAGGCCAAGGGAACGGATACCTACAACGCCCAGAAGGGCTACTACGTCACCACCGGTGTCAATGCCGATTGGGGCCGCTACCTGTACAACCACTATATGTTCCCCTTCGAGCGTTACGCCATCGCGGGGCTGGTCTGGTATCAGGGCGAGAGCGATTTCCAACAGGCGAACGCTAAGGTCTTCGCCGAGAATTTCTCGGCCCTCATGACCTACATGAGATCCACCCATAACCTCATCAACAAGAATTTCCCCGTTTACTACGTGGAGTTTCCCACCATCTATCAGCGTCCTGCGGGTCATTCGGGTGACTGGCACTATATGGACGTGGGCCTGATCCGCGCCGTCATGGGCGAGATCCAGCGGATCCTCCCGGGCAGCTATCAGATCGTCTCCACCGACCTGTGGAGCGACGATACCTTCTTCAACAACCTCCACCCCAACTGCAAGTTCGAGCAGGCGGAGCGGCTCTCTGTTTTGGCCGCCGCCATCAACGGCGAGGCCGGTAAGACCGTAGCCCAGGGCAACGGCCCCATCCTGGTGAGCATGGAGCTCTCCGAGGACAAGAAGACCGCCGTTTTGACCTACGAGAACGTGGGCGAGGGTCTGAAGACCTCCGACGGCGGTACGGACGTCAAGGGCTTCCTCATTTACCGCAAGAACGTGACCGTCAATCCCCGAGCCGAGATCACTGCCACCATCACCGCACCCAATCAGATCACGGTTACATCCTCTGCTACCATCACGGGTCTGGCCTACAACGCCATCACTTACAACGTCTACGGCGTGGATGTCAACCTCTGCAACAGCGAGGGAGTACCCGCCGGTGCGACGGTCATTCTGAAGGATGAGGATTGAGCCAAAGCTTGCCCATCATGAAAAACACCCCCCTGTCCGTTGCGGCAGGGGGGTGTTCCTATGGGGTCAGTCGTCGTTCAGATATTCGCTGACAATGAATTTGGGTCTGTGCTTGGTTTCCAGGTAGATCTTGCCGATATACTCGCCGATGACTCCGATGGCCAGGAGCTGGATACCGCCCAGAGCCCAGATGGACACCGCCAGGAAGGCCCAGCCCTCCACGGTCTCGCCGATGAACTTGCGGATGATGGAGTAGATCAGCACGCCGATGCTGACGAGAAAGACTAAAAAACCCAGGGTGGCGATCATGCGGATGGGCTTGACGGACATGGACGTGATGCCCTCGGTGGCGAAGGCCAGCATTTTCTTTAAGGGGTACTTGGACTCCCCCGCGAATCGCTCGCCTCGCTCGTAGGTGACCTGGGTGGACTTGAAGCCCACCAAGGGAACGATGCCGCGCAGGAACAGGTTGACCTCGTCAAACTCCGAAAGAGCCTCCAGAGCGCGGCGGCTCATGAGGCGGTAGTCGGCGTGGTTGTAGACGGTTTCCACCCCCATGGCGCGCATGACCTTGTAGAAGCCCTGCGCTGTGGTGCGCTTGAAGAAGGTGTCCTTCTTGCGGGAGGAGCGGACGCCGTAGACGACTTCAAAGCCCTCGTGGAAGCGGTCGACCATCTCGTCGATGGCATCGATATCGTCCTGGAGGTCAGCATCCATGGAGATGGCGGCGTCGCACTCGCTTCTGACCGTCATAAGTCCCGCCATGAGGGCATTCTGGTGCCCCTTGTTGCGGGATAGGCAGATGCCGCGGAACATGGGGTCCGCCTTGTGGAGCTCGCAGATCATCTCCCAGGTCTTATCCTTGGAGCCGTCGTTGACGAAGACGATCTTACTGTCGGGGGTGATCTTGCCCGCGCCTATGAGGGCGGTATATTTTTCTTTCAGACGCTTGGAGGTCTCGGGCAGGACCTCCTCTTCGTTGTAGCAGGGGATGACAAGATACAATTTCATGGTTGGTTCCTCTCGCTTAGATAGATGTATTTATTATAGACGATTTTTCCCCGCCTGTCAAGGGTCAAAACAAAAAAGAACCCCCGTTGGCATCCAACGGGGGAAAAATTTACAGGCGGTTGACAGTTTGGTCAAGGTTGCGGGGTCACATCCAGAAATCGAAGACCTTGGCCAGCCGCAGGTAATGCCCCGCCAGCTCGCCGGTTTTGGAGAGATATTCGTAGAGCATACCGCCGCCCACCACCACGCCCAGCACCAGAGCCAGGGTAAAGGCACCCCGCAGGATGGTTTTGCCCTGCCCCTCGGCCACGCGGGTGTAGAGGAGGTAGAGGACCGCCGCGCCGCCCAGGATGAACTGCCAGGCAAAGTCACAGCAGTAGCGCACGCCGTAGCCGCTCTCCCAGATGGAGAAGATGATGACCAGCGGGGCGATGATACAGGTGGGAACCAGGAGGCAGAGGGCTTGGATCCGCTCCTTTTTGGTGAGGGCCTTCCAGGCGGGAACCACGCCGAGATAACCCAGGGAGGGAAGCGACCGCCAGAGAAGCCCGATGGCGTTGCGGTTGGCGATATAGTAGTAGCCATTGGTGGACAGAGTGGAGAAATTGGAGACCACGTAGGGGAACTCGGGCTGGATTCTCGGGAAGGCGAACAGGAAGTTGAACAGGCCGATCATGACGAAATCGGTGTGGTACTGCGACCGCGTGAAATCGTTGATGGTCAGAGAATACTGAATGCCGAAGTCCAAGGGGTTGCCAAAGCGGGCGACGTTGTAGATCACCTGGATCCCGCCGATCAGCACGAAGGGGGTCAGCGCGGCCAGGAGATACTTGCCCGTAGCGCGGCCCATGGCCTGCTTGGCGGTCATGCCGTCTCGGGGGAGGCAGAGCCTTGACCTCGTCACGCCGTTTGAAATAGCCAAAGACCAGGAAGATGCAGGCCACAATGCAGTACAGTGCCAGTGTGGGACGGCAGAGCACCGCCCAGGAGAGGCAGACCGTGGCGAGGGTCAGATGGAGGTGGTTGATCCGCCCCTCCCCGATGATCCGTGACTTGAGCAGGAAGAAGAAGCCCGCGCAGGTGAACAGGAAGCCCGAGGATTGGGCGATCTCGTAGAAGTTGTCGTAAACGAAGTTGTACCAGACGCCCGAGGACATTTGCAGGATGACCAGGGTGGAGATCAGCATACTGTTTGGAATGCGCTTGCCAAAGAGCTTGGCGAATTCCAGGAACAGAAGGGTCAGGAAAATGATGCCCAGTCCGCCGAACAGAAGAATGGCTTCGGCGGTGGGAAAGTAGTAGCCCGTGACCAGATTGTAAGGCAGGAACAGGAGCAGGACGGGGGCGATGCCGTAGTAGGAGTAGTATTTTCCCTCAAAAAGCAAATGATCCCACTTGGCTGAGACACCCTGCTCACGGCGGGCACTCCAATCGTAGGGGTTCTCCATGGCCAGAAGCTCCTCGGAGGGCTCATCCAGCAGGTGAACCTGTCCCGCGCGGAAGGCGTCCACGATCTCCTGGGTGATCTGGTTGCCCCTTTGATTGGCAAAGCCCGTGGAGATGGCACCGTTCTGGTCGTACATGGAAGCCCAGGTCATGAGTATGGCGGCCACCACCAGCACGGCAGTCAGTACGGCGGCGGTGCGCTTCAGGGTCGCAGGGCTCTCCCCGAAGGTTTTTTTCATAGAGGGGAAGGCCACAAGGGCGTAGACCGCCATACAGCCCAGCACGAAGAGAACCAGACGGAGGGCGGAGAAGCGGAGGGGTACCTTTTCATTGAGCGTGACCCCTTCCACCGTAACAGTTGCGTCCTTGGGGGCGGAGACCGCAAAGCGCAGCTCGCTGACGTCTCCTGAAAGGTCCAGGACGACGTATTCCGAGCGGGTGTCCCCCTGCACCACGGTTCCGTCGGCCACGCCGGACCGCCAGGCGGCGGCTTGGGTCACATCCTTGGCCGCGATCTTGACCGTGGCGGAGGGTGCGTTTTCGGAAAAGGCAAGGCGGATGCGGGCGGTGCCTACGGGTTGCTTCAGACCCGTGACGGTGATGGTCACGGTGCCGCCCTTTTTGGTGGTCAAGGGGGCGTCGGTCTCGCCGCCCGACACGGTGACGGTCTCGGCGGTCAGATCGATGGAATTCGTTTCGTAGCCGCCGCCCAGGAGATGGAAGGAATGGAAGTTGCAGATGAACAGCTCTCCCAGAAAGGACAGGACGAGCAAAGCCACCGCCACCCGTTTGGTGGTGTGCTTGCGGGGGAGCAGGACGAAGGCTGCCGCCAAAAGCACAAAGCAAATGAAATACGGGATCATACCGATCAAGGGATTACCTCCTTTTGAAAAACCGAACAAGCCCGCAAACGGCGTGGGTCACGGGCTTGTTCTGCTTCTATAGACGATAAAATTATGGATATGGGTACAGACTTTGGGATGCTTTTGGCCAAAGCGATCTTACTTCAGACCCAACACAGCTCCGCCGATGATGCCCGCGTCGTTACCCAGCGCGGCGATGCGGATCTCGGTTCCGGGGACGATGCCCTGGCCGTAGACCTCGCCGCGAACGAGGGGGATCAGCATATCCAACAGGTATTCGCCCTCACCCGACACGCCGCCGCCGATGGACAGCACCTCGGGCTGGAAGATGTTGATGATATTGGAAAGACCCTGCGCCAGGTAATGGACGTACTTGGCTACCACCTCGGCACCGGCCTCGTCTCCCGCGCGCTTGGCGTCGAAGGCGGTGCGGCCCGAGACCTTCCCTGCGGCGGCCACCATGTCGGCCATGAGGGTCTTCCGTCCCTGCGCCTCGCACTCGGAAAGCTTCTCGGCGGTCATGCGGATGAGGGCGGTGGCGGAGCTGTAGGCCTCCCAGCAGCCCTTACGGCCACAACCGCACGGCACGCCGTCCACCTCAATGACGATATGACCCAGCTCACCGCCGGCATAGTTGAAGCCCGAGATGACCTTACCTCCGATGATGATACCGCCACCCACACCGGTGCCGAGGGTAATCATAATGGAGGAGGTGGTGCCCTTGGCGGCACCCGCAATGGCCTCGCCCCAGGCGGCGGCATTGGCGTCGTTTTCCACGAAGACGTGGGGGACGGGGAAGCCCGCCTTGACGGCCTCGCAGACGTTGAACCGATAGAAGGAGGGGATGTTGCAACAGTACTCGATCACGCCGTCGTCGTGATTGGCAATGCCGGGAGATGCGATGCCCACCGAGGCGATCTCGGAGGGTAGGATTCCGGCCTTTTCACAAACGGTATGGCAGATGGCGGCCATATCGGCGGCAATCGCCTCGGCAGGACGATCAGCACCCGTGGGAATGCTGGCCTTGCAGATGATTTTGAAATTCTCATTGACGATACCTGCGGCGATGTTGGTGCCGCCCAGGTCAATACCGATGCGATACATAACGTACTCTCCGTTTTCTGTAGATTTGCTCCTCGTGAGCGATGGATATGTTTTCCTCTTATATTGTACCCCATACGGGGGCTTCTGTCAAGGGGATTTGGAAATTTTACCGAAGGATTATCTATGAAAAACAAGACCCGCTTTCATTCGATCTCCCAAAACTTTTCTCCCCGTATATACTTGACAGAAACCGCAAACCATAGTATAATAGTATTGAAAAAATAAAAAGGAGGTTTCGATCATGAAAAAGGTAACAAAACAGACCATTATCGGCGACATTCTGGATGCCGCTCCCGATACCGCCGTTTTCTTCCTGGAGATCGGTATGCACTGCCTGGGCTGTCCCATGTCCCGCGGTGAGTCCATCGAGGAGGCCTGCGCCGTCCACGATACCGACGCTGACGCTCTGGTGGAGAAGATCAACGCTTTCCTTGCTGAGAACGCGTAAATGCGTAGGGCAGCCACTCCTTTTCGGTGGCTGTCCTCTTTCCTTACATCAATCCGAAAGGACTCGACATATGCCCGTTAAGCTCACGCCCCGTCTTATGACTGCCGTTCCTTATATTCGTGGCGGCCGTCTTGTGGCCGACATTGGCACCGACCACGCCTACCTACCCATCTACCTCTGTGAGCAGAGGAGACTGACTCCCGTGATCGCCAAGAACGGGGAGATCCTTTGCGCGATTGCCGCCGACATCAACAAGGGCCCCGTGGAGCGCGCCGATCAACATATTGCGGCGGCGGGGCTGACCGCATACATACGAACCGTCCAAACCGACGGCTTGACGGGCTTGGACGCTTTTGATCCCGAGGATATCATCATCTTCGGCATGGGCGGCGAGCTGATCGCGGCCATTCTGGAGGCCGCCCCCTGGGTCCATACGGCGGGGAAGCGGCTGATTCTTCAGCCCATGACCCACGCCGAAAAGCTCCGCGAGTACCTCCTTAAGACGGGCTACGCCATCGTGGGCGAGACCCTTTCCCGGGAGGGCGACCGCATCTACCAGACGGTTTGCGCCGAGCCCGCTCCCGAGGGCTACACCCCGCCCGCCCTGTCTCCCGCCGAGCTGGCGGTGGGGCAGAAGAGCTTCCGCGTGATCGATCCCGAACAAAAAGCCCTCTATACCGCCCTCATCGACAAGACCCTCCGCACCGAGACCTATATCCGCGACACCCGCAGACGGGCGGGGCAGAAGACCCCCGAGCAGGATCTGTTGGTGGTGTCGCTGACGGCGCTCAGGAATCAACTGTAAGGAGAAACACCATGACCATCCGCGAATTCTACGCCGCCCTGGAAGAAAGACTTCCCCGTGCCCTCTCCTGGGACTGGGACAACGACGGCATCTCCTGCGCTCCCGATCTCGATGCCCCCGTGACGGGCGTGCTGATCGCCCTGGACCCCACCGAGGACGCGGTGGAGGCCGCCATTGAGTCAGGCTGTAACGTCCTGCTAACCCACCACCCCATGCTTTTCCGAGGTCTCAAGACGGTGGACGGCCACGATACCGGCTCCCGCAAGGTCATTCGCATGATCCAAAACGGCATCACCGCCATGGCCTTTCATACCCGTCTGGACGCCGTCGACGGTGGGGTGAACGATTGCCTCGCCGCCGCCCTGGGACTGACCCATGTCGAGCCCTTCGGGGACAACGCCAACCCCGCAGGCAAACCCATCGGCCGCGTGGGCGATCTCCCTGCTGAGTTGACCGCCGATGCGTTTATCGAGACCGTCAAGACCGCCCTGGGCCTGCCCAACCTGATCTTTGCGGGCTGTGGCAAGCCCGTCCGCCGCGTGGCCGTGGTTGGCGGCGCGGGGGATGACGATGTCCGCGCCGCCGAGGCCGCGGGAGCGGACACCTACATCACGGGTGAGCTCCGCTACCACCAGCTCTGCGACGCTCCCTACGGGGACATCAATCTCATCATGGCGGGCCACTGCCACACCGAGGCTCCCGTCCTCGCCCGCCTGGCTGAGTTGTGCGCCGAGATCTGCCCCGAAATCCCTGCTCGCCTTGTGAACACCACCCGCGTCGAGGTGCGGTGAAGATTTTAAAAATCCATATTTGACAATAGGTTATGCCCATGTAACCCCTTGCTCGGTTTCTTTTGAGTTTACAGAACCGCGCTATTCTGTCCGCATTCCCAATCCAAACGAAAAGAAGGTAATTCCCGTGACCAAAAAGCCCCTGCATCTGACCCTCGCACACGTCGTGCGCATTATATCCGTCCCCCCCGTAATGGTGGGTATTCTTCTCGTCCTGCTCTTTACCCTCCGCGACGACGTCTTTGCCACACCCGTGGAGTTCATCGTCTCCCTCGGCGGCCTGACCGTCCTCCCCGTGCTGGCCTACCCCGTGTCGGCCATGATCCCCGCCCTCCGCAAGAAGGGAAGGGAGGGTCAACGCTCCCTGGCCATGTACTTCTCCACCGTGGGCTACGTGGCGGTGTTCGTGTACGGTCTCATCGCCCACGTGGGTACGGGACTCATGCACATCTACGCGGGCTACCTCTTCTCGGTGGTCATCATCCTCGTCGGCAACAAGGTCTTCAAGGTGCGTATCAGCGGTCACGCCTGCTCCGTGTCGGGGCCTCTGGTCTATTCGGGCTACTTCCTGGGTATCTGGGGCATCGTCGTGGGTGTCGTCTGCTGGGGTGCCATCCTCTGGGCGTCGCTGGTCATGAAGCGGCATACATTCCGCGAATTTATCTTCGGCACCCTGACCTGCCTCTTCTCCTTTGCGGTGGGGTGGCTGATCTTCCATTGAAATTGAACCCAATCAAAACTCCCTCTCCGAAAGCGGAAAGGGAGTTTTTTGTATCACATTTCCAGAGACTTATGCAAGAATCCCTGCAAGATCTCCGACTTGGGGTTCCCGAAGACCTCCTCGGGCGTCCCCTCCTCCTCGATCACACCGTTGGCCATGAAAATAACTCTGTCGGCCACACTCCGCGCAAACTCCATCTCATGGGTCACCACGATCATGGTGCTGTCGGAGGACTTGAGGCCGCGGATGACCGAAAGCACCTCCCCCGTCAGCTCGGGGTCGAGGGCGGAGGTGGGCTCGTCGAAGCAGAGGATGTCGGGGGACATACACAGGGCCCGGGCGATGGCGACGCGCTGCTGCTGACCGCCCGAGAGCTGGCAGGGGTAGGCGTCCCGCTTCTCGGCAAGACCCACGCGGGCAAGGAGGGCTTCCGCCTTCTCCTTGATGGCGGCGTGCCGCTCTACCTTGAAGGCGTGGGCGGTATGGCGGCCCTTCTCCTTGCGGATGGCCTTGATCTCATCCTTCAGCGCCAGGGTGGGCGCCAGCATGAGGTTCTGCAGGACGGTGTACTGGGGGAAGAGATTGAAGGACTGGAAGACCAGCCCGAAGCGCAGGCGGTTGCGACGGATCTGGGCATCCGAGAGGGAGTGCTTGTCGGAGGCGTCCAACAAAAGCTCGCCGCCCACCGAGATGGTGCCCTCGTCGGGGGTCTCCAGGAAGTTGAGACAGCGAAGCAGGGTGGTCTTACCGCTGCCCGAGGAGCCGATGATGGCCAGGACGTCTCCCTTATTCAGGGAGAGGTCGATGCCCTTCAGCACCTCGACACTACCGAAATTCTTACGGATCCCTTTTACGGATAAGAAGTTTTGTTCCATGGTTTAAACTATGCGGCTTTCGCGAGGCGAAAGCATCCTTTCTTGCGGAATTGGGGCTGGTTTTGCGTAGCAAAATTGTCACCGCTCCGGTGACAAAGGCCACAAAACGCGTTTGAAGGCCTTGGCCTTCAAACTCCCCTCCTTACACCGTGTAGTAGCTCAGCTTCTTGTCCAGCAGGTGGAACAGAATGGTGAGCAGGCCGCTGAAGGCCAGATAGAACAGACCCGCGTAGAGCAGAGGGGTCAGTACCGCGTACTTGTTGACCTTCTCGTAGGCGATGGCGATGATCTCAATGACCGAAAGTGCCCGGGCCAGGGCGGTGTCCTTGACCAGGGTAATAACCTCGTTACTCATGGGAGAGACGATGCGGCGCACCATCTGCATGAGCACCACACGAAAGAAGATCTGGGTCTTGGTCATGCCCAGCACCTGCCCCGCCTCGTACTGACCGTGGGGGACGGCCTTGATGCCGCCCTCGTAGATGACGGCAAAGTAGCAGGCGTAGTTCAGGGCGAAGGCCGCCAGCACGAAGACGAACTGGAGATCGGCCATGGTTTCGATACCCAGAGCGGCGGCGAAGTCCTTATTGGGGATCTTGAGGAGCACCGAGGGGATGAAGGTGACCACCACGCACTGGAGGAGCAGGGGCGTGCCCCGCACGATCCAGATGATGACCTTCATGAGGTAGGCGACGGGCTTGAACTTCACCATGGACAACACGGCGAAGAGCAGACCCAAGGGGATAGCGATGACCAAAGTAAGCGCAAAAAGCTTCAGCGTTACGCCGAAGCCCATGCACAGGTCATACAGTACAGACCATGTATTCATAAGAGAGCGAGATTTCCTTACTTCAAAATTTCTGCACTTGCAGAGGGATCGTTTATGTGATAGTACCCTTGCTGAAGGTTCTTGAAGGGAGTCCAGAGGGGAACTTCTTTCAAGAAGTTCCCCTTTGGCGTTCTTATCACTCGACGGGAGCCACCAAAGCCTCGCCGGCGGAGCCCTTCTCCACGATGATGACGGCATCCTTAGCCTTGTCGGCGAAGGCGGCGGTATCAGCGGCGGCGTACTTCTCGGCGTCAGCCTTCTTGATGACGGCGACCTGCTTGTTGGCCAGGTAGGGAACCGAAATGCACATCTCAGCCTCGCGCTCGGGGGTGATGGTCATGCCGTTCCAGACCAGGTCGATGGAGCCGTTCTCCAGCATGGACTCCTTCTGGTTCCAGTCGATGATGATGAACTCAACGGCTACCTCGGTGGAGTACTTCTCGTTCAGGTATGCGAACACGGCCTTGGCCAGATCGATGTCGAAGCCCTTCAGAGGGGCGTCGGCGCCGTCGCCCTCCTTGTAGGCGATGGGTGCGAACAGGGTGTAGCCGATGATGACCTTCTTGGCACCCGCGACCTTGTCCCAGGAGCCGTCGGTGGCGGCGGCGTAGGGGTTGGTCGTGTCAGCCTTGACCAGCAGCTCGGTGGTGAGACCGTAGGTGTCGGCGACGGCCTTGTACTCGGTGTCAGCCAGGGCGATGAGGGCCTCGTTGACCTTACCCATGAGAGCGTCGTTGCCCTTCTTGGCGGCGATACCGTACTTCTCCTCGGCGAGAACCACGTTCTCCAGGACCTGGTAGTCCTTGAAGGTGTCCACGCTCTTCATGTAGTAGCCGGCCATGACGGAATCGATGACGGCGATGTCGGCGTCACCCTTGACCAGACCGTTCAGGGCGTCCAGCTGGGTTGCCACGGCCAGGCACTCCTTGCCGTAGGCCAGGTTGGCGCCGGGCATGTCGCAGGCGACCAGGGCGAAGGTCAGCATCAGGACGGCCAGGGCGACGGAAAGAATCTTTTTCATGGTAAATTCCTCTTTTCGGTTGATTTGAAAAGCACTTTTCGGCGGGGCTTTTCGGTATGTGCCACATTATAGCACAGGGCTCTCGGTTTGTCAAGATAAAATTTTAATAATTTAGTGCGATAAAGTGATTTTGGAGGAAGAGACAAAACAAGGCGGCTCGATTTGGGCAGAACGAACAAAAGAGCAGGGCACCCGAAGATGCCCCGCTCACGGTTGTATGGCGAATTAGTTGTACTGAGGCAGCCAATCCTTGTGTGCCTCGAACAGATCGTCGCACATGGCCACGATATCGTCGATGGACAGCTCGGAGGAGGTGTGGGGATCCAGCATAGCGGCCTGGTAGACGGCCTCCTTCTTGCGGGTCACGGCGGCCTCGATGGTGAGGAGCTGGACGTTGATGTTGGTCATGTTCATGGCGGCGCACTGGAGGGGCAGGCGGCCTACATGGGTGGGCTGGACGCCCGCGTTGTCCACGAGGCAGGGTACCTCGACGCAGGCCTCGGCGGGGAGGTTGTCGATGAGACCCTTGTTGATGACGTTACCGCCGATGCGGTAGGGGGTGTTGGTCACCATGGACTCCATGATGTAGGAAGCGTACTCGTGGGTACGGCTGTGGGTGATGTCGCCTGCCAGGTAATGCTCCTTGGCAGCCTTCCAGCCTGCGATCTGGTTCACACAGCGGCGGGGGTACTCGTCCAGCGGGATGTTGTACTTCTCAATGAGCTCGGGGTACTTGGACTTAATGAAGAGGTTGTTGTACTCGGCGTTGTGCTCCGAGGACTCGGTGCAGTAGTAGCCCAGACGGCGGATGTACTCGTAGCGGACGAGATCGCCGTGGCCCTTGGGGTACTGCTCCAGAATCTCGATGGCGCGGCGGTGTGCCTCAGGGAGCAGGTCGTTTCCGTCTGCATCCTGCAATTCCAGAAGCCAGGCCATGTGGTTGATACCCGCGATCTTCTGCTTCAGAGGACGCTTGACGTCGGTCATGCCCACACCGTTCAGAAGGGAGTCGGCGCAGACCTGGACGCTGTGGCAGAGGCCCACAGTCTTGATGGGGGTGTACCGCTGCATATAGCCCGCCAGGGTGGCCATGGGGTTGGTGTAGTTGAGGAACCAGGCATTGGGACAGACCTCGGCCATATCCTCGGCAAAGTCGTGCAGCACGGGGATGGTACGCAGGGAGCGGAAGATACCGCCGATGCCCAGGGTGTCGGCGATGGTCTGGCGGAGACCGTACTTTTTGGGTACCTCGAAGTCGATGATGGTGCAGGGGTCGTACAGACCCACTTGGATGGCGTCCACCACGAAGTCAGCCCCGCGGAGGGCGTCCTTGCGCTGGGGCACGCCCAGATACTTGGAGATCTTGGCGCGGTTATCATTGATGTTCTTATTGAGTGCCGTGACCATGATGTAGGACTCCTCCAGGCGCTCGGGGTCGATATCGTAGAGCGCAAACTCAAAGTCCCGCAGTGCTTCACAGCACATGGAGTCGCCGATGACGTTTTTGGCAAATACGGTGCTGCCCGCACCCATGAATGTGATCTTTCCCATTTTCAGTACCTCACTCCTTTGGAGTGGTCCTTTCGTACGTGGTGATTGTATTATAGCAAAGTTTTACGGGGATGTCAAGCGGGTTTGGGGATTTTTGGGAGAGAAGATACAAAAAAGCCGAACGGTGGGTACCGTTCGGCCGGTATGGATCCGGATGAGCGTTATTTGACCAACGCCAGCACCGCATCTCCGAAGAAGATGGTCAGCACCATGTAGACGGCGTACAGGCCCAGGAGCAGGATGCCCTGCCAGCGGGCGAACTTCTTGGTGAACATGGTGGGGATACAAGCCACCGCGCCGATGAGGAGGCAGGCGGGCATATCAAGAATGCCCACGGTACCCACAACGGGGAGGGTGCCGCCCGAGATGACGGCGCAAACGGGGAGGATGAGGGTGAGGTCGATGATATTGGCTCCGATGATGTTGCCCGCCGACAGGGAGGCCTGCTTCTTGACGATGGCGGTCAGGGTGGTGACCAGCTCGGGCAGGGAAGTACCGATGGCTACGATGGTGACCGAGATCACGCGGTCGGATACACCGCAAAGGGCGGCCAGGTCGGAGGCGTTATCCACCAGCAGGTCGGCACCGAAAACGATTCCCGCCGCACCCACGAGGAATTTACCGATATTGATGGCGACCAGGGTCTTGGTGGGCTTCCGCTTTTCGTCGTTGACCCCTGCGGCCTTGTTGGCTCTGACGGTCACCACGGCGGTGCGGATATTGTCGAACATGGCCACGGCGAAGATGGCCAGCAGGATTATACTGCTTGTGAGCCCGACACCCTCAAAGAGCAGGGAGAAGACCACGACGGCGGCCGCCGCGCCCAGCATAAGGAGCATCTTGAGCAGGTAATCCTTCCGGCGGATGACGGTGGGCATGGCGATGAGGGCGATGGCGAAGATCAGACCGAGATTGGCGGTGACGCTGCCGACGGCGTTGCCGATGGCCATATCCACCAGACCCAGGTCGCCCGTCGAACGAGCCTCCACGGCGGCGAAGGCGGATACCAGCAGCTCGGGCAGGGTAGTGGCAAAGCTGACCACCGTGGCACCCACGATGAGCTTGGGAATGCCCGATACCTCGGCGAACCAGGACGCGGCATCCACAAAGAAATCGCCGCCCTTGACGATGAGGACAATACCAACCGCCAAAAGGACGACGGCAATCAAAATTTCCATAGTGAAGCTCCTTATACAAATAAATAGGAAGGGTTTTGTCACATTGTAACTATTCTAACATGAAATCAGTTGATTGTCAATACCATTTCGAAAATATGCAAATTTTTATGAAAAAACCACGGAAAGTCATGAAAAAAAGGCTTTCCGTGGGGATTCTTGACGAACGTGTGCGTCATTGATTATAAACACAAAGTAGAAAAGTAAACAATAAATAGAAATTATACGATCTGGAAGATGTAAAAGCTCAGATAATCGGTCTCGGGCACGTTCCATAGAATGGGATGATCCGGCCCCTGCTGCCTTGCCTCGATCTGGCGGAGGGACACCCCGGCATCCTCGGCAGCGTTGTGGAGCATCTGCTTGAAGTAGGTGTCGGTCATGAAGTGGGAGCAGGAGCAGGTGGCCAGGTACCCCCCTCGGGGGAGCAGGCGCATGGCGGTGGCGTTGATCTCGCGGTAGCCCTTGATGGCGTTGCGCAGGGTGTCGCGGCTCTTGGTGAAGGCGGGCGGGTCCAGGATGATGAAATCAAAGGGACAGCCCTTGCGCCCTGTCTCGGACAGGGTCTTCAGATAATCGAACACGTCGGCCTCCACGTATTCGATTATATCCGAAAGCCCGTTGGCGTCAGCGTTTTTCTGCGCCGTGGCCAGGGCGTCGGCCGAAATGTCCACCGATACCACTCTTTTGGCTCCGCCTGCTGCGGCGTTGAGGCCGAAGGAACCGGTATGGGTGAAGCAGTCCAGCACGGTCTTGCCCTCGCTGATCTGACGGATGGCGCGGCGGTTGTACTTCTGATCCAGGAAAAAGCCCGTTTTTTGCCCGTTGACGTAGTCAACTGTGTATTGAATCCCGTTCTCGGTGATGGCCGTGGTGCCAAAGTCCCGCCCATCGGCGGCGGAGGCGGCTCTCTCGTCGGTTTCACTGCGGAGCTCCAGCCCTTCGGTGGTATAAAAGCCGGTGTAGGACTCCATACCCTCCAGCTCGCGGATAGCTACGTCGTTGCGGAGATAAAGGGTGTCGATGACGGCTCCGAACTCCTCGCGGAGCAGGGTGACGAGGGATGAAAACAGGGTGTCGCGGATGAGCTCGGTGCCCAGAGAAAGCACCTGTGCAACAAGGACGTTTTCGAATCGATCCACCGTTAGTCCGGGGAAGCCGTCGGCCTCGCCGAAGATCAGGCGGCAACAGCGGAAGTCGGTCTCTCCCATGACGGTACGGCGGTAAGCCACCGCGTAGCGCAGGCGGCGCTCCCAGTAGGCGGCGTCAAAGGTATCGTTGGCGTTGCGGGAGAGGATGCGGATGCGGATTTTGGAGTGGCTGTTGTAAAAGCCGGTTCCGAGGTATTTATCCTTAGAGGAGAAGACGTCCACCGGCGTACCGTCCTGAGGGATGGCCGACAGGGACGTAACCTCGTCGGCGTAGACCCAGGGGTGGCCGCCGCGGAGAGCCTTTTCGCCCTTAGGCGTAATCGAGGCGCGGGGATACAGGCGTTCTTTCATGATGGCGCGGTTCCTTTCGTGGTTGGCTGAAATAGGACTCGAGGATAGTATACCACACTTTCCTCCGAATTGCAATACCGCCTTCAAAAAATGGTATATTCGGCCAAAAAATGCCCAATTTGGCTCTGAAATGGTAACAAAAACCATAACGAGAGCAATTTTGTGCAACTCGCCAAGGCGTAGAAAAACCGGTTAAAAAATTGTGCACTGTGCACAACGCAATCGTGCGACCGCTTTGTGAAATACGGTGGTGAAAATGTGAAACAGTCGCGGATTTTGAGTGAAGAAAGTAAATAATTTGATTCCGAATTGTAAATAAAAAGAAACTAATGTTGAACGAAAAATGAACAGGCGAAAATCAGGCGGGGAATTTTTACTTTTCGTTCAAAATGCTCTTTTGCTTAGGCGGTCGCAAGACTGCGACGAATAGTGGGCGGATTCCGTAAATCCATGTGTGAATAAACTGTGAACGGTCGATTTGCCCGATTTCCGGGTTGTATATATATGTATGAAAACCGTTCGCCTCTTGACTTTTTGGGGATTTTGTGGTATCATAAACGGGTCAAATTAGGGTGTTATGCAACTGCTCCGCACGGATTTGACTCGGTCTCCTTCGGCCTCGGAGGATGCTTGCGCGGTCGCCGCAATAGGGTGACGGCTCCCGCGCAAAACGCCTTTGAGCCCGTGGAAGCCGACTGAATTCTGCCTGTCCTGCCCCATATGTGTCTCGCTGTTTTCGGCTGAGAGCCCATGGCGCGGTCACGCCTACCTCTGCGTGGTCCGCTTCCGTGAGTGCCCGACTGCCGGGAAGGCCGATACCGGCGGACGCGCAGGAGAGGTAAGGAGCGGTACTTCCGCATCACGGTATGTTGACGGCAGCATCATACCCGCCTGGTCTGCGGTTTTTCCCGAGCCGCAGGCTAAAATCCACACAGGAGGAAAAGTGTAATGAGGGAAAAGAAATTCTTACGGATAGCGGCATTTCTGCTTTGCCTGACCATGCTTTTGGGCAACGCCGTCGTATTCGCTTCCGCTTCGGATGCCGAAGGCTCCGGAGGATCCATCACCGACGTTTCTTTGGAAGAGCTTCGCGAGCTTCTGAACGCGATCTCCTATGAGGAGTATTCCGACAAGAACGCGGCAGTTCCCGGCGCAACTCAGACCGTCGAGGTTCAGATCGACGCCTACGTCACCGAGGACGAAGGCTTCAAGATTGAGACCAAGGACGGCATCAACGCGCTGTTCACCCCCGCCACCGGCGAAGTTTCCTGGACGGTCAACGTCCCCGAGACCGCCAAGTACGCGATCAAGATCGAGTACTATCCCGACCAGAACCGCTCCACTTCCATTGAGCGTATTCTGAAGGTCAACGATAAGGTTCCCTTCGCCGAGGCGCGGTTTCTGACCCTGCCCAAGCGTTGGGTCAACGACTACGTGGACGCCGTCATCACCCCCGGTAAGGGTGAGACCGCCGAGTCCATCGCCACCGAGGCAAAGAGCGTTGGGTATACCGACGTCCGCCAGGAGGATGGAAAGGTTCTGATCAGCTTCCCCGATTTCGTCACCCAGGAGATGTCCGAGTTCGCTGATGCTTTTGGCGTCCGCTTCCTCCAGCGCGACATCACCAACAACGAGATCCGTCCCACCACCTCGGACGTGCCCAAGTGGATGACTTATTATTTGAAGGATTCCAGCGGCTACTACACCACCAACTTCGAGTTCGCGCTGAACGCGGGCGAGAACAAGATCACCCTTGAGGGCCAGAACGAGCCCATGTCCATCAAGTCCATCACCCTGTATCCCGTTGAGAAGCTCGCTACCTACGAGGAGTACAAGGCCAAGTACGCAAACGAGCCCGTCGGCCAGGACACCATCAAGATCGAGGCAGAGCTTGCCAACGTCATGTCCAACAAGACCATCTACCCCGTCGAGGACCGCTCTTGCGCCATCAACTCCCCCACCGACACCACCTGCTCGGTGCTGAACACCATCGGCGGTGACAAGTGGGCGACCGCAGGCCAGTGGGTGGAGTACCGCTTCAAGGTCTCCTCCTCCGGTAGATACGACATCGTATCCCGCTTCCGCCAGGATGTGCTGGATGGTATGTCTACCTGCCGTTCCATGTACATCTTCAGCGAGGGCCTGGACGAGAACGCCAAGGGCTACTACAACGGCGCTCCCTTCGAGGAGGCTCTGAAGCTTTCCTATGATTACAGCGCCGAGTGGCAGGTCACCGAGCTGGCTGCCGGTAAGCAGGACTCCAACGGCGACGGTAAGATCAACGATGACGATACCATGGAGACCTACGAGGTCTACCTGGAGAAGGATGTCATCTACACCATCCGCCTGGAGGTCACTCTTGGTAAGATGGGCGACGTGGTCCGCCGCGTCGAGGACATCCTGAACGCCATCAACAACGATTACCTGAACATCATCAAGCTGACCGGTATCACCCCCGACAGCTACCGTGACTACGGCTTCTCCCAGGTCATGCCCGATACCATGGTCGACATGGTCATCCAGTCCCAGAATCTGTACGATCTGGCCGATGAGCTGACCCTCATCGCAGGCGAGAAGTCCTCCAACGTGGCGACTCTGGAAAAGGTCGCAAGACTGCTCAAGGAAATGGGCACCGACGACGACGAGGTGGCAAAGAACCTGTCCAACCTCAAGTCCTACATCGGTACTCTGGGTACCTTCCTGTCGGATGCCCAGACTCAGCCCTTGCAGCTGGACTTCATCCAGATCCAGCCCGCTACCGACGACCCTGACGATCTGCCTAAGGCAACCCCCAACTTCTTCCAGTCCTTCCTCCACGAGGTCAAGGGCTTCTGGCAGTCCTTCTGGCGCGACTACAACAGCATGGGTGCTCTGGTGGAGACCGACGAGACCGCTACTGAGGTTTGGCTGGCTACCGCCCGTGACCAGTCGCAGGTCTACCGTAACCTCATCAACAACGACTTCACCCCCAACACCAACATCGCCATCGACCTGAAGCTGGTCGCCGGCGGTACCCTGCTCCCCTCCATCCTGGCAGGCTCCGGCCCGGATGTATACCTCGGTCTGGGTCAGGGTGACGTGATCAACTACGCCATCCGTTCTGCTCTTCTGAATATCGAAGGCTTCGAGGATTTCGATGAGTTCACTACCAATAACTTTAATGAGGCCGCTATGATCGTCCTGGGTATCGAGGACGCCGACGAGCAGATGCACTACTACGGTCTGCCCGAGTCTCAGGGCTTCCCCATGATGTTCGTCCGTATCGACATCCTGGCTGACCTCGGACTTGAGGTGCCTAAGACCTGGGATGACCTCATGGCTTGCATCCCTACCCTCCAGGCCAACAACATGCAGATCGGTCTTCCTACCGACTACAAGATCTTCCTGTATCAGCAGGGCGGCGACCTCTTCGCAGACGACGGTATGCGCATCAACCTGGACTCCAAGCTGGGTCTGGCCTCCTTTGAGAAGATGTGTAACCTCTTCACCATGTACTCCTTCCCCTACCAGTACGATGCGGCCAACCGTTTCCGTACCGGTGAGATGCCTATCCTGCTGGGTGACTACACCGGTCTGTACAACCAGCTGAAGGTCTTCGCGACCGAGATCAACGGTAAGTGGGAGTTCATGCCCCTGCCCGGTGAGATCAACGGCTACGACGAAAACGGCGATCCTATCATTAATAATGTGTCCATTTCCGGCGTTGCCGCTACCGTCATGGTCAAGGGCTGCGACAAGGTCGAGAGCTCTTGGGAGTTCATGAAGTGGTACACCGGCGAGAACTGCCAGGTGGACTTCTCCAACGAGATGGTCGCCATCATGGGTCCCTCCGCTAAGCAGGCTGTGTCCAACAAGAACGCCCTGGCTTCTCTGCCTTGGACCACCGCTGAGTACGAGCAGGTGCAGAACCAGTTCAACAACCTGGGTTCCGTGCCCAACTACCCCGGCGCGTACATCATCGACCGTTACACCAACTTCGCATTCCTCAGTGCCTACAACGACAAGGCTAACCCCTCCGACGCTCTGCTCGCTTACATCTACACCATCAACAAGGAGATCGAGCGTAAGCGTAACGAGTTCAACCTGGAGACTCTGTCCGACGGCGTGAACGAGTACAAGGATCTGCTCACCAAGCGTCTGGCTCAGATCAACGAGCTGGTCGGCTACATCCGCGAGGATGACGAGTTCAAGGCCGAGTACGAGGCGCTCATGGTGCAGATCGAAAGGGCATCCCGCAGCGACGACGCAGCCGAGCTGGCCAACACCGCCGAGGCTGTCAAGCAGCTCTACGATCAGCTGGATCCCGACGGCTCCAAGTTCATCGCTGACCGCAATGAGGTCATGGGCTACGATATGACGGATACCACCCTCACCAAGGCTGAAAAGAAGAAGATCCGCAATTGCTTCTCCTATGAAGTCTACAAGAACACCGAGTCGCTGGTGAGCCAGCTCAAGTGCATGGTCGGCTTCCTGGAGGATGCTGCCCGCTTGACCGGCGTCTGATCCCATCGCGTTCCCATCACTTCAATCTATATAAGGAGAGAGAGTCAATGGCTACAAAACAGGCTTCAAAGCAAGCCGCCTCGCGTGAGCTGACCAAAACTCAATGGAAGCTCAAAGAGATCAGACAGAACTGGGTCGCCTACTTCATGGTCGCGCCTTACATGGTTCTGTTCACCCTCTTCACCGTGGTGCCGGTCGTGCTGTCCATCGTCATCAGCTTTACAGACTTCAACATGCTGGAGTTCCCCAACATCGTCTGGCTGAAAAACTACGTTACCCTGTTCTTCGACGATGATATCTTCCTCATCGCCATCAAGAACACCTTCATCTTCGCGTGCATCGTGGGTCCCTCGTCCTACATCATGTCCTACCTCGTAGCATGGTTCATCAACGAGCTGCCTCCCAAGATCCGTGCACTGGTTACCCTGGTCTTCTACGCCCCCTCCATCTCGGGTCAGGTCTACCTGATCTGGGGTACCCTCTTCTCGTCCGATGCCTACGGTTGGGCTAACGCCGCCCTGGATAAGCTGGGCCTCATCGAAGAGCCGATCAACTTCTTCAAGGACGAAAAGTACGTCATGCCCCTGTGTATCGTGGTCTCCCTGTGGACCTCCCTCGGTACCTCCTTCCTGTCCTTCATTGCAGGTCTTCAGGGTATCGACCGAGCCCTCTTTGAGGCAGGCGCCGTGGACGGCGTCAAGAACCGCTGGCAGGAGCTCTACTACATCACCCTGCCCTCCATGAAGCCTCAGCTCATGTTCGGTGCGGTCATGTCCATCACCGGTGCCTTCGGCTTCGGCGGTATCGTCGACGCGCTGGCAGGCTTCCCCTCGGTCAACTACTGCGCACACACCATCATGCATCACTTGAATGACTACGGTGGTATGCGTTACGAGATCGGTTATTCGTCCGCTATCGCCGTGATCCTGTTCCTCATGATGATCGGCGCCAACATGCTCGTTAAGAGACTACTCTCGAAGATAGGTACTTGATATGGCAAAATTAAGAACAAGAAAGCATAAGGTCGTCCTCGCCCGTTCTGCGGGCGGCGACGCCGGTATTTCGGTCATCCTTGTCATTCTGGGCGCGTTCATGTTCCTGCCCATGGTCTACGTTGTCATGCAGTCTCTGAAGCCTCTGGATGAGCTGTGGATGTACCCCCCTCGCTTCTACGTTATGTCCCCCACCCTCAAGAACTTCAAGGATCTGTTCACTCTGATGAACATTTCCTGGGTTCCCTTCTCCCGTTACATCTTTAATACGGTTCTGGTCTCTGTCGCCGGTACCGCAGGCCACCTGTTCCTCGCCTCCCTGGCCGCTTACGCACTGGCGAAGATCAAGTTCCCCGGCCGCGACCTCATGTTCCAGACCGTCCAGATGTCCCTGATGTTCAACGCGACCGTTACCGCCATCACCTCCTTCATCCTGATGTCTGCCCTCCACTGGCTGGATACCTACTGGGCTCTGATCGTCCCCGCATGGTGCTCCTCCCTGGGTCTGTACCTGATGAAGCAGTTCACGGATACCAACGTCAACGACTCCGTCCTGGAGTCCGCCCGTCTGGACGGCGCGAAGGAGCTGAAGATCTTCTGGGTCATCGCCATGCCCATGGTTAAGCCCGCATGGTTGACTCTGATCATCTACTCCTTCCAGGGTCTGTGGAACGCAGGTGCTTCCATGTACATCTATTCCGAGCAGTACAAGTCCTTCAACTACGCCATCGGTCAGATCACCGCAGGCGGTATCAAGCGTGCAGGTGCTTCGGCTGCTTCCCAGGTGATTATGATGCTGGTCCCCATCATCATCTTCATCATCTCCCAGTCGAACATCATCGAAACGATGGGTTCCTCGGGTATGAAAGACTAATCAGGAGGTATATATAATAATGAAGAAATTCAATAAGATTCTGTGTACCTTCTTTGCTCTCCTCATGGTCGTTACGGCTGCCTGCATCACCGCAGGCGCCAGCTCGGCCTACCAGACCTACGTCTATGACGTCTACGGCGAAGCGCTCTACTCCCCCGATGCCTACACCGCCATCAGCTCGGTTGGCTCGGATGCCATGGGTCTGGAGCTTCCCATTGAGAACCCCGGCGATATGGTCACCGATGAGGCTCAGAACGTCTACATTGCCGATACGGGCAATAACCGTATCGTGGTGCTGGATCGCTACTACAAGGTCAACTTCACCATTACCACCTTCTCCAACGACCAGGGCGTGCCGGATAAGCTCACCGCTCCCCAGGGCGTGTTCGTCTCTGAGCCCAACGAGAAGTACGGCAAGCTGATCTGGGTCTGCGACACCGGCTCCAACCGTATCGTGGTTTTCGATGAGTTCGGTAACTTCCAGCGCATCGTCGAGGAGCCTGAGTCCTCCCTGTTCGATCAGGATTCGGTCTATAAGCCCGTGGCTATGGCCGTGGATGCCTACAACCGTCTGTACGTTGTCTCCTCCACCACCTACCAGGGTATCATCGTCATGACCGATGAGGGCGAGTTCACCGGATTCATCGGTGCTCAGGCCGTTCAGATGTCCGCGTGGGATATCATCTGGCGCCGCTTCCAGACCAAGGAGCAGCGTGAGCAGCAGGAGCAGAAGGTCTCCACTGAGTTCAACAACATCACCATCAACAAGAACAAGGGTCTGGTCTACGTCACTACCTCTACCATCGACGAGGCCGCCGTCTCCGGTGCCATCACAGGTAAGGATAAGTCGGGTACCAACTCCCCCGTCAAGCTCCTGAACGCCAACGGCTCCGAGATCATGAGACGTAACGGCTTCTGGATGCCCGCCGGTGAGATCGACTTCTCCAGCCGCTCCACCGACGAGATCACCGGTGTCTCTACCATCATCGACGCAGCTGTCGGTCCCGAGGATACCTGGTCCATCATCGACGAGAAGCGTAACCGTATCTACACCTACGATTTCGACGGTAACCTGCTGTTCGCCTTCGGCGACAACGGTACCATGCTGGGTAACCTTGGCTCCATCGAGGCCATTGCTTACCAGGGCGAAAAGACCATGCTGATCTTGGATAAGACCAACGATAACATCACGGTCTTCCAGCGCACCGAGTACGGCGACATCCTCCTCCAGGCTATCGCCGCCGAGTCTACCCAGGACTTCGATTTGGCTATCAACCTCTGGACCGATGTTCTGAAGCGTAACTCCAACTTCGACTCTGCCTACGTCGGTATCGGCCAGGCTATGTACCGAAACAAGGACTACGCCAACTCCCTGACCTACTTCGAGTCGGCTTACGACACCGATAACTGGTCCAACTCCTACAAGGAGATCCGTAAGGAGTGGATGTCTACCTACTTCCTGCTCCTGCTCCTGCTCATCGTGGCTCTGATCGTGGTCGTCATGCTGTTCTTCAAGTGGATGGCCAAGATCAACAAGCGCGTGGCAACCTCGGGCAAGAAGAGAACCTTCGGCCAGGAGATCGCTTACGGCTTCCACATCATCTTCCATCCCTTCGATGGATTCTGGGATCTGAAGCATGAAAAGCGCGGCTCGGTTCGCGGTGCAGTCTTCTTCATCGTCCTTGCCATCGCTACCTTCTACTACCAGGCCATCGGCCAGGGCTACCTCCTGGATCCCTACGCAAGCCTTCCCTCCATCTGGGGTCAGGTCTTCGGCGTTCTGGTTCCCCTGTTCCTGTTCGTGCTGGCGAACTGGTGTCTGACCACCCTGTTCGAGGGTGAAGGTAGCTTCAAGGATATCTTTATCGCCTCCGGCTACTGCCTGCTGCCCATCCCGCTGCTGGTCATTCCTACCACCATCTACTCCAACTTCTGCATTTCCACCGAGACCGACATCATCGGTTTCATCAGCGGCTTTGCCTTCATCTGGCTGGGTCTGCTTCTCTTCTTCGGCACCATGGTTACCCACGATTACTCCATGGGTAAGAACATCATCACCGTTGTCGGTACCATCGTCGGTATGGTGTTCATCATGTTCCTGGCCGTTCTGTTCACCACTCTTGTCGGTAAGATTGTCGGTTTGGTCACCAATATCGTTGACGAGATTCAGTACAGACTATAACGCAAATAGGAGATTACGAATGATGAATTTAAAGAAACTCATGTCACTCTTCTTGGCTGTTCTGATGCTTTGCGGCGTGTTTGGAAGCTTTTCCGTCATCACCGCATCGGCAGCAGATGCAGCTCCCGAAGAGTCGACCACGGGAGATGAGGATGAGATCCTGATCGAGGATTATATCTCCACGATCTATGCCTCTCCCGCTGAAAAGCTGGCAACCATGACACTCAAGACGACGAAGGGGAATTACTCCATCTACGCCGATGAGAGGTCCGGTGAGGTTGCCGTCAAGGACCTGACCACCGGCCAGATCCTCTTCACCAACCCCTACGACGTCGGCGCTACCAACGCGTCCGACAGCGTCAAGAATCAGATCCTCTCCCAGATCATCGTTAAGTTCACCGAGAATGGCCGCGAGCGTGAGTATTCTTCCTACGAGTACGCTGCTCTCCGCGACCAGATCAAGGTTAAGAACATCAAGAACGGTATCCGTGTGGAGTACACCATCGGTCGTGAGGAGGCCAGACGACTGGTTCCCCGTATGATCGAGAAGGAGCGCTTTGAGACCATGATCCAGGCTCCCATGGAGGAGTACTACGGCGTTGGTTATGAGGACGCCAAGGTATTCAAGGATCAGTCGGGTCATCCTCTCCAGTCCGCTTCCTTTTACCTCTGCAAGCAGATGTCCTATTTCGTCTACAAGGATCTGGATGAGTGCTCTTCCGACCGTCTGAAGGAAGACCTGCTCGCATCCTTCCCCATCGTAAACAAGTACGATATCTACGTCCTCGACCCCACCGCGAACATCGTGGAGATCGAGAAAATCGAGGAAGTCATCAAGACCGCGTGCCCCAACTACTCCTACGAGGAGATGGACTACGACCACATGATGACCGAGTACACCAGCGACGAGGAGAATCCTCCCGTCTTTAAGATGGCGCTGGAGTACACCCTGGGCGAGGATGGCTTCTCCGTCCGTATGCCCGCCAACGGTATCCGCTTCAATGAGTCCAAGTTCCAGCTGACCAACGTCGCCATCCTCCCCTACATGGGCGCCGGTAACAACGCCTATGAGGGCTACACCTTCTATCCCGACGGTTCGGGTGCCCTGTTCGCATTCGAGGATCTGGCCGATCAGAATACCTATTCTGTTGCCTCCAAGATCTATGGCACCGACTACGCTTACCACAAGCTGAGCGGTACCTATCAGCAGGCTGTCCGTTACCCCGTTTTCGGTATCGTCGAGAATACCCGCTACTATGACTGCATCGCTCCCGACGAGGAAACCGGCGAGGATAAGACGACTGTCGTCAGCGGTATGATCTACGACGCCTACACCAAGGCTCTGGAGGAAGGCAATTCCGCCTCTCCCGTCTACAAGCAGTTCGGTGCCCTGTTCGGCTCCGCCATCGTGGAGGAGCGCACCGAGAACCGCGGCTTTGTGGCCATCATCGAGGAGGGCGACGCCCTGACCGAGCTGGTCAACTACCACGCCGGTGTCCTGTCTCCCTACGACACCGTGCAGATGAACTTCAACCCCCGTCCTAAGGACTCCTACAACGTCGCTGATGCCATCTCTGTCGGTACCAACAGCGAGTGGACCGTCGTTTCCAACCGTAAGTACGTTGGTAACTACAAGATCCACTACATCATGCTGGCCGATGAGACCATCGCCCAGAAGAACGAGCTCAAGGACGGCGATTGGCACAAGGCTTCCTGGCTGGGTATGGCTATGGCCTATCGCGATTACCTTGAGAACAAGGGTATTCTGACTCCCGTGGAAGTCGAGGACGCGATCCCCCTGTACATCGAGGCCTTCGGTGCTATGGAGGTCGTGGAGAAGATCGCTTCTATCCCCGTTGAGGTGATGAAGCCTCTGACCTCTACTCAGGACGTCATTACCATGTATGAGGAGCTCTCGGGCAAGGGTGTAACCAATATCAACTTTAAGCTGACCGGTTACGCTAACGGCGGTATGTACGCAACCGCCCCCAAGAAGCTTAAGTGGGAGAAGGCCGTCACCAAGGATCTCTCCATGCAGGAGCTCTTCGATTATGCTGCGAACGTGGAGAACGGGAACATGACCCTGTACCCCGATTTCGACTTCGCTTACATCGATTACGATACCATGACGGATGGCTTCTCCATGAGAAAGCACTCCATCCGCTCCATCGACGACCGTATGATCTTCAAGCGCGAGTGGATCCCCACTCAGCAGAGATACGGCGGCTCCTTCTCCATGATCGTGTCCCCCGCTTACTACGAGAACTTCTACACTAAGTTTATGGAGAAGTATCTGGAGCACAATAATCTCGAGGGTATCTCTGTCGGTTCTCTGGGTACAGCCCTGAACTCCGACTTCGATGAGGATGAGCCTTACAACCGCGAGGATGCCAAGAGCTTTACCTCCTCCGCCCTGGAGTACATCTCCGGCAAGGACGACACCGCTCTGGAGGTCATGGTGGAAGGCGGTAACGCATTCACCTGGAAGTATGCTGACCACATCCTGGGCGCAGCTCTGGATTCCTCCCGTTACATCAAGGCCAGCTACAGCGTTCCCTTCGTGGGCGTGGTGCTCCACGGCTACATGAACTTCACCGGCACGCCTCTGAACATGGAGGGTGACGTGAACTACGCCAAGCTCAAGGCCATTGAGAATGGTGCATCCGTATACTTCACGCTGTCCTACCAGAACACCCAGAAGCTGAAGGAAGACTTCCTGCTCAATCAGTACTATTCCGTCCGCTACGACATCTGGTTCGACGACGTGGTCGAGATCTACAATGAGCTGAATACCGAGCTGAAGAACGTTCAGGATAAGCTCATCATCGATCACCAGTTCCTCAGCGGTATGCGCGTTCCCGACGTGGATGAGCTGAACCGCGACCTGACCAACGAGTTCGAGACCGTCCTGGATTTCCAGAACAACAAGGCTGAGTATGAGGCCAAGCAGAAGGCCGAGGCCGTTGCCGATGCCCGCGACCAGATCGCTTCTCTGGAATCCGCAACCCAGAAGTTTATCAAGGATTGCGTCACCTACTACAGCGGTATCTCCGGCGCAGCCTATATGTACGTCACCGGTGATCGTTCCTTCGAGCGCCGTCTGGCTACCTACGTCGAGGCAAAGGCCTCCTACGATTCCATCAAGGCAGAGTACGATGCCGCCGATGACGAGCGCAAGAAGGAGCTGGCTCCCGCTCTTGCTAACGCCGAGGCTTCCGAGAAGCAGGGTCTGGGTCAGCTCAGAACCTACATCCGTAACGTCGGCCGGGCGATCCTCACCATTCAGACCGAGTACGAGGCTTTGACTCAGCTCCGCCAGGATGCTCTGGACGGTCGTAACATCATCGTCGGTACCGAGGGTTGCCCTCAGTCCATCATCGATGAGATCGAGCTCCAGATCGCCAACGCCGAGAAGCTCATGGAGACCACCCTGGGCGTTAAGTTCGGTATGACCGTGGATAAGGCCGAGGTCGATACCTTCCTGTACACCCACATCTCTTCCCTGATCTTCTCCTGCTACGGTGAGCCGAATCACGCTACCGCCGGTATCGTCGGTAAGGCTGAGAACCTTTACGAGATGCTCGTCAACGAGGAGTACGGCCTGCTCATCACCGAGCTGGATATCCTCCGTTACCTGGATGCCAATAAGGATATGACCGACGATCAGCTCATCGCCAAGTACGGCCTGAAGGCTGACAAGACCTCTGTGGACGGTCTGATCCTGTTCATCAAGGAGCTGCTGGGCGAGAGCTACAGCTTCGATCCCATCATCGCCAATATGGAGGGCGGAATCGAGGACAACATCCGCGATTACTTCGTCTCCCTGCTGTACTCCCAGATCACCAACCTGTCCGCAGGTTCCGTGATCCCCGCTCTGAACTTTGTTCCTACCCGTATCAACGATAAGGGCCGTATCGTTCCCAACACCGCGAACATCAACAACGTCACCAAGCTCATTGATGACGAGATCAAGGCTGAGCTCACCGGTACCGACGGTGTGATCAACAACGTCACAAACGGTGACTACGATCTCTCCAAGCTCTTCACCGAGGCCCAGATGGAGGCACTGGTGGATAAGGCCGTTGAGATCATCCGTCTCAATACCCGTACCGAGGACAACATCATTCCCGCCGACAAGGCTATTGAGTACGCAACTCCCGATACCATGAGAAGCGATATCCGCAACTACATCGAGAGCTACTACTACCGTGCTGTCATCGATACCATCACTCCCGAGGACGTCGGGGATGTCACCCTCCAGGTCATCACCGTTTCCACTCAGACCAACGCCAGCATCGACCTTCTGGTCAGCCTCCGCGCCGGTGCTTATGAGTTCAACGACGAGACCAAGTACGAGGATCTGGTCAAGGCTATGCGCGCTGACACACAGCTCCAGGCTATGCTGGACGGTATCAACGATTCCGTCAAGGGTGCTTACGGCGACGTCCGCGCCAACCTGGAAAAGGCCTTCGTAAAGGCTTTCGCTACCCAGGCACTGGGCAAGGATAAGGCTCCTACCCTGGAAAAGGCTTCCTACAACGAGGTGGATGCCGAGGGCAACGAGATCACCCACGATCTCCGTACCGAGGCAGCGGATCTCCTGGCAGAAAAGCTGACTGCTTCCTCCACTCAGGATGAGGTCAATGCCCTCATCGGCGAGCTGGTGGCACTCCACGCCATGTATGCCGAGGATCTGGATGAGGATTACGATCCCACCGCTGACGTCACCAACTACGTTTACTTCAACCTGCTGACCCTCATGAGCACCCAGACCCTGAAGGACATCGATAACTACTACTACGATGCCCAGATGTCCAAGCTGGATGCCGCCATCCGCGCTCAGGTCGCTGTCGATGTTGAGACCATCACCGCAAAGCTTCCCGCTGACTACGACGTGTACGACATCTACGCACAGGCTGCTGCTATCCTGGGCGACTCCGAGCATAACGTCTACGACTTCGTGGCTGACCTGGCCGACGACGTGACTCACTCCGCCGAGGGTAAGTACAACCTGAAGGATGATATCCTGGCTTACTACGCTTACCTGCTCTTCAATTCCTTCGAGGGCTTCAACCTGGCCGAGAAGCCTACCCTCTCCATCGAGGGCAACGCAACCAAGGTCAACAACGCACTCAAGATCCTGGATAACGATTTCGAGGATCGCCTGCCTCTGCTCCTGGCTCAGGCCAAGGAAGGCATCAAGCGTGGCCAGATGCCCAACTACGATCTGGTTTCCATGCTCGGTGAGGAGGAGTTCAACAATGTCGGCAATGAGCTGGTGAATGCACTCATCAAGGCTCTGTTCGCTACCGAGGCAGAGCGCGAGACGCTGCTTCCCGAGGTGCAGACCTACCTCCAGTACTGCTACTACACCGAGGTGCTGAAGATGCTCTCCGCTGACTCCCTGCCCTCCTTCCACATCTCCGAGATCTATTCCGGCACTCTGAACGAGGCCGCTATGGATCTGAAGGGTCTCATGTACTACTTCGTGACCGCTTACTCGGATCTGACCGCAGAGGATATCGACCGTCTGATTCAGAGCGGCGGCGGTCTTGAGAAGGACGATGATGCCGAGAACGAGGAATCCCGCTATCTGTCCGACGACGGTCGCATCGTGTCTGTTACCTATGGTACCAAGAACGCTGACGGCAGTTATTCCGCTTACAAGACCTTCATCTTGAACTACAACAACTTCTCGGTGAACGTTGAGTACGGCGACGTCACGTACACCATCCCTGCATATGGTTACGTGGTCGTAATGCACTGATGCGGACCAAGAAAGAAAGAGAGGTAACATTATTATGACCAACGAAGCGAAGCTTCAACAGACGGTCAGCGCGCCTAAGACCAAGAAGCGCAAGGTTGCTTCCTTGGACAAGAAGAAGGCCCGCGCCGGCTGGATATTCGTCCTTCCGTTCGTCATTGGTTTTGTTCTCGTTTACCTGCCTATTATCTGGAACTCCATTTACATGAGCTTCCACAGCCTCCATATCGTGACCGGTGGCGGTTACACCCTGGAGTTTGTAGGTCTCGAGAACTACAGTGACGCCCTCACAGAGGACCCGCTCTTCGTTCAGACCCTGATTACGGGTCTGAAGGAGCTGGCCTTCGACGTTCCCGCAATCCTGATCTTCTCCCTGTTCATGGCCGTTCTTCTGAACCAGAAGATGGCCGGCCGTGCCGTCTTCCGCGCGATCTTCTTCATCCCCGTCATTCTTTCCACGGGTATCATGGAGTCCATCGAGGGCCAGAACATTCTGGGTACCATGATGGAGGGCAGCGACAGTATCGACGGCTCGGAACAAAGTGCTGCCAGCGAGATCGTCTCGGTCATGGATATTGAACGGTTGTTCTACTCCATGAAGATCGGTCAAGGTCTGGTGGAATACGTCGTTAAGATGATTAACGAGATCTACGACATCGTGAATCGTTCGGGCGTTCAGATGCTGATCTTCTTGGCCGGTCTACAGTCCATCTCTCCCGCCATCTACGAGGCCTGCCGTATCGACGGTTGTACCTCTTGGGAGACCTTCTGGAAGATCACCTTCCCCATGATTAGCCCCATGATCCTGGTCAACGCCGTTTACACCATCATCGACTCGTTCACGACCGATTCCAACTCGGTCATGAAGTACATCAACCAGGTCTATCAGGGCTCTGACGGACAGGTTCTGTCCTCCGCCATGGCTTGGATGTACTTCATCATCGTTATGCTCATCCTGGCAGCGGTGGCCGGTATCTTCTCGGCCTTCGTCTTCTACCAGAAACGTGATTAAGGAGGTATAGATAATGGATATGCAAAATACACCCAAGATCACGAAAGAATCCAAGAACAAGATCCGCGTCGAGTTTGACCGTACCCCTCTGAAGGAGAGACTGAAGGCAAAGTTTTTGAATCTCTACTTCTTCCAGCAGGTCGCATGGATCATCTTCCGTATGGTCCTGCTCGTGGGTATCTCCTACGTGGTCCTGTTCCCCTTCATCTCCAAGATCGCCGGTTCCTTCATGTCCCCCGAGGACTTCGTGGACGTTACCGTGCGTCTGATCCCCAAGAACTTTACCCTGGATATCTACAAGGCAGTCCTCTTTGAGCTGGATTACTGGGAGGCGTTCCTCAACACCTTTATCATCTCCATGCTCTGCGGTCTGCTCCAGACCTTCATCTGCTGTCTGATCGGTTACGGTCTTGCGAAGTTCCGCTTCAAGGGTAACACCATTGTCATGCTGCTGGTTATCCTGACCATGATCGTGCCTCACCAGACTCTTCAGCTTTCCATGTTCATGCACTTCCGCTACTTCGACATTCTGGGCATTCTGTCCTTCCTCAGCGGCGGTGCCAGCATCGGCTTCATGCCCGAAAGCTTCAACGAGCTGTTGGCCGGTATCCAGATACTGAAGCTGGAGGACTTCGCCCTGCCTCTGACCAACACCTACTGGCCTCTGGCCATCCTGTCGGTGACCGGTCTGGCTTTCAAGAACGGTCTGTATATCTTCCTGCTCCGTCAGTTCTTCACGGGCGTGCCGGATGCTCTGGAGGAGTCTGCGTACATCGACGGTTCTGGCGTGTTCCGTACCTTCTTCACCATCATTCTGCCCCTGTCCATCCCCATGATGGTCACGGTGTTCATGTTCTCCTTCTGCTGGCAGTGGATGGACGACTTCTACACCGAGCTGTTCTTCACCACGTCCAAGATCACCTTGATGCCCGACGTTGTGGAGATTCCCACGTCGTTGAAGACAGACTACGCGGGTCAGAATATGTACTACGCGGCGATCCGCAATACCTGCGGTCTCTGTATCATTCTGCCTCTGGTGGCTCTGTACTGCTTCGGCCAGAACTTCCTGGTCCAGGGTATCGAGCGATCCGGTCTGACCGCAGAGTAATACGAAATCACACCGTTTCGGAAGCAATTCCGAAGCAACACAAAAGTGCCATCCGAGCTTTCGGATGGCACTTTTCAAATTCGCAACGGTTTAAGTAATACTCCCCACGAAAAATTCCACCGGAACATTCTGAGGAGTTCTTAGAACCCTTCTTTTAAGAAGGGTTCTAAGCCGCCGGAGGCACGCACTCCTATGCCCTCACGATTCCAACTGCCGCCCCAGAAATCCAGCGGCGGTCTGGATCAGCTTGGCCTCGATGTCAAATGCCAGGCGATCGGTTCCGTCCCCTTCCAAGGGCTTGGCGGAAACCACACAGCCTACGATATCTCCCTCACTGATAATGGGCATGGCACAGCTCACGGTGTGGGAGCCGCCGTCACGAATGATATTTTTGGGCTCGGAGTCGCCGTTATTGGCATAGAAGGATCGGCTCTCCATCATATGCTCAACCGCCTCCGAGAGGGATTTTTCGGAATACTCCCGTTTGGAGATCCCCGCACAGGCAATGACCGAGTCGCGGTCGCAAATGGCAACGGCCAGGCCACAGGTTTTGTGCAGTGTGT
Source organism: Clostridia bacterium (assembly GCA_017938885.1). Lineage (GTDB taxonomy): Bacteria > Bacillota > Clostridia > Oscillospirales > CAG-272 > CAMEON01. Next base: position 46,630 of record JAGBAS010000078.1, read on the forward strand.
CGGCGTACTGCCCCGCAAAGGCGGCTAACTCTCCGATGGGGGAATATTTTTTGAAAATGACCTCGCCCTCGCGGTCGGTGTAGATCTCCAGCGGGTCGCCCTCGCGGATGCGCATGGTGCGGCGGATTTCCTTGGGAATGACGACACGGCCCAGGTCGTCGATGCGTCTTACGATTCCGGTAGCTTTCATGATAACGGAGTCCTTTCTGTTGTGTTCTTCGTGTTGTATGCGAACGGCGCAGGAAGCTCTGCGGCCGAGTGTAGCATGACGGTGCAGTGTTGCGGTGCAATGACTGCTGTATGGGTATTATTTGAAAAAACGACAAAGCTTATTCCTGCCCCGCGTAAATTTCTTTGATATAGGAGAAAAGGTTGACAAATGCGGGGAAGTTTGCTATAATGATGATACTGGTGGCAAAGGAGTAGCAAAGCTTGTATGAAGGTGACTTTCCGAAAAAACGAATCCCACGACTACCCCCGTGTATCCTACTTGTTAGAGGGTGGTGAATGGCTGAAGGATATCAAGCCGGCACCCAAGACGGTTTCGCTTGTTTGGGGAATCGTTTGGTCTGTCGCGGCGGTTTCATGGGCGATATTTCACGCGGGCGTGTTCAAGAATCAGTTCCCCCTTTTCGCTCTGCTCGCGTTGCTCCTTCTCCCGTTGCACGAGCTCAGCCATGCCTTGTTCCTGTGGCTTACCGGACGGCGGGTGTACGCCATTCGTTTCTTTCCCTTCCCGGGCAAATGGCATATGCCGGGAGCATATGTCAAGGCGGATATGACGGTTCTCACGCGAACCGAGAGTGTTTTGCTTTCAGCCTTTCCGTTATTACTGCTCACGCTTTTGCCGACTGTAGTTGCCTTGCTATGCCCGGCCCTGCGGTTATGGTTGCTCTGGATCGCCTTTGCGAATGCGGCGGATTCCTGCTTTGACGCGCGCGACATTCTTGGCTACTTCTTTTTGCCTAAGAACGCTTGCTGTATTGGCGGCGTTTGGTGTATGCTGCATACGGGTAAAACGGTGACGCTTCGCAGGCTCCGCATCAAGCCCGGAGCGACCTGCATACCCGACGTGGAGCGCACGGATTTCCGCGTGGAGGGGAAGCATCTGATTGAGATCCCTGCCGTTGGCGACGGACGGGATGCAAACGGTTACGGTATTCCCGAGCTGTTGCATGAATTCAAGCAACAATTCCAACTATCCGACGCATGAAAGGAGACGCCCCATGAACCCCACCCTTGAAACCATCCTCACCCGCCGTTCCATCCGCAAATTCAAGCCCGATATGCTCCCCCGAAAGACCATCGACGCCATCATCGAGGCAGGCCTCTACGCACCCAGCGGCATGAACACCCAGAATACCGTGATCGTCGCCATCACCGACAAGGACACCCGCGACCGCCTCTCCCGCGATAACGCCGCCGTCATGGGGAGCGACCGTGACCCCTTCTACGGTGCGCCCGTGGTGCTGGTGGTGCTGGCCGAGAAGGGAAGAAGAACCTATATCCACGACGG